>NZ_JAKVPP010000001.1:0-384712 GCF_022487435.1 Mediterraneibacter sp. NSJ-151 | reverse complement strand
ACCCCATCATTCCACCTCTTGGATTGTTAGTTCTCCTAACATCTGAAATTTTCGTTCTTTTGTTAGTGCCTGATTTTGTCCTTCAACCACGAAGGCTTTGTTCAGGAACGAGTCGCACTGATGTCCATGTCATACCCGGATCGGACCGCTTTCTTTTGTTCCTCAATGGTCATTTTCTGCAGGTCCGACATTTTACGCTTGATGTTTCGGATCGCCTGCGCCTGGTCGATAGACTGGATATGCAGGTTGACGGTCACGGCGTCGTTTAAGTCAAGAAGATCCGCTAAAAGCCGGTCGGTAAGCTCCGGCGCCAAAATCTGCAAAAAGGAGACAGCACCGGAATGGTCGCCTACCCGGAATGTCTTTCCATCCTTTGAAAAAGACAGCCCGGATGGGGAAATGAAGTCTTTGGTAGAAAGACCGGTCTTAGGCAGATCCGACCACTGGAAATGAAACTTTTCCTGACCGTCCGGGTGAAGCTGGCTGTGAAGAAGTTCCAGACGTTCCAGTCCGTTTAAGGATCTCGCCTGAACTCCCAGGGTCTTGAAATTTGCCAGCACATCCGTTTCAATGCGTTCCAGACGCATTTTCGCAGTACGCAGGTCATCTGCCTCGATTCCAAAGGTAATGTATTTGCGTTTGGTGAGACCGTTATTTCCTTTCTGCAACTGGTTCTTTAACATATCCCCGTATTCCTTGCGGATTCCGTCATACTCGTCGCCGCGGGGAGGGATGTCAATGCTTTTGGTAAAATCCTGCATATTGGCTCGCTGGTTGATAAAGGTAAGCTGCACATGGATCGAGGCGTCGAAGTAATTTAAGAAATCGCAGTAACCCTCGAAGATCTGTGCTTTATCATCTGCCTGTGCAAGCTGATAGTTAATATCAAAAAACTGCACCGTTTTGGTGTAAAGGGTATCGGTCAGCCGGCAGATCCCATCCCGGTACATTTCACGGTAGGGAATGCTCTGCTGGACCGTCTGCGGGGCATCTGCTTTCAGCCCGGCAAAAAAGCCGCCTTTTTTAGACGGCTTGGAACGGGCAGACTTAGTTTTGCCCTGCTTTGCATCGGCTCCGGTCTTTTTGGCCTGCCTGATGTTTTTTTGCAGACGCTTTTCCTGAGCTTCCTGCTGCTTGTTTTTTGGCAATCTTTGTAACCTCCTTCTTTGACATAGATTTATACAGGTTATCCGTCCTGTATGGACGGTCCTTCGGCCAGAGCTTATAACGGAGCCGGTTCTTCAAGATCTTTTCTGCCGGCTGCCCGTCACGCTCATACATGGCGAAGAAGAAAAAGGGCATCATCAGCCCGATCATCAAAAGTACAGCCGCCGAATTGCCGATCGCCCCGCGGGTAAAGAAATACACCGGAAGGCCGACAAGTCCGGCAAGGCTGAAACAAATAAGCTGGCGCTTCGTCAGATTGAAGGCCAGCTTAGTCTTAACTTTGGTTAAATCCTTTGGTACAGGTACATAAGGCATCTATACACCTCCCATCGTAATATAATTTCCGGCCCATTACCGTGCACCGAAATCGCGTACCGGTTTCTCCACAGCCGGACATTCCCGCACTTCCTGAGCCGCATTTTGCAGCCGTGCCAGGACAGAAACAGCCGGCTCTCTCTGACACAGGTATTCCTGGCTGTCTCGGATTCCGGCAATATTTTCCCGAATATCCATATCCACGTCGAACACATCTGAAACCGGCATAAGCCAACGGTCTGCAAAGTATTTCAAAGGATTCTCAAGCGCCAGCACATCATCCAGCATTTCATCCCTGAACTCAAACTTTGTTGTCAGATAGGAATACGCCTCCTGCATGGCTGTAATTTCAGCAGCTTTTTCAATTAAGGATTCCTTATCTCTTGACATAAGGCTTTCCCTGTAAGCAAAGTAATTCTGTCCCAGCCGTTTCATCAGGAGCGTATATTTGTCCTGTGCGGAAGGTTCGCTTGTGAAATGTTCAAATTTTTGCGCTGCATCAATTTCTTTGAGAAGATCGCAGATCGGGAAACTGTGTTCATGGTTATTTTCTTCCCAACACCATCGGGCTACATCCAACGGGTCCTGAAAAGAAAGAAGCGCCTCTACTTCCGCCGGAGTAAATACATGCTCAACCTTCAGATAATAGTGGAGTTCCGAAAGTCCCTGTAACTCGTAAATACTGCCGATGTTCTGTGCATCCAGCATATCCGCATGAACCTTCAAACACTCGTCCAGCCGTTCCATAAGCAGCCGCTTTGCATCTTGTTCTATCAAAATCACCCCTTTCGCTCCGGCATAGTCAGCGTACAGTTCACTTCATTGCCCCATACATCCCAGCCGGGTGTCTTTTGTCTTGCAAACAGTTCCACTCTGGGCTGATCGCCCATGAGTTTTACGATCTTATCCCGCACCTCGTCCGGTTTCTTGCTGTGCTGCTCAATATGGGAGATCACAAACTGATGGATTCCCGCACATTGGCGTTTCGGACGGCCTCTGGTTGCCAGCAGGCAGACCTCCGCGTTTGAGCGGGTCCAAAAGCCCATGCCATAAAACCAGCTATCCGCTTTCCGGTTCTGTTTGAGCCATAGAAAAGCCAGCGTTTTATATTTGAATCCCCAGGCATCGATCACCCGGAAGGCTTCATTGAGCTGCGGGAAGGTCGCCCACAGAAAAAGGGCACTGTCTTTTGCGGCAAGTTCCGATACCGGCAGGGCACAGATTTCTTCAATGCTCATTGTGGGGTAATGGTTTTCCGCAACGCCGCTTCCATGTTTCCTGTCATAATGCCAGGGCGGATCGGCATAGATAATGCCGTACTGTTTCGTTTCCGGCATTAGCGAGCCTGCTCATTCTTAGATGTGGCCGGTTTGGCCGGCTGTTCTTTGACCTTACCGGCATTTTCTTTCAATGCACCGGTCAGGGAAGGTTTTTCCGCTGCTCCCTTTGTCGCTTCAAGAGTTGCCTGCAAATTTTCAATAGCCTGCCCGTACCCATCGATTAAGGCATCGTTGAGCTGCTTGCGGAACTCTGCCGTAACCGGCCAGCAGACATCTTTCCAGTTGCCTCCCTTATCCTGGGTTGCGGGCATATTGACATACAGCCCCTTTTCACTGGAACAGATACGGAAGCCGTCAATCTTAAAGCATCCGCCAATCGTAACATTGGCAAACGCCAGCAGGTTTCCCATTGGGGCGATCGGACGCACGCGGACATCCAGCTTCATGCCGTTTGCCATTTCCGGCGTCTGTGTCTCCGGCGCCATTTTTTCTGTATTGGTTTTACTCATATATAAAATCCTCCTTTTTAGAATTGGTTTTGTTCATGCTATCTTGCATTAAATATGGATTTGGATAACGAACCTGTCTTAAACAGGGCAAAAGCCAGCAGTACCGTATAACCCGCCGTTCCCCAGATCGCGCCGTGCACGTCGCCGGACGATGGGATAGACTGGACCAGCACTGCATAAATGGCAACACAGATCAGGATCAAAAACCCCTGAAAGCCCAGGGCAAAAAGGGAACGCAGATACCCGGTTCCCATTTGTCCCCATTCCCGGTTTGCCATTGTGGAAAACGGGATCGGTGCAAGGCTCACGGTTAAATAAATCTCGATCATACGGCCATATACAATGACAAAGATCACGATGGACAGTACCCACATACACAGATTGATGATGTTGGTTTCCAGCCACAGTCCAATCAGTTCCCACATTCCCATTGCTTCAAGCTGGGTTTTCAGATCAGACAACGCCGCCTGCACATCCAGGTTCCCGTTTATGACACCGGCACTTTGCGACACCACATTTTGGGCCACATCAAAGACCGCCATCACAATCGTAAAACAGTTGGTGAGCAGGTAAGTGGCAACAAAAGTCTTGAAAATCCACTTGAAGATGTTGAATGTATCGAATTCGTGCATGTTGTTCTTTTCGAGAATCATCTGGATCAGTTCATACACCAGAACAAAGGTCAGGATCATGCCCGCAATGGGAATGACGACGGTTTCTGAAAGATTCTGAATCATGGAAAACACGCCGCCATTCCAGCCCTGCGGGGTCTGTCCTACCTGATTTGCCACATCCGCAACCTGATTGTTGACGGAGTTGAAAATACTGGTGTACTGTCCGGTGATCGCATCGATCAGGCCCTCTTTAATCCAGTCTGTTATCCATTCAAACAGACTGCCCATAAGTCAGCCCTTAACCGAACAGGCCGGAAAGCAGCGGGATCAGCGTTGCACCAACCAGAGCGATACCTCCGCCTGCCATAAGCTGCTTGATCCCCTGGGATTTTGCACCTGGGTTATCATTTCCGTAACCTTCGAGAAGGTTTACAACACCCCATGCGCCCAGACCTGCGCCCAGGGCGATCACAAGGATCTTCAAAGTATCAATCGCGCTTGCAAAAAATGCCATATAGTTCCTCCTTTAATTTCAGAAATTTTAATTTGTGATATGGCCGTATCAGGCCGGAAACAAAAAAAGCCGCCGCACTGTTTTTAGAAAAAAATCTGTTTCAAACAGCACGGCGGCATGGGGCAGGAAAAATCCTGCGGTTATTTACTTTTCAGGGAGAATCACGAATCCTCAAAATATCCTCCTTTCATCGTGACAAAAACAAAGCCTGCCAGGGCGTCATGCTTTGACAGGCAGGAACAACTCTATAAAGTCTGGGAAGCCAGATCTTCGGCTGTGACTTCATAATTGCGGTATCGTTCACCGGGACGCATCGGCATCCGGGTAGAAAGAAACTTTTCGATATTAAAAGCGTTCTTCTCATTAAAATCGGAAAGCAGTTTGTAATTTGGGTGTTTGGTTATATCGTATTTCCGGGAGAGGAACGGCCGCACACCCCTGATCTGCAGCAGACATTTGCCCCCGTCCATAACTGCCAGTTCATCCACCGACATCAGGTCCTTTCCCAGCTTTTGAAAATTTTGTCCGTGGGATTCCTGATTTCCCTTTGTGACACTGGTGTTATACAGATCAATAGTCTCTTTCCCTAATAGGGAGTTCCAGCTTTTTAAGGTAGTTTCTTCTTTGCCTCCTAAGAAAAGAGAGGCGTCACAGTTACCGATGATGGTGTCCATGTTATCTTTATACAGGGCTTTGAGCTGGCTTTGCGCCTGCAGCACCAAGCAGGCAGAGATCTCACGGCTTCGGATGGTCGCCATAAGACGCTCCAGGTTCGGGATCTGCCCGATATTTGCCGCCTCGTCGATCAGGCAGCGCACATGGATGGGAAGCCTGCCCCCATATACATCATCCGCCCGCTCGCATAAGCGGTTAAACAAAATGGAATAGATCAGACTGATCAAAAATGCAAAGGTTCCGTCCGTATCACTCATAATAAGGAAAAGAGCGGTCCGTTCATCCCCCAGCATATCCAGATCCAGCTCGTCATACATGGTAATTTCCCTGACTTCTTTAATGTCAAAAGGAGCCAGTCTGGAAGCACAGGAAATAAGGATCGACTTCGCTGTTTTTCCGGCAGCGAGCTTATATTTTTTATATTGACGCAGGGCAAAATGATCCGGGTCTTTCTGTTCCAGAGCGTCAAAGAGAAGGTCAACGGCATTTTTGAATGACTCGTCATCCTCACGGACCTCCATTGCGTTCAGCATTTCTACCAGTGTGGCAAAATTCTGTTCGTTTACCGGAGCTTCATAGTAGATATATCCGATCAGTGCCGTATAAAGCAAGGTTTCTGCTTTGACCCAGAAATCGTCTCCGGCTTTTCCTTCGCCTTTGGTATTGGCGATCAGGGTAGTGACGATCTTCAGAATATCTTTCTCGGAATGAATGTAGGCGAATGGGTTAAAGTGCATACTTTTCTGAAAATTGATCGTATTGAATACCCGTATTTTATAGGGCTCATAGATGATCTTTCCTTTTTCATTACGCATAGGCTTTCCGTCCTTGTCCAGCTTTGGTGTGCCTCGCTGCAACATCTTTCCGCATTCCACAAGGACTGTACCTTTCGGATCGGTGACGACGTAGGAACTGTGCATTTGCATCAGATTGGGCTTGATGAAAAAGCGCGTTTTTCCCGAACCTGATCCTCCGACTACCAGTACATTTTTATTTCTTGCATTGGCCGGATTTTTGGGCCGTCCGTTTAACATCAGTCCTTCACTTTGGGTAAGAATGATATTGTTTTCCGGCTTTGGGTCCATAAATGGGGCAATATCGGCTTTATTTCCCCATCTTGCAGAACCATATTCCACATTTTTGCGGTATTTCTTAGCGTCTTTCCCTCTAAGATAGACTGCCAGCCGCATAATGGCTGCACCGCATAAACCAATCAGCCAGTCCATTGCCGCTCCCGGCCACATACTCTGAAACGCAAGGGCAAAGCCTTCGGACAGTCCTAACAGCTTTTGGGAAGCGTCTGCTCCGGGAGCCAGACGCACCGCCTCGCCCAGCTTGGCAAATACCAGAAGGAACAGAATATAAGGCAGATGGAGAATGACCTGTTTTTTCAGTGTTTCTGCATCAATCTTCATCGTTCCGGTCCTCCGTGTTCTTTGTTCTTTACACGGTCACGGCCAAGCGACTGCGCCAGTTCTTTGAACTTATGAAGCTGTGTAAGCAGCGACGGTCTGGTGCTGCGTGTAAGGTCTTTCTTCGTATATTCCTTAAAAGCTGCCGTCAGTGCATCCGCCTGGTTTGCCTTGAAATATACCGTCCATTTTGGGGGATCGGTCCCAAGTTCCTTTTCTATATGGTAGCGTACCTGATGTTTCCTGGCATACCGTTCAAAAGAGCGGATTCGCCCTGAAACTTCAATGGTATTGGCTCCGGGGTCTTTATAAGTCAGCCGCTTCATGCTGTTGCGCCCGACTTTTGGCATTGTGCGTTCCTGTTCCATCTTTTGGAGTACCGCAGCAATAGCCGCACGCAGTACCCGCCCTGACAGTTTTGCTGCCTGTATAGAAACAGAAACCGTTCGTTGTTCGAGATCTTCCTGCAAGAGCATCCTCCTTTCTGATAAAATCGGTATTTATAATATGGAAATAACTTTTTACCGGCTTTCCCCAAGAACCTGCTGTCGGGAAGCGTGTTCAAAGGCTTTTGCTGCCTGATCGACCTGAATTTTAGCATGTTTCAAAAGCGTCTTGATGATCGTAGCCGGGCGTTCCTGTTCCTCCAGATGATCGACCATCCCTTTGCACTCATCCGGGAGGTATTCCGCCATATCTTTCAACACATCGGAAAAGTTACCCATAAAGCCCCAACAGCTATCCGACAGCTCCCCGTTTTTATAAAGCTCAAACCCATAACATTCGCCATGCAGATAGGAATCGTAAGCGGCGACTTCACTGCGCATCAGTGCGTCCGCTTTCTGCCGGATGGCGCCGGTCATCTTGTCAGCGTCAAATTCCTTTAGGGCATCTTCTTTGGAAACATAGATCCAGCCGACCTGTCCGCTGTCCCATTCTGCATGAGGGGCCCTGCCTGAGAAACTTTCTGTACTCATGGCAAGACCTGAGTGGTCGTAGAGATAGAGGGGGAGCATCAGATACTTTTCCGAAATTACTTTCTGCATTGCTTCATCGATCGCCCGTTCCTCTGTCTTTGGTCCATGCCGGAAACGGCTGCTTACAATGTTTACCATCCGTTCATAGCGTTTCATGCCGGCTTCATCATGTCCTACGGTATCTAAATACATTTCCCGCAGGAAGTCGTCTTTGTCCATATAGTTGTGATGGTCGCCCAGCGCATAGCGGGGATGGAAGCATACCATCGTCCCAAAATGTTCATCTACCTCACGGGGAGAGATCAGAATATCGTCCGGCTGCACCATAAGGGCATAAGGTTCATTTACTGCCATTAACATAATTGGCTCCTTTCTTTCTACAAATCCGGGCCGGAATGGTGCATCATCGGTTTTTCCCGGTGTTCATTGGTTGCAGGCTGCTTGACTGCAATGATCTCGCCGGCAATCCTTGCAAATTTTTCAGGGTACTTGAACTGCTCCCCGTATTTCTCCATCAAGTCCGGGGAAAGGTCTGTAAAATCTTCCTCGCCAAGACCAACGATCAGAAAATTCCCGGACACAATATCATAAACGTGGCCGTCATCATCAAAGAGAGCCCGGTTCAGAGGCAGTCCCATCAGCTTGCCTTCATCATTGCAGATCAGAGCCACCGGGTCCTCATACGGATAGACCGCCTGAATGTCTCCACCCACTGCCGCCTGCAAAGATTTCAGACCGCTTTCAATCTCCGCAGCATAAGGGGACTTGCCCGGCTCTACCATTAACACTTTCATAACTGTATATCCTCCTTCTTTTTCATTGCCATACCGGGAGCGGCTGGCGTTTTTTCCTGGGTTTTTGCCACAGAGAGCTTCCCCAGGACGGAAGGCTTCTCCTGGTTTTGGGGCGTAAAAATACCGCCCTCCGAAACCTCGGCGGCGGCATGTTCCGTTTTGGTCTGTTCCAGTCCTTCAACCGTATAACCAGGTAAGAGAGTGCCATGAACCATAAAATGACGCTCATATTCTTTCGGAATTGGCGGGGAAATTTCCGTGAATAAATGGGAATAGGCTTTCTTCCGCCCGTCCAGGTATTTTATGGCTGCATTCTTATCTGTATATCGTTTCTGGTTTTGTCCGGCAATCTTTTCTCCATATCCCTGCTTCGGGGAATGAATACGGACTTCCCATGTCACATACCAGGCAACCGGAATACTCTGTTTTGTTTCCCTGTCATATTTCGTATCTTCCCAAATACTGCAGGTCATCTGATAGACCCGGTTGCTGATTTTCTGATCCGCCCTCCAGTTATCGGTGTCTTTCCACTGATTGCCGGTATGTTCAATCTCAGGTGTACGAAGATATTCCAAAGCCCGGTTGATCGTCTGTGTTGCCGCTGCCTGCTGTTCCCACTGTTTTGCGGCAGCCACCACGATTTCATAGGCTTTCTGCTCCCCGTCGATACTTCCCTGGCGCATGGCTTCCAGGCTATCTGTTCCCATTGTGATCAGTGTAGAAATATCCACATTTTCACAAACTACGCTGTGCTCAATTTTAAGCTCCGATCCCGGCGTCAAGTGGTCGCCATACCGGTAGGCATGATAATCTTTATTTTCTTCCAAAATGCTGTTCACCTCCTGCTATATTTCCGGCTCGTGGTTTTTTCTGGAAAACGTCTGTGCCGGTGATTTTTTATCTGCCGGCCTGTTTGCCGCAAGCTGATCCATCACGGAAGGACGGCCGACGCCGAACATGGATAGCTGCCCGTCCGCCGCCTCACGAAGTTCAGAAACAGAGAGGGGAAGCGTTACATCGGCATGGGTCAATAGCTGTTCCCGTTTCAAATCCTGAATGATCTCGTCAAAAACAGCGTTGATTGCACGGCGTTCTTCCCCCACAGGGAAGGCTTTCAATACCTCCATTTCTCCGTCTTTACCGGAAACCAGGGTAAGGGCACAGTCGGCATGGCCTGCCAGATAATCCGATGTGTAGGGCAGTTTGTCCTTGATATAACAGGCAAAGGCTCTGGCTGTCATTTCCACATTGCTGTCCCAATAACCGCCGTCTTTTTCACATTCTTTTCCCATGCGTACCGAATTACGGTAAAAATCAGTTTCCGTCCGTCCAATCTGCGGAGCTTCCTGCGCCTGCATCCCGGAAAGCATACGCTCAAAAATTTCCAGCCGTTCCCGTTCACTTTTGGGAATTACCCGGCCGGTAACATTCTTCTTAAATGCGCTGATCTGTTCCACAGAGCCGGGTTCGCCGGACAAAAATGCTTCCCGCAAGACTGCGTAGGTTTCCATCTGTTCCTCATTGCCATACCGTTTCAGGGAGGCAAGAACCGAGGAATCCAGCCAGCTTGCCGCATTTTTCCGGGTGCGTTCTGTTTGTGCTTCCGTGCGCTTTGCTGCCTGTTCCGGTGTTTCCGGTTTATACTTCATGGTGTCAATGAGTTTTTGGAACGGCGCATAGAGGCGGGGCTGTTCTGACAGCATCCCTTTTGCTCCCATCTTTGTACCAAGATAATCGTCAAGTCCATGCCACCATTCATGTGCCAGGGAACCGGCCCCGTGCATTTTTGTAAGATTGATGACTGTACGCAAAGGTTCATAATGAGCTGCAGCATTGCCACTGCCTCTTGCACCAAAAGCGATAGCAAGTGTTCCCTGATAAGCAATATCTTTATCGCTGATCTTAAGGGCTGACGCCAAATCCTTTAGTGCTTCAAATCCCATGTTAAGGGAGGTCTGACGGTCGTTCTGGTTCATCCAGTTTCCAAACTCGCCGCCGCGGAACCCAAATGTATCAAGATAATGCTGTCCGGTGATCTCCACGCCATTCCGATAATCCGGGCCGGTACGTTTGACATGGGCGAGCTGGGGAGGGACAAACCGGATCTTCCCATTTTTGTTCCTGCCTTTGGCAAGTTCCTGCACCCATTTCAGGGCAGCTTCTTTGGTCTCAAAATTGGTCCGCAGGATCGAATAGCCTTTTGTCACATAGTAGGTACCGGGCTTCCAGTCCTCATTTTTAGAATAGGTATGTTTCCCGTCGTTGAAGTGAATCGCATAACCTTTCGGTATTTTCTGCTCTTTGGAAACACAAAACTGTTCCTTTTTTGCTTTCTGAGTAAAGTTGCGCTCAAAATATTCAGCCGAGCGGATCAGCATGGTATTGGACAATTTGTTTGTGATCACGGGATTGTCCTGTCCCTTTTTCGTTGCCCGGTAATGGATTCCGCTTCCCCAGCCCTGTACCTTTTCTAAATATCCATTGTCAACGAAAAAGCGGTCATAGGCTCTCACAGCATCCTCCGCAGTACGGACATCTGAAAGCACTGCCTGCAATTCCCGAACTGTTTTTATATATTCCTTTTGTCTCGCGGTCCGTTTTTCCGGGGTGTCATCCGTGCGGTAATACTGAGGGGAAGCGTTTAAGCCGTCCCTCGCTTTTTTGATAAAATAGACCACGCCAAGAGGAATCCCTTCCTCCAGTATGGCTGCATAGTCCGGCTTTTTCCAGACATTATCCTTTTTCACAAATTTTTCGGCTTCGCGCTCATTCATGGCTTCCAGATCATCTGCATACAGCCCGCGGTCTTTCCACAGATCTTTTTTAGCACCGCCGATCTTTTCGCCGAAATCTTCATGCACTCCTGCCAATCTTCATCACCTCCAGTCAGTGTAAAATTCTTATCGCTCCGGGGCAGGGCGACGTTCTTCGTTTTTGTGAAGTTGTGGGAGGTTTCCTGTGAGCCGGTCAGTTTCCCTGCGGATCAGTTTGTCCAGAGCGCCTAAATCCTCCGGTGCAATGGCAAACTCCCGGTAATTTTCATACCACAGGCCCGTAGAGATTGCCGCGATGGGCGCAATTTTCTCCGAACCGGATGGAAGAAGGCGATACACAGGGGCTTCGTCATAAAGAAGCATCTGCTTTGCCGTTCCCTGTGGTATGCGGTACTTATCCATATCCGGGTTCTGGGCTACCTCCATATATTGCATATTCAGGCGTTCTTCTAAATCCTGGGGCATATAACGAAATGCCTGATCCATCCACTGTCTGAACATCGTGGAATAGTGGTACTGCCATTCCGTAACTTGATTCGGGGCATAAGAAAATCCCCAGCTTTTCAGAGCATCTTTTTCGTAAAGCTCCATTCCAGTCCATTCTTTCAGGCTGACCGTAGCCACTGAACCATCTTTGCGTTCGATATTGACGCCGCAGGGATAGAGGATATTTCGTTTTATATCCTGCCGCAGCGTGTCTAAATCCATCATCAGGACATCTCCGTACAAGTGACCGCCCTCTCTGCGATCCGTATGAAACAGGAAAGCCCTCGCTCCGATAAACTCCGTTGTTAAGATCATTTGATGAAGATCTGCCGTAGAACAATAAGCAAACAAAGCGTCGGAAAGCCACATGTGATTTTTCCCCATGATGGCAATGGAATCAGCCCCGGCATTTGTCGCCAGAGAACGCATATTGAATTCGCATTCCCTGAGAAAATCTCCGGCAAAAATATGGAGCTCATACGCAAAGACGGATAAGTCTGTATCGCGGATCAAATGAATCTGCGGTAGTGGTTCCTGATCCAATCAAATTCCTCCTTTCATGTGAAGCAGCTCTTTGACCTGCTCATTTTCCGCAAACGGCTGGCTATCTGTCCCCGCCATTTAATCAATCCCTCCCATCTGCCGGTAGCTGCCCGCCGGCAATCTTGCCGACAATCTCCGGACCGGTTTCATAAATCTGCATGAGGCGTTTTGCTGTGCCGCAAGGCTGTGCAGCTCCGCTAGTCCAAAGACGCACTGTGGATGGGGCAACATTCATCAAAAGCGCAAAGCCCTTTTCGTTCATGTCCAGCTTTTTCATCAGCGATTTAACCATATCGGGGCCGTAGTCTGGACACCGGGAAGCCTCGGCAATCATCTGCAAAGCGGTATTTTCAATTTTTTTCATTTTCAAATCCTCCTGTTATTTGTTTTCCAGCCTTATGCCGGGGCAAAGCTGATCTGGTTGTGTTTCATCCTTTTGGCAAAATCCGGCAACGAATAATTTACCCCGTCAATTTCTGCATGGGTGTCATCCAGACGATGACAAACAGCAAAGTGCCTGTCCCCGTTTCCATAGAACAGGCAGAGTAAACCATTGTCGGGAATGGAAAACAGCGCTTTTCCGGCGCTGTCTGTAAAGCAGATATGTTGAGATCCATTCATGTTGAAATCCTCCCTAAATTGAAACAGCCGCCTCTTTTGGGCGGCGTTGGTGCTGGCTGGTTTGCAGTTGTTCCCGAACCTCCAGCAATTTTTCATTGTAATCTTTTCCCATCCGGGGAGGGTTGACACTTACCCGGATATGACGGAAACGTTTATCCTCGTGGAGCATGGTCTTGATTTTCCGGGCATTGACAAATCCGGCAAGATCGTGGTCCATATAAAGGGTAACACGCCGGATCTCCGGGTGGCGTTCCAGAAAAGAAGTCAGCGCCACATGGGAAGTACCTCCCAAAGACAAGCGGTAACCATTCCATTTCCATCCCTCCAGCTCTTGAAGCGTTGCATGGGAAAGCGCATCAATAGGAGCTTCAAAGACTGCCACATGCCGGCTACCCGGACTTTGCGGGGGATAACAAAAGTTATATCCTTTGTCGCTGCCATAGACATCCTTTTTGAGATTGCCGCCGATACTGCGCATACAGGCGAACTTCGCTTTCCCGGAATCATCTTTCCCTACAAATACACAAACCGGTTCTCCATGATACCGGGCTTCGTAAAAAATCCCGGCTTGTAAACACTGGCGAATGACTTCTGAGCTGATCCCCCGTTTCTGCAAATAGGAGACCGCAGCGGCCGCGCAACGTCTGGCCCAGGGGAGAGAGAATGCTTTCTTTTCCGGTTCTTTTGATACCTGTATTTCTGCCGTACTTCGGTAAGCCGGTGTATGTCGGATTTCGCCACCTACCAGAGCATGAACCGCATCCACAAGACCATATCCCCGAATCTGGATCAGGTAGTCCAGCGCATTGATACTCCGTCCACGGCTGTTCCAGTACCAGTACCTTTTCCCGGTCACATATACCAGACTGTCATGTTCCTTATGCCGGAAATTAGGTCCATCCCGTTTCAGCACACCGGGTTCATGGAACTGCAGGTAAGTAAACAGATCAGCTTCCCGCGCTGCCTGAATCTGTTCTTTGGTTACGCCGGGCATTGTACCGGCACAGTGATTCTTTTCATCGTGCTTTGCCTCCTTCCTGTGATGGAATGAAAAAAGACACCCAAAGGTGCCTAACAGCCGTACAGATCGTGATTGACCTCGGCACGGTAATAGCTGTCCATTGTAGCCGGGGCATTATACAGCGCCGCCAGCAGATATGCTTTGATATTTCCGACCTTCGTCGTGTTCTTGTCGATACAGTCAAAGACATACTCTAAGTGACCGGAATTGATCTTCAGGAACCGGCTCTTGACGATCTCCCGCGGAAAATCATCTCCGGCGATGCGTATGTAAGGGCGTTTCGACAAAATCACTTCAAGCATAAGTTCAAGGGTTTCGTCCAGACGTTCCCTGCCATACCGTAAGACCAGTAAGTCATATTCGATATTTTCTTTGATGATTTCACGATATGCTTCTATCAGCTCTATCCGATCCATCCCATCCGTGCGGTTCGCCGCTTCCGGCTCTGCCGGATAGATTGATGGATAAGTTATTGATTTATCTTTTTTTGATTTTTTTGTTTTTAATGGATTAGTATTTAATTGTGCCGGATTTTCCTGTTCAGGTTCCGCCTGTTTAGGTTTTGCCTGTTCAGGTTTTACCTGTCTTGGATTTTCCCGTTTAGGTGAAAGCCCTATGTTTTCGGTACTTACAGGCTGCTCATGGATCGTATATTCAATGTCTCCCAACTGCCCGTTATCATAGCGGAGGCGCTGTCTGGTGAGATAACCATGCCGCTCCAGTTCCTTCAGGGCAGTAGTGATAGAATCCACACCGTCCTTGCAGATATGGGCGAGTCCCTTCGTGGTATAATCCCAATCTTCCGGCAGCGACAACATAAGTGATAAAAGCCCCTTTGCCTTTAAGGACAACTCCGTATTGCGCAGATGGTGATTGCTCATTATCGTAAAGTCCTTTGTTTTCTCTACACGGAATACTGCCATTGTATCGCCTCCTTTCTTCGACTATTCCGTTACAAGGCATGATCCCTGCGGTCATAATGGAGATGACCGTCAGAGACCTTCGCATGGTTTTTCAGTTTCACTTCGCCCCGTTCCTGGCTCTCTAAAAATTTCTGATAGCCGGCATCTGTAAGGAACAAGCGCATCTTATCGCCTTTGTCGCCAACAGGGGAATCGTAAGACAATACATCAAAGACGATCATGTGCTTTACTTCTGGATCAAAGCGTTCAAGTGCCATGATGTCATGCCCCTTCAATTTTTCTGCCCCTGATTGTTGTCTGGCCTCGGCGATCTTTTCTCCAATCGTCCGGGCTGGATAGGGCAGACGGTAATTCTTCTGAATATCTTTTACCAAGTCCATGCACTCTGCATTTGACAGAACACGAAGTTTTGCCATAAGACCTTCTGCCGCCTCCCGCTGTTCGGAATTATTTGAATACCGCACGGTCATATAAAGTTCATTCAGGATCTTTGTCTGATAATCGCCCTCCACTTGAAAGAGCAGCTTTTTTTCCATTTCGTTTAATTCCATGTGGATCTCCTTTCTCTCGAAAATGAGTATGAAAAAAGGGCGTCCACCTATAAAAGTGAAACGCCCACGGCAACCAGCGGTCAGACATAAAGCCGGACCGCTGGCACTATTAAATTTTGTCGTTAATAAAACAGCCTCCTTTTTTCTTTATAGTTTTCGTCAATTTTCAACTTGGAAAAGGAATTGAATAAAAGACGACAAACGCTCAAACCCCTTGAAAATAAAGGCTTTTTCTGTTTGTCGTTATTATACCGTAACGGCATTCGCATGCTTCCCTGCTTATCAGCATGGGCGAAAATCCACTGCTGATTAAAGAGCGTCTTGGACATGAAAAAATACAGACGACACTAGGAACTTATGGTCATCTGTATCCAAACACCAATATTGAGATTGCAAAGAAGCTGACCGGGGTTCTCAGCTACCAGTCAGCTTCTCAAAGTATTGCTAATTATACCAGTAATCAGCATACTGCAATGTATCACAAAGAAATATAAAAATGCAATGATAATGCAATTTCAAACACCCAAAGCCGCAAAGCCCCGTGGTTACGGGCTTTGTAGCCCAGCGTCAACTATTCAAACTCTACAAAGACTAACGCTTTTTGTTTAGGAATTATTCTCTGTAATGTTTCTCGTTCTTTTGATTATTTGATATATCCATATTATCCTGCCTATACGAGCTAATGTTATCATTTTGTTATCGGCATTGATAACACCTACTCGATAACTGTGGATAATAACTATATGTAGCATGTCAAATTATAAGCTATTTTGCTTAGAGATTCAACACAAAACTGAAATTTTACTTTTCCTTATATTCATCTGGTATTGCTATTTGAAATGTTTCACACAACAGCATCACATCATGCACATCATTTTTATCGTGTTCATATCCCAAATGAAGCATTACCTGACTCAATGGTTCAATACAAGAAACAGTTATATCTCCAACTTTTCCAATACCGGAAAAAGTTTTTGATGGAAATATATCTCCCTCATAAACAATTCCGTCATCTGTAAATTCAAAACAATGTAAATCAATGATTCTTTGTTTATCATCTTTCCAGACAGTATGACCATCCGTTGTATAATCAGTATTTACTTCCTCAAATCCATGCTGCTTAATCACATAAATATAATCATGATAATGTTTCAGTTCAACAAACAAATCAATATCATTGTGTATTCTTGATTCTCTTTTAAGAAGTGCATCAACACCCCATCCGCCATCTAAATATACTTTAATTTCGTTTTGCAAAGCATATTTTATAATTTCACATGCATCTTCTGTACGTACCATAATCTATCCTCCAAATTCAAATCTTTGTATGCTTTCCAACTCACTAAAAGCCTGAAATTTGTCAGTCTTTCATCCTTTTTGTTATCAATCACCAATTAGCTGTAATCCATTAGGATTTAGCTGATATATTTTATCGCACACCTCTTCAATATACTTTCTATCGTGAGAAATGCTAATGACAGCCCCCGGAAATTCTCGGAGCATTTTTCTTATTACCGGACCGGACAATGGTGAAAAATTTCTTGTCGGTTCATCCAGAATAAGAACATTTGCACCACTTAAGCTCATCCTCAAGAGAAGCACTTTCGCCTTTTGTCCGCCTGATAACTCCCGAATCGGATGCTCCATTTCATCTGGTGTGTATTTAAGTGAACCAAGGTATGTTCTAATTCTTGTACGCTCTTCTTTATCTCCTGTTTTATCAAGGTAATCAACCGGTGTAACATCCAAATCCAGCAGGTCTTCATAAGTTTGAGGCATATATTCTGCTTTAATGTCATTCCGATTTAGGAGTTCTTCCGCTATCTTTTTTAGAAGAGTCGTTTTTCCTGCCCCGTTGGCTCCTATCATACAGATTTTTTCTGAACCTTTTATTTTTAAATGAATTCCTTCTGCTAAAATTCTTTTGCCATCCGGAGTCACAAGCTTTGAAAGTTCATATTCTATGACCGTTTTTCCTGCGGGAATGTGTGAGTTTTCATCCCCTAATTTGACAAAGATTGCTTCTTCCTGTTCCGGCATCTGAGTCATATTTTCATCTTCTTTTTCAAATCTTCGTTCCATTGCCTTAACCGTATGCATTTTGTCCTTTAAGTTTTTGGCAACAGACGGTGCTTGTCTGGTACAACTTCTTAATGCACCTTGTACACTCTGCATAACTCTTTGATATTTTTCATCGCGAATCTTTTTCTCCCTATGGTCACTCAGTGCCCGCTGTTTTTGGATTTCAAATTTATGAAGCCGTTCTTCCACATAGCGTCTATAGGGAAGCTTTGCCACGGTATATCTCGCCTTTGTTTTTCGTATAATCTGCTCGATATGTATCACCATGTTGGCAGTACGCTCTATCAGCGTTTCATCGTGTGAAATAAAAAGCACAATGTGCTTCCAGTCATTTATGATTTTTTCCAGTAATGTAAGCGTCGCAATGTCGATGTCATTGGAAGGTTCGTCCAACAACAGCACAGAAACATCGCGAATGAAAAGCCTCATAAGTTGTGTCTTGACTTTTTCGCCTCCTGAAAGACTACCCATTGTCTGGTTACTGTAGAAAAAATCATTTTTCATTCCAAATTTTCCCGCAATAACAGACAATTCTTTAGGCGTTTTCTCCCAGAATATTTCCTCTTCAGAAAAATATTCGTATATTGTTTTTTCCTTATCTTCATCGAGCATCTCCTGCGGAAGATAACCAAGACGTTCGTGTCCCATTATCCTTTCCCCATCTGCTTCTATATAGTTTTCTACAAGCGACGGATTGTATATCCACTTCATTAATGTCGATTTCCCATTTCCCTCTTCTCCAATAATAACTGCCTTATCTCCATCATTTAGCACAAGGTTGAAATCATTAAGAATTATTCTCAGGTCTTTTTTATGTGTTAAATTTAATTTTTTTATCTGCAACATTAAAGTTTCTCCTTTTCGAAGTCTGAGCCAATTATTATTTTGAACACACAAAAACGAGTCTTTTTTGCATACGCAAAAATAGACTCGCTAAATAGACCCTTATTTCTTTTCCAAAAGGAAAACAAAGGAAATGCCTCTTGCGATAATCCAACTTAAGCGTACACAAAACAAACCTATTCTCTACAGGCTCAATAACTATATGTGTCTTACTTAAATCAAATTATCTATTAATCATTTCCTCACCTTACACAAAATGTGCCTTTCTTTCTTCTAATGGCAATACTATCATACTGTATTTTTTGTGTCAATACATTTCACCTTATGGAAGTGCAAATTAAAATTTTCACTTCCTAATTATACATCCAACCATTACGAAATTCAATCTTTCACAACCTCTTTACAACCACAACCACAGCACTCCAGCAAACGCAGGAGCACCATACCGTAAAACGCTTATGTGTAAATCAACTCCGTTCCTACAACTTCCCTCACACAAGCCTGAATATTATTCATTCTTCCAATCCATTCGTAGGGATTATCTTTCTTTAATTGTTCCGTCACATCTTGTCTGTCGGCATATTCCTTTACCAGTCGAAGAAACATATCCTCTGCTTGCTTATCGACTTCTGCAAGATAACTATGCAGCTTTCCGCTTGTCAGCAGGTTCATATATAACACTTTATAGTGTTCCTTTAAATGCCTTGCATGTCGTTTCCCCCATAAACCAATCGGCTCTATTTCTTCTTCGGCTGGTACTGTGATGTTCGGCAATAAATAATCACCCACCTGTCTATAAGTTCCGCCCATTTCTTCAAAAATTGTCTTTGTCATTTTCCTTTTCCTCCTGTGATTTTTGTCTATCGTGATCGTGTATTATCACGCTTGCGACCTTTAACTGTTCTTGCCTGCTCCAACAAATCATCTATCTGTTTGCGACCAAAAACCTTACGGAGCAGGCTGTAATCTTTATTTTCTGCTTTTAGGATTTTGTTTTCTTCGGTCAATCTTTCATTGACTTTCTCCAAACGCTGATTGGTGCGGTATAACTGTGCATTCGCTGTATTCAGCCTATGATAGTTGTCCCACCCCTCAAAGCAGCGGGCAAGCACCGTTTTGACAAGTTGCTTCAATTTCCTTACAACCGGCTCTGCCATTTTGGTTTTATATGCCTTTGCAGTCATAAATTTCTCTGGTTCTGGCAACTGATATTTCGGTGCAGTATCAAGCTCTATTTCAAGATTTGACAGCTCGTCTTTTGCCTTATCATAGTTCAATACTCGTTCCGACAACACATCAAATTCAATCTGTTTCTGCTCGATTTTCGCACCTAATGCCGCCACTTCTTTTTCTCTTTCCTGCTTTTTATAATCCAAAACAGAAAGATGTTTTTCGTGTGTGCCTAAATGTTCCCACTCAATCCCATAACGTTCCATCACCGCCGCAAGCTGTTCTTTTTCGGACTGTATCCATTGCGACCACTCCGTATCGCCACGACTGCCGCCCTTAAAACCTTGCGTTGCAAGAGCCTGCTTTAGTGACACTCTTGTATCAAGTCCACGCTTGCTGCCTGTGGTAAAAGGTACAAAATCTATGTGCAGATGTGGTGTAGCTTCATCCATATGCAGATGAGCCGAGAACACCCGAAGCTGTGGATTTCGCTCCTGAAAACCCTGATAGTATTCATCTAAAATCTGCTTTGCCAGTTCTCCGTTTTCCGTATCGGCGTTCATATTTCCCTTACCGCCCACCTGTAAAATGATTTCGTGGAACGGTTTTTCCTGCTTGGAACTTCGGATTTTTTCATAATAATCTTTTATCTTTCGGTCTGACCTTATCTGCTTGGCATTGTATCTTTCCAATGCTTCATCAAACAATTCGTGATAAACTGTCTTTATATTTTCATTGCAGTAGTCGATATTGAGATGAGTACGAGTTCCGTCTACATTTTCTGCTCGGAACTTTCGGCTATTGTGATTGACCGAGCCTTTACCGACCATTGCACTTATCGTTCTCTGCATTTTTTCATCTCCCATCTGTAAATTTCAACATTCTCAGGTTTTGTTACTTTTGTCAAAAGTAACGCAAAAGCACTTTTGACGGGTACACCCATCAAAAATGCGACCTGTAAACAGGTTTTGCGTTCTCCGAAGGCTCTCCGAGGGGTGAGCGTGTGCCGGTGGCACACACGCCTGCGAACCGACCGAGCCAGCAGGCGAGACCAAAGAGCCGCCTTTGAAAAGGCACTCTCTGCACACTCCCCTAAACTTTATCCGGTGTCAAAGTGTGACGATGGTGACAATGTTTTTCACAGCGTGCTGCTCTCAAAAACATTGACACCTTTGACACCGTTTGTCACGCCGTCTGCTCGGTTTCTTTCCAAAGTGAAACCTTTCTTCCGTCGTGTGTGCGGCTGTTCTGATAACGGATACCGTAATCACGAAACAGCCTGCTTGCGTTGATACTGAGCCTTAAAGAAAGTACATTCGGCTTTATATCCACCGCAAGCCTTTCGCAAAGTTCCGAAGCAGTTCCTTCCCATCTGTCACTTTCCGAAAAGAGCGTATCCGCTATCTTCTCAAGCAGAGGTTCGGGCGGTTCTTTCCACATCTCCGTTTCCGATTTTGCAAAGTTCCACACCAATCGCTCGCTGTCCCTTACAAGATGGATTTTCATATCCTGCTGGTCTCTGCCAGCAACATCAAGTGTGGCATTGTTGGAAGTACGCTTGTCCTTACTGAGAACAAATGCACCGTCTGCCGCACCCATCAGACCATTCGTGCCTGAAATCATATCGAATATATCTTCCGATTTTTGTTTGCGTGTATGATGAACAATAAGCATTGAAACCTTGTAACTGTCTGCCAACGCTTTCAGCCTTGCCACAACATCATAATCACTTGCGTAGCTGTAATCTGCTCCGCCTGCTTCACGCACACGCTTTAAGGTGTCTATGATAATCAAGCCTGTGTCTGGGTGTTCCCTCATAAACCCTCTTATCTGTTCTTCCAGTCCGCCATTGACCGTTTTACATTCCGTTGCGAAATACAGATTGCCTGTCTCCTTTGCACCGAACATCTGAAACAATCGCTTCTGCAAACGTGGGTAATCATCTTCAAGGGCAAAATAAAGCACCGTTGCCTTACGCACCTTATACTCCCAAAGCGGTGTGCCTGTGCTGATATGATAGGCAAGCTGTGCCATCATAAAGCTCTTTCCCACTTTCGGGGAACCTACGAAAAGGTAAGTTCCCCTTTGGAGCAGACCGTCGATAAGTGGTGTCTGAACCTCAAACACCGTATCATACAGCGTTGTCATTGATACTGTTTTCAGATAGGAAGGGTCTAACTGTCTGAGTATTTCCCTTTGCATTTCTTCAAAAGATTGCTCGTACCCCTTGAAATCCGTATCCTGATTGACTATACTATTGTCAGTACATTTGGAAAGTGACTGTTCCGCATCTGTTGCCGCAGATACATTTGGAATAGTCATTTCTTTTTTATTCTCCATTCGCATCCTCTCCTTTCAAACCGCCGAGAATAATGGAAATCAGTTCTATTACACTCAGCAGTTCATCATCCACACCTTTTCCTGCTTCAATCCTTTTCAGTTCCGCAAGGACTGTGGCAAATTCCGTTTTCAACGCCTTATACACTCTCGGATTGCCCTGTACCACCACATCCTGATTTAAGCAACGGCGGTAACAATACTCCTGTTTTGGCAATCCTGATAGAGCTACAGCTCTGTTAATGAGTTCGTTTTCTTCGGGCGATACTCGAAACCCTACTGTGATATTCCTCCAACGATTTTTGTTATCTCTGTTCTTAGCTGACATTTTCAAAATCTCCTTTCCCTAAATCATCTAATTTTTCTGCCATCTCAATCTGCTTTGACGGAAAGAGGTGTGCGTACTGATAAGTAATATCAATACTTTCGTGACCAACTCGGTCAGCAATCGCCACCGCAGAAAAGCCCATATCAATCAAGAGTGAAATGTGGCTGTGACGGAGATCGTGAATGCGGATACGCTTCACGCCTGCCGCCTTTGCCCCTCTGTCCATCTCGTGATGAAGATAGCTTTTCGTCACCGTAAAGATACGGTCTTTCTTCTTCAATCCGTAAAGCATACCGAGATATTCTTTCATTTCCTCACACAGAAACTTCGGCATTTTAATCGTGCGGTTGCTCTTTTTCGTTTTCGGAGAAGTAATCACATCCTGCCCTTTCAAACGCTGATAGGATTTATTGATTGTGACTGTTTCCTTATCAAAGTTGAAATCTGCCGGAGTCAAAGCTAACAGCTCGCCCTCTCGGATACCGCACCAGTAAAGCATTTCAAACGCATAAAAGGAAACAGGCTTGTCCATCATCTCAAAAGAGAATTTCTTGTATTCTTCCTTTGTCCAGAACAGCATTTCCTTGTGTTCCTCACGTCCCATATTTCCCACCTTTGCCGCAGGATTGGAACGCAGTTCATAGTAGCGGACAGCGTGATTGAAAATGGCGGACAACTGATTGTGCAGCGTTTTCAGATACGTCTGTGAATAAGGCTTTTTCTTCTCATCACGATAGGCAAGCATTTCATTCTGCCAAGTAATAATCTCCTTTGTGGAAATCTCGCTGATTTTCAGTTTCCCGAAATACGGAAGTATCTTTGTGCGTATGATATGCTCTTTGGTAAGCCACGTGTTTTCCTTCAAACGGTTCTTCACATCATTGATATAAAGCTCCGTAAAGGCTTCAAAACTCATATCAAGGTCTGAAGAAGTCTGCAATTTGAACATTCTTTCCCATTCCTGTGCTTCTCGTTTGGTAGCAAAGCCACGCTTGCATTTCTGCTTGCGTTCCCCTTTCCAGTTCACATACCTTGCCATCACATACCAAGTACCGTTATCTTCATTCTTAAATACCGGCATTTACATTTCCCCCTTTCCTGCTCCGTAGAGCCTTTCGTAAAAATACTGGCGATTTACACGCCCTGCAATCGTAATAAAGCCCTTTGCTTTCAATTCCTCATTTAATTGTCTGATGAGTTTATATGCATAAGGTTTTGATACGTTTAGTTCCTGAGCCACATCTTCGGCTCGGATAAATCTGTTTTCCATATCCTTTTTCTTCCTTTCTTAAAATAATTTTTTGCTTGCCGCTTTCTCCGTGTTAAAGTTCCAACAGGCACTCCTGCTTGTCGGCAGGCGCTGTGCTGTCCCAATGCACCGCAGTACATCAGGCGCTCGCTCGTATAGGGGTTCCCGAAAAGTCGGAGACTTTTGGGGAAGAGGAGGAGCAGTGCAGCGAATGAGCTTTTGTGCTTGCACACAAGCGAACGATACGGAACTTGCTCCGACGAGGTCTTGGCGGTTTGGCTTTTCGGACGGTCATTCAGTTGTCGCATTAAGCATATTTGTTTAATTCGTAATTTATTTTACTAAACATATTTGCTATTGTCAAGTGGTTGCAAAGAAAATATTAAACATTTTTGTTTCGGTTTTTCTTGACTTCCACTAAACATTTCTGCTATACTTATTTCACTAAATATAAAAGGAGCGTATCATTATGGCTATCAGCGAAAGAATACATTTTTTCAGACTAATGCGTGGTATGACACAAAAGTATCTCGGTACAGCAATCGGTTTTCCAGAAAAGAGTGCTGATGTGCGTTTGGCACAGTACGAAACTGGTACACGCAAACCGAAAGCAGACCTTACAAATGCATTGGCACAGGTGCTTGATGTTTCTCCACAGGCTCTTGATGTTCCTGACATAGACAGCTATATCGGTCTTATGCACACTCTGTTTACCCTTGAAGATATTTACGGTCTTACTGTCAGTGAAGCAGACGGAGAGGTATGCTTAAAGGTCAACAAGGACAAAGGCAGAGAAGCATATGAACTCCTCAAAATGCTGTATGCTTGGAAAGAACAGGCAGACAAGCTATCTTCCGAAGAAATCAACAGAGAAGAATACGATAACTGGCGTTACCATTATCCAGAGTTCGACACCACACAGCGTTGGGCAAAAGTTCCATCACAGGAATTAAGTGACGCTCTCGTGGAAGCATTCAAAGACCACTTGAAAGATAAATAAGCACCTACAGGACCTGCCACTGGCAGCTCCCTACAGATGCTTTGGCAACGACAAAAAAGCCCTTAACTATGGTTATTAACCACAGCTAAGGGCTTAGTTTATAATATGGAATTTGTTCAGAGCCAAGCTCCGAACTTTAGTCTGCAAGCCACCTGTTAATTGTTCCGTTACCCATAAACCACTGGATAACAAGAATAATGGCACTTGCTATGACTGTTATCAATTTGTTATCAAAAGACTAATCGAAATCGCTGAAACCCGCATAAACACTGGCTTTTTTAAGCAACTCGATTTATTCAAACTCGGCGTGTCCTTCGTTGCACTTAACTATATTAATTTAAGTCTTATGCAAATACACACCGTTTTCTACTTCAATTACATCATTTATTCTGGCTTACTGGTTTTCTGTTGCCAAAATGTTGCCACATTTTTATTATACCAAAGTTTTCAGAATTAACAATGCTCTTTTTGAACATTTTACCAGAGTGTGCAGTCTATTTTTAAATAGCCTATAAGCGTTTCGTTTTGAACAGCATTCTTTGTCCTAACTGCCATATCTCTCAAACCAATACACAAATAATCTTGCAGCTTCTCATCGCCACCATAATAATTCTCTACCAGTTTCTGTACTATTTTTTGAAATTGTTTTTCTATCTCATCTTCTCTCATGCCTTTGAACAATTCCTGCAGCCTAATACAATCCTCTTTTGTGAACTCAGAATCTAAAGGATATTTTCCCAAGAAAATATTCATCATTATAGTGCGTAGAATAATCTCGCACAAATTCTCTGCTTCCCCTTCATTTGCAATATCGTACTTTATCAAAACACGATATATCTCTTGTTTCGGGAAAGCCTGTAAAAACTTTTGTTCCAACAAAACAGATTGCAAAAAGTTCCAGATTTTATCAATCCCCTTATCACTGGAAACATCGTTCCATGTTGAATAATTTATAATAATCATTGTATCTTGAGGAGCGAACTGATAATTATAATGTTCAAAAAAATACGGTAAATCTTTTAAAAAAATATTTTGCAAACAGAAATTACCGTAATCACAAAACTCCGCAGAAATGTGATTGTATAACTCCAGACTTTTTTTAACTTTTTCCTCTACAAGATGTTTTCCAAGTAAATATATTCTTTCAACATCCAATTTTTCTCCTTGAACAGCGAATTCCGTATTTTCCTTTTCTGTCTCACAAATACAGTATAAAACTGCCTCCATTAACTGTTCTGCCTTCTCGTAGCTTATTGAAGTATGCTCATGTCCTGTATATTTTTCCGCCAGCTTTCCCACAATCGGTACTAATTCACTCATCCCGTAATCCATAGTCAACCTTTACTCCCAACACAAATTTTTCAGAGTTTCAAGATACAACTCGTAATCCCAACGCTGCACCTCATCAAATTGCTCATACTCTTGTCGTCCCTCTGTTTTTTGAAATCCTCTATAACCAGCTCGAATTGCCTGTGCAAATATGGAAAGACATGTTCCTTCCAAATATTCCAAATCACCAAAGCACACATTATCAAATTGCTCTTTCATAAAATGCAATAGCTCATCATCAGTAATTTCATCATTCATTTCATTTTTATAAAGATAAAAAATTTCTTGAAGGCGGATAATCGTATTGACATAGTTGTTTTGATCAATGTAGTCTGAATCACAGAACTCATAAATAATTTTTTGAACAATTCCCTCTCCGAATTCAATTCTTTTCTGTTCTTGCAGAGCATTCTTTCTCTCCTGCAAAATCATTTCCGCATCTTGTTCGCTTATAGAAAGTCCGAATTTTTCTGTTTTCTGATTAGTTTTCAACAAGTTCCCTAATTGATTCTGCTGCACCATAAGAATCCACTCTTTTTCCAATGTTAATCCCCCCTATCGCTTTATTAGTGATAGCAGTATAGCACCAGCTAAATGGCATTTCCAGTCTTTAAAATTCTTGATTTTTATGGTATAATATAAGTAAAGAGAGGACAATATCCTCTCTCTGCTTATACAAAATCTTTTCTTAATTATAAACACATTCTACGATTCCGTAAAGGCTTTTATCTTTCCCATTGAGTTCTTCTTTGTGCCTGCCTTTTCATCTTATCTATTGTTTCCGCTTCTTTCCCTTGCTGAATAATTTTATTTACCTTTTCTTTTCCCATAACTCGATATAAATATTGAACATCCTTTAGTTTTTCTTTCATTTCAATATTTTCGTCCCTAAGTTTTTCTACATATTGAGAAAGCGCATTAACCTTGTTCCATGCTCGTTCACATGACCTTTGCAAATCATTATAATTTCTGGAAATATCCAAGTACGCCCGATACACAGACCGCAGAACCGTTATGATTTTTTCAATCAGTGGCTTTGCCTTTTTCTCTCTATAAGTCTTTCCGCTTTCCAATGTTCCGGCTTCTGGCAGCACTTCCTCTGGATCATACGAATACTTAACTGCAAATCGCTCCATATCCTTTACCATAGGAGCAATCTCCACCAGTTTTTTCTCATATCTTGCCGCTTCTTTCTTAGCCACTTCTGCTTTTTTATCTGCTTCCTCACGAATTTTCTGTGCGGAGTGAATCTCCTGTTCAAGATTTTCCAATTCTCCCAACCACTTTTCACTGGTTTCCAGTATGGCAACATTATGTTCTTCCAGACTTTCTTTTTTCGCTTCCAACTCCGCAACTTCCTTTGCCCGTTCCTTTTTCTTAAAGTCCAAAACTGATAAATGCTTTTCATGTGTGCCTTTCTGTTCCCATTCAATCCCACGTTCCAACATAATCTCCGCAAGCTGTTTTTTCTCATGCTGTACCCATTGATTTAATTCTGTTTCGCTTCTGGTGCCTCCTTTAAACCCAAGAGCCGATAATGCCTGTTTCAAAGAAACTCTTGTATCGAGTCCTCTTTTGCTTCCTGTCGTATATGGTACAAAATCAATATGTAGATGCGGTGTCGCTTCATCCATGTGCAAGTACGCAGAAAATACCCGTAGCGTAGGATTCCGTCTTTGAAAATCACGCATATATTCATCAAGCACCTTTGCAGCAAGCTGTCCGTTTTCTGTTGTCGCTCCCATATTGTCTTTATCTCCGATTTGCAGAATGATTTCATGGAACGGTTTCTCCTGTTTGCCGAAACAAATTTTATCATAATAATCATCAATCTTACGGTCACTTCTGGTCTGCTTCTCGTTGTATCGAACAAGAGCTTCATCAAACAATTCGTGATACACGTCTTTGACATCTTCGTTACAGTATTCTACATTCAGATAACTTCTTTCCGAATCTATATTTTTTGCATGGAATTTTCTGCTGTTATGATTAACAGAACCTTTTCCTGTCATAAAACTAATTGTTCGCTTCAATCTTTATCCCTTCTCCCTGTTTAGGGGTAATCAGTGCCGGATACGGCACATAGCTTTGTTACTTTCGTCGAAAGTAACGCAAAAGCACTTTTGACAGCCGTTCCGTCCATCAAAAGCTGCCATTGCGCCCTGCCGGGAGCTTTTCTGTCCTACGGACGGGCGGCTTTCAGCCGCTTTGCTTCTGCCACCATAGCTTTTCGGATAGCTGAAAGCATATTTTCTATCGTATATTCATCCCATCCGGCAAGCCATATCAGTATCCGCTGTTCATCATCTGTCAGCTCTACCTCTCCGAAAATTTCATTGAGGTCAGCAATCCTCCTGGCTTCACTTTCGTAAAAATACTTATTCACGTTCCGAGTTCCCCATTCCGGCTGAATTATCATCCAATCACACCTTTCTCTTTGTCTGCTATCACAGGGGTGTGACACGCCCCTGTCTATTCTCATCAAGAAACACTACCAGCGGAAACTGTCCAGCACTCCACGTCTATCCAGATATTCCTGTCTGGCTTTTTCCCGTTCCTCCTGTGTTGGAGCAGTCTTAAATTTCCCATATAGTTCATGCTGCACCAAAGAATCCAGTTTCTTCTCTAATCCCTGCCGGATTTCATCCAAACAAGTATCATCCTCCACCAGATAGTGACGGATCAGCAACATAAACAATTCATAAGGAATCTGTACATTCTTCATCTTCTCTCCCTTTCTGCGTCGGTTTGCGTCGATAGCGTCGATATTTTCCACACCAGCCTGCTATCAAAAATACCGTCGCAACCGACGCATATCGTCGCTTTTATTCTTTTACTTCAAGGCGTTTCAGAATGATTTTTCTTTCATGCCCCCGCTTATTATCATAGAAAATCCCATAGTCATTGAGCAGCTGGCTATTGACAGTATTCAGCCTTCTGGAAAGCACATTCGCCTGTATCTGTATATCCGGCAGTTGCTTTACAAGTTCTGTCGCTGTTCCCTCCCACGCCTGTCTGTCCTCTGTCAGAAACACATTGATTGCTTCTAAAAGAGGGTTCGGTGGCTGTTTCCACAACTCTGTTTCTGCTTTCTTGAATTTCCATACACAACGCTCCCTGTCAAATTCTATAGTCAGTTCCTGATCCGGCTGGTCACGCCCCACAATGTCCATCACTGCTTCATTGTCTGTCCGTTTCTTTTTGTGCATGATAAACGCCCCATCTGCCGCACCCAACAGTCCGTTTGTGCCGGAAATCATATCGAAGCTGTCCTCCGATTCCAGCTTGCGTGTATGATGAACCACCAGCAGGCAGATACCATATTTATCGCTGAATGATTTCAGCTTTGTCACAATCTCATAATCACTAGAATAGCTGTATCTGTCCCCGCCAACTTCACGCACTTTCTGGAGCGTATCAATAATAATCAGCCTTGCGTCCTTACGCTCTTTCAAAAATCCTTCTAATTGCCTGTCTAATCCCTCATTCAAGGTCTTTGCCTGTGTTGCAAAATACAGATTATCTGCACACTCTATACCAAACATACCAGACAGTCGGCGTTGAAGTCTTGCATAATCATCTTCCAATGCCAGATACAGCACCGTTCCTTTCCGCACCGGATAATCCCACAACGGAATCCCCATTGCCACATGATAGGCAAGTTGTGCCATGAAGAATGATTTTCCTACCTTTGGCGCACCTACAAAGAGATATGTGCCGCCATAGAGAAAACCGTCTACAATCGGTACTCTCGGCACAAAAACAGTGTCATACAATTCTGGCATGGACATGGTATGCAGTCCGTCATTCCCGGATTTCTCTGGGTTTTTGGTGGCTTGCTGATTGATTTGTTCCTGTGAATTTGCTATAATTTCATTGTGTTTTTTTACATTCGGCTGCCCCCCATCTACGCCAACAGATGATACGGGAGCAGTCGTTTTCATTTTTTCCATCATTCATCTTCTCCTTTCAATCCCTCTAACGTAATTGCAATTACCTGCAACGTATAGAGCAGTTCATCATTATCCGGGCTTACTGTTTCCAGCCGCTTTAATTCCTCATGAATAGCTGCCATCTGATTTTTTAATGCCTTATAAACTCTCGGATTTCCCTGTACAACCACGTCCCTGCACGTCAGTCGTCTTATGATATATTCCTGCTTTGTCAAACCAGACAATGCTACCAAATCATTAAGCAGCTTCGCTTCTTCATCCGATACCCGAAATGCTACGGTATGATTTCTCCAACGCCCTTTATAATCAAGACTTCTTTCCATTGCTGTTCTCCTTTTCCATTCGCTCCATTTCCAGCTTTTCTGCCATTTCTGTCTGAACAGTTGGAAATAAATGTGCATACCTGTAAGTGATTTTTTCTGCTTCGTGTCCTACCCGTTCACCAATCGCCAGCACTGAAAATCCCATATTTATCAGCAGCGATACATGGCTATGCCGAATATCATGCACCCGAATCTTTTTCACTCCCGCCTGTTTTGCACCTCGCTCCATCTCATGGTTGAGATAAGATTTTGTAACCGTAAACAGCCGTTCATCTGGCTTGATGTCATAGAACATTTTGATATACTCCTGCATTTCTTCGCAGAGAAACGGGGGCATTTTTACGGTACGGTTGCTTTTCGCTGTTTTAGGGCTTGTAATAATATCACGCCCTTTGGAACGGTGGTACGTCTTGCTGATCGTGACCGTCTGCTTCTGGAAATCAAAATCAGCAGCAGTAAGAGCCAACAGCTCACCGGAACGGATACCGCACCAGTAAAGCATTTCAAAAGCATAAAAGGAACGTGGCTTATCCATCATGGCTTCTGAAAATTTCAGATATTCCTCTTTTGTCCAGAAGTCCATCTCCTTTGGAATTTCATTTCCCATTGTGCCAGCCCGTCTTGCCGGATTGTAAGGCAGATTATAAAAGTTTACAGCATGGTTAAAAATTGCTGTAAGCTGTGCGTGTATTGTCTTCAGATAATCTGCTGAATAGGGCTTACCTTTCTCATCCTGATACGCCATGAGTTCATTCTGCCATGCAATAATGTCTTTTGCTTCAATCTCTGCAATCTTCCGGTTTCCAAAATAAGGTAAAATCTTTGTGCGTATTACATGGCTTTTAGATTCCCATGTACTTTCCTTGACACGCTGCTTTTTATCTGCTTCATAAAGTTCAAAAAAGCTGGCAAATGTCATATCCAGTTTGGAGTTCTGTTTCAGCATAACCTCATGTTCCCAGGCTTGTGCTTCTCTTTTTGTTGCAAACCCACGTTTCTGTGTCTGTTTCCGTTCCCCTTTCCAATTCGTGAAACGATAAATTACCCTCCACGTTCCCGTAGCATTGTCTTTATATACAGCCATTTCCATCATCTCCTTCCAACTTAATCACTGTAACAGACCTTCTTATGAAAGAAAGTAGTATTTACACGCCCCGCTACTGTCATATACCCTTGTTTCTGCAATTCTGTGTTCAATTCCCTTACAACCTGATAGGCTTTGGACTTTGATACCCTTAATTCTGTTGCCACTTCTTCCACCGTCATAAATGATTTTTCTGCCATCTATATCCTCTCCTTTCCCTAAAATTCCTGCCGTTCTCTCCTTCCCGTTCTGACAGGCAACCCTTTTCGGCGCTGTGCCAGTCCCTCTACATAAGGGACGCTCGCTTCTTTTTTAAAGGTCATGGCGTTTGTTCGGTTTGGACGGTCATTCAATTTTTAACTCTTTTTGTTTAAGTTATGTTTTCATGATACTAAATAAATTCCGTTAAGTCAAGTGGTTTGCAGAAAAATCTTAACTTTTTTTATTTAAGTTCCGCTTGCTATTCCTATTTCATCATGTTATACTAACTTCAACAGAAATGTTTAGTATCGGAGGTTTTATTATGGCAATCGGCAAAAGAATCCGCTTTTTCCGCAACCGGAAAGGCATGACACAGAAACAGTTAGGCGAACTCCTCGGTTTTCTAGGAAAGACCTCTGATGTCCGTATGGCACAATACGAATCAGAATCCAGAACACCGAAACAAGACCTTGTAAAAGAAATGGCACATCTCCTCGATGTAAGTCCTCGTGCAATCACTGTGCCGGAAATAGACAGTTATATCGGACTTATGCACACGCTTTTTGCGTTGGAAGATATGTATGGCTTAAAAATCGGAGAGATTGACGGAGAAGTGTGTCTGCGGTTAGATAAATCTGCCGGAACAACCTACACCACTATGTTTGATATGTTCCATGCATGGCAGGAACAGGCTGCCCGTCTGGAACAAGGCGAGATAACCGAAGAAGAATACGACCAGTGGCGGTACAAATATCCCGAATTAGACACCTCAAAACAATGGAGAAAGGTCATTCCCTCACAAGAACTCAGCGACCTTATCTTACAGGACTTGAAACCCGAATCCGACTAATTTTCAACCTCGAAACGCACAAAAACCTTACCGACTTTCAGCTTTATTTCTGAAAATCAGTAAGGTTTTCTGTTATTGAAGTACTCTATTATTCAGTGAGTGATACTCTAAATGTTGCCAAATCGTTGCCAACACTTAAACAATTTTGCTTGCAACCCTCATAAATAAAGGTTTTTCCAAGTCCATTTCATCACTCAAACTCAATTGTTCCAGGTGGCTTACTCGTCAGATCATAAAATACTCTATTAACCCCACGAACCTCATTTATAATTCTGCTCATCACTTTATTCAAAACTTCATATGGAATCTCCGCTGCCTCAGCAGTCATAAAATCCACTGTATTAACCGCTCTAAGCGCAACAGCATAATCATAAGTTCTCTCATCACCCATAACTCCAACACTTCGCATGTTTGTCAACGCTGCGAAATACTGTCCGATACTGCGATCCAATCCGGCATTTGCAATTTCTTCTCGATAAATCGCATCTGCATCCTGAACAATTCGTACTTTATCTGCTGTCACTTCTCCGATGATACGGATTCCAAGTCCCGGTCCTGGGAACGGCTGACGGAATACCAGTTTTTCCGGAATTCCAAGCTCTAATCCAGCTTTTCGAACTTCATCCTTGAACAGATCACGCAATGGTTCAATGATTTCTTTAAAATCAACATAATCAGGAAGCCCTCCAACATTATGGTGAGATTTAATCACTGCTGATTCTCCGCCAAGACCACTTTCTACCACATCTGGGTAAATAGTTCCCTGAGCAAGGAAATCAACTGCTCCGATTTTCTTTGCTTCTTCTTCAAAGATTCGGATAAATTCCTCTCCGATAATCTTACGTTTTTCTTCCGGTTCTGTAACTCCGGCAAGTTTATTATAATATCTCTCCTGTGCATTCACACGGATAAAGTTCAGATCAAACTGGCCATTTGGTCCAAACACACCTTCCACTTCGTCTCCTTCATCTTTACGGAGCAGACCATGATCTACGAATACACATGTCAGCTGTTTTCCGATAGCTCTTGACAAAAGTCCTGCTGCCACAGAAGAATCAACTCCTCCCGACAAGGCAAGTAATACTTTTCCGCCGCCAACTTTCTCTCTGATTGATTGGATTGTTTCTTCTACAAATGCATCCATCTTCCAATCACCTGCACACTCACATACATTTTTCACAAAGTTGTTGATCATCTTTGTGCCTTCTTCTGTATGAAGCACTTCTGGATGGAACTGAATCGCATATAATTTTTTCTCTGCATTCTCAGCTGCTGCAACCGGGCAGTCTGCTGTGTGAGCACTAATCTCAAATCCTGGAGCGACCTGTGCAATATAGTCAAAATGGCTCATCCAACAAATTGTTGGTGTGCTGACTCCTGCAAACACTTTTGACTCAGGCTTATCAATGATAACTTCTGTTTTACCATATTCACGAACATCTGCAAGCTTCACTTCTCCGCCTAATACATGTGACATCAACTGTGCCCCATAACACAGACCAAGAACCGGAATTCCTAATTCAAACAATTCTTTTGTATAAGTTGGTGAATCTGCTTCGTAACAGCTATTTGGACCACCTGTGAGGATGATTCCTTTTGGATTCATCGCTTTGATCTTTTCTATATCTGTTTTATAGGAATAAATTTCACAATATACATTACATTCTCTGACACGTCTGGCTACCAACTGGTTATACTGTCCACCAAAATCGAGAACTATCACTAATTCGTTCTTCAAAATGTTCCTCCTTTCAGATGATATCTCTACCATTCCTTCGAATTAATTCTGCATATTTCAGAATAACTTTAATTATAAAATACTGTAGTTTCATTTACAAGAAAAAATTTGATATTCGTCCCATTTTTTACATTTTAAAAGGACCCCGAAAGAAAATAATTTCGTTTTCTCACAGCGTCCCCTTTATTCCTATACTATCATCTTTTTTACGTGATCTTTTCTTATGCAACTGCGTACTGAGCAATTTCTTTTTTTAATTCTTCGCAATCTTCATCATATATTTTCAGATTAATAATATTGTTCAGTCCAAGGTTCATAATTCCGAGAATGGATTTACCGTCAACTACATAAATCCCTCTGTTCATATCCATTGCACAATCATATTTTTCTACTTTATTTACAAAATCTAAAATCTCTTCTGGTTTTTTAAATGTTATCTTCATTTCGTTCATAATTTTTACCTTCTTTTCTATATATTCTTTACAGTTTTCTTAATTACTGCGTCTTTTTAATCTGTTCTTTACACTAATTATATTAGCACTGTTTTTCGACAAAAAAAGACGAAATATTTTAAAAAGGTAGAATATTTTAAACAACTTTATTATGAAAATGTTGATTTTAGATGATAGCATTCCCGATGCTAATGCAATGATTTTCGATACTCGCTCGGCAGCATTCCTACTTCTTCTTTAAAGACTTTGCTCATATATTTTGAATCGCTGTACCCTGCTAATTCTGCAATTTGATTTAATTTAAATGGAGTTTCCAACAGTAGTTTTTTTACTTTTTCTACACGATATTTTCTTACAGTCTCTGAAAATGTCATCCCTGTTTCTTTCTTAAATTGCGTACTTAAATATTCTTCTGATACAACTAACTTTCCTGCAATTTCTTCCAATGTGATTCCTTGATCATAATATTGCAGGATTAGTTGTTGTGCCTTTTGTACCATGGCACTGGTATGTTCTTCCGGGGATTTCTTTTCCTCTAAGTTCTGGATAATCTGTATTGTCTGCTCCACAATTTTCTGAATTTGAGGCCAGCACACTGCACCTGATATCTGATTCAATTTTTCTTGAATATCCGGCTCTTTTCCATCTATCTCTAATCCTCCCACTTTGGCAAGTGCCCAGAAAAAACGAATTATATCTTTCTTTATCGTCATTGGAGATTGTGGGTTATTTTGATAATATTGCGGCAATTGATGATAACAATATTTTAATTGTTCTTTGTCTTTTATTAACATCGCCTTCTTAGCCAATTCTTCTAACTCCATCGGGTATTTCTCAATTCCGTTCTGAATAGATTCTTGTTTTAATTCGATTTCACTTACTCTGATTAATTTTCCTTCTTCAAATAATAATGCCCATTCCAGCTGTGTGTACATTTCTTTTAAATCTGAAGAAACCGAACATATTTCTTCAGCTTGTTTCCACACACTAACCATTGGTATCTCCATTCGTTTATACACCGCTGGCAGTACATGTTCTGATAGATATGTATACAACGATGTATTTTGTGAATTTTTGTAAAATATAATAACCAGTGACTGCCATATTTCCATTTCCTGCATATACATACTATAGCTTACTCTTTGGCCTATTCCCTGCTCAATCATAAGCTTTAATCTCTCGATTTGCATTTCATATGCCTCTCCAAGCCAGATTAACATTATTTCAGCAGAGTCTCTCACTGTAAATCCATATTTTTCTTGTGTCATTTTATGAAATGCGTCATCGGGCTGAAGATGTCCGTTGATACAACTGTTAAAAATGTATTCCAGTGAGAAAGCCCTGTCTTGATTCTGCGCTTTTACCAACTCAGCCTCTGCCTGTTGTAATGCTTTTTTTAACTCTACTATATTAATTGGTTTAAGCAAATAATTTTCGATACCCAATTCAATCGCCTGTTTTGCATAAGCAAAATCTGAGTATGCCGATAACACAATTACTTTGCACTTATTTTGCTCATGTCGCAATCGCGAAAGCATTTCTAATCCCGTCATATGAGGCATACGGATATCCATAATAACAAGATCCGGCTGTTCCTTCCGTATCAATTCCAACCCTTTTTCTCCGTCTACGGCGGTCCCGACGACCTTATAATCTGTATTTATTTTACTAAGAATCTTCGCCATGCCTTCTCGGATTGGTGCTTCATCTTCAACAACTACAATTCTCATCTTACCACTCCGTTTCTTTTTTTTCTTCCTCTACTATTGCATTTCTTGATGTTCATCTGTCATTGGTATAAACAAATGTACTCTCGTATATAAGTGTTCTTCGCTTTCAAAATATACCATTGCTTCTTCACCATAATATAATTTCAACCGTTTTCTCACATTTGTTATACCCAGATGACCTTTCATATCACTTTGCTCATCATTTATTTTAGCAAGCATGTCTTGTGTTATTCCATTTCCATTATCCTCGATTTGTATATGAATCTGATATTCCATTTGTCTCGCTGATATTTTTAACACACATTCTTCTTCCTTACCATAAAATCCATATTTTACTGAATTTTCCACAAATGGCTGCAATAACAGCTTGTGAATTTGAAATCCGAATAGTTCTTCTGGTATATCTGTCTCAATAACAGGAATTTTTCCCATCCTTGTTCCCTGCAATACCATGTATTGTTTCAACCATCCAAGTTCCTGTGCCAATGTTGATGTTCCACCTGCATTGTCTACTGTATATCGTAAAATATTTGCCAAAGCAACCAACATACTGCTAATATCGTACTGTTCATTTTCAATTGCTTTCCAGTTAATACTGTCCAATGTATTATATAAGAAATGTGGGTCAATCTGGGCTTCCAATGCAGATAATTCTGCATTTTTCTGTTCCAGCACTGCCTGTTTTACTTGATTGATCAGATTATCCAGATTTTCCACCATCTCATTAAATCCGAATTCTATATCTTTTATTTCTTCCGGTGCACGTTTCCAAAATTCCAGACGTGTCTCAAAATTTCCCGTCTCTACTTCATGAAATCCCTGTCCTACACTCTGTATAACATGAATATATGGACGTGTAAAAATATAACTCAAAAAAATCATAACAAGAAACGCAATAAATGCAACGCCTATCAACATCCCAACTTGTTCATTCATCGTTTTTCTATATGTCGATATATCTCTTTCTATACAAATAGTAAACTGACTCTTCTGATTTACTTTAGAAACATATAAATTTTTTTTCGTATTTTTTACAGAATCCAATGTTCGCCCAATTTTAGCAACCGATGGTGCACTTATAACATAATTTCTTTCCAGCAAATAAGTATTCGCATTTGCTCCAACCTGCAAGGTATCTGAAATCAACTGCTCATCTATACTGAATACAACAGTTCCAAGCTTTTCATGAATGTCTCGATAATCGATTAGGTTTCTCGCAATTTGCAGTAAATATGTATGTTTATCATTCACAACTATCGGTTGCATCTGTCCTTGATAAACCTGCTCTTTCTTCACCTCCGGGCAATGTACTTTTCCTGCCCAGTCACTGGATATAGATGACGAATTTTGTTTGTCGTAAAATATGACTTCACCATTTGCAAGAAATATTGTAATACCTTCTATTCCTTGATTTCGATTACAAACATGACTCAGTTCATGACGTAGTTTACTGGTATTTACTTCCATCGCATCATTATTATTATTAATATTTTCAACAGCCTCAACTACTACATCATCCGTACAAAGATCAAACATAATTGCATTATACTTATCTAACTGAATATCAAGGCATCGATCTGCATTCTCAATATTTGCCTGCATCCGTTCCTGTAAATCATTCTTCTGCCAGGCCCGCAGACTTCCCTGCGATATAATCGCAAAAATTAAAATCGGAAACATTGCCACGATCATTATATCCACAAATATTCTGCCTCTGAGGCTTTTGATTTTTTTCATCATTCTGCCTCCCGATTTTCCCGTAATTTTTCTGCTAGATTTGATATAATTACTGATTGTGGTATCTCCCCGACAATCTCATCTTCCATTGCGTCTGTCAAGGCAACAGACACATACGGCCAATCTACTGAAAATTCCCTCAGTTTGGCATATTGTAATATTTCGTATGTATTTTTTAAAGCCTTACTATCTGCAACCTGTTCCGATAAAATATCCTGGCGAGGAGCCAGATATCCTATCTGATCCACTAATTTTTCCATCTGACATTTTTCAGAAACAAATTTAACAAATTCCAATGCTGCAGCCTGTTTTTCTCCTGGCGTTACTACAAGAACTTCTCCGCCAACCGCTGTTACTCTCTCAATGTTTTCATTACCGGCCGGCGGAATGGTCATTGTATATTTCATTTTTGGCTTTTCTTTTTGAATTGTTTGCTGTAAAGCAGATGAGACTAAAACCATAGCCACATTTCCTTCCATAAACTGTCTTCCAATATCGCCGGTTGTCAGGTTGTTTACTTGTGGACTCATTGCACCTGATTCCGACAGTTCCCTTAATTTCAAAAATGCAGCCTGACTTTCCTCCGATTCTATTTCTGCTATTTTTCCTCCATATCCCCACAATAATGGTAAAAATGAGAAAACACTTTCTTCGCTTCGAAGTGCAGGCATAGCAAAACCGTAACGATCTTCTTTTGTTAGTTTCAAAGCTGTTTCTTGTAATTCATCCCATGTTTTTGGAACCTGTACCCCTGCTTCCTCCAACATCTCTGTATTGCAAAATAAAGCAGCACAGTTCATCCCAAGCGGCATCCCTTTCATCTGTCCATCCACCTTACAGGATGCTATTGCCTCCGGTAAATAATCATCCAGATTTTCAATCTGCTCTGTCACATTTACAAACGACTGCATCGCATTGAAATAATTCAAATCAGAAGAATCCACCAGTGCAAGCTCCGGCATATCTCCATCTGCCATACTAAGTGCCAGATGTTTCTTAAAATCTTCATCCGGTACATACTGTATCTCTACCTGAATATTTTCCTGCGAATGATTAAATGTATCTGTAATCTCTAATAATGCCTGCTTACTCGCAGAAGAATCCAAATAATGCCAAAGCGTCAAAGTTTGTACTGGCTTAACCGACGTTTCTTTCTCTTTTTGACATCCGGTCAATAGTCCAACTACAAGACAGATTCCAATTAAAAAAATGTACCATTTTCTCCAAAGATTTCTTTTGTTCATGCTGCTCCCTTCGTGTTCCATCTCTTTCTGTATTGATTATACCTTACTATTAAAGATAGTAGCAATAAAATTAAGTATTCTATACATGTAAATGTAAATATTTTTCTCGGGTAGCAAGTCCACCACGAATGTGGCGCTCTGATTTGTTTGTATCGAGGACTTTACGTGCCTCATGTGCAAGTGATGGGTTGATTTGGAACAGACGCTCGGTAACATCCTTATGTACAGTCGATTTTGACACTCCGAATTTTTTTGCTGTCTGCCGAATTGTTGCCTTCTCTTGTATAATGTAATTTGCAATCTCGATTGCCCGCTCTTCAATATAATCTCTCATAGAAAAGCCCCTGCATAGTTTGTTTTTTACAATCTATGCAAGGGTCTGTTATTGTATGTCTGATTCAAATTTCTGGAAGTCTTTCTGAAAAAAACTTCCACATTTTTTTATTTATTCAATACCAATTCATTTCCCATATTCATCATTTTAAGCATTCCGCCAATCCATCCAGGAAATACTCCTGCATATCCGATGAACACGAAAAGCCATGTCATATTATCTAAAGCAACTCTGCTTACTACAAGCCAAAGTACTGCTCCGATTCCACACCAGCAAATGATATTCAAAAATAAAAATAATCTAATCTTGCTCTCTCTTCCTAACTTTTTATCTTTACAGAAATCCCATATTTTTTTCATCATATCATCTTCCTTCCCTTTCTACTTTGAAAGTTTAGCAAGCTGACGTTAAATCAGATGTCTGTAAATGTTAAATCCATGTAATAGAATGTTAAATCTATTATTTGTAAAAAGAGCCACAAACTCCGTCTCTACCGGTTTATCAAGTTCAGTAATCGTGTTGGCTTCTCCGGTTCTTTCGACTCTTGTTCCGACTGTATAAGCATGTCTTTTACTTTCTGCATACGCTCATCCAGTGATGCACTGATTTCTGCACACTGACTCATTTCTTCTGCCAGAAATGCACTTTGTTCTTCGGAAATGTTTTTCTTATAACGGAGCTTATGCTCCAGACTTGCCCAGAAGTCCATAGCAATCGTTCGAAGCTGCACTTCTACTGTCACCATCCTTTTTCCTTCTTGAAGGAAAATCGGTGTTTGTATAATCAGGTGCAGGCTTCTATATCCGCTTGGTTTTGGATTTTTTATATAGTCTTTCTTCTCTAACAAAATAATATCATCTTGACTCAGCAAACAATCTGCAAGCCTGTAAATATCATCTGGAAAAGAACAAATTACGCGAACCCCTGCGATATCCTGAATATTTTCCTCAATCGATGTCATTGTAAGCGGAATATTTTTTCTGCGGATTTTCTTTAGTAAACTGTCAAACGATTTTACTCTGGACTTAATATTTTCAATCGGATTTCGATCATACTCCAGTGAATATTCTTCGCTCAAAACCTTAAATTTTGTCTCAACCTCCATGATTGCACATTGATAATAAGACATTAATGTATCAAATGGTTTTTTATTTTTCTGAACAAACTCAATAAATTCGTCTGACAACAAATTGTTTCGTACAAAGTCTTCTTTTCTTTTTTCCAATTTGCTTTCGAGATTCCGTCTGTTTTCTGTTTTATTTTCAAAATTAAGTCTACCCATCAGACTCACCTTTTCCTTTTATTTCAGATACTGATCTAGGATTTTTTTCAACCCTTCCGGTGTATCTTTAAACCAAGTATCGAATGTCTTTCCCGTTCCTCGGATTGTTGTTCCCAATTCTATAAAAAATGTCGGAATGTCTGATTCTTTCATCACTCCCTGTAAGTCACCAGATATGTTTTCTTCCGGCTGCTCACATCCATTTACACGGATTGTAAACACCGGTTCTACATTATTATCGTTCTTTCTTGATTCCTCCGAACAATCTACTATCCCGAGCTGATATATTCCGCAAGATGGAGTATTATCGGAAATAAGAATTCCCGGTAACACATCGTCTGCAAAGTTATATGGTTTTACTGCCTCATCAATCTCTGAAAGTACTCTCTGAAAACCACTTTTTTCTATCTCTTTCCCCATCTTTTCCTCCCGTTGCTTCTTCCTGTTTTTAATTACTGCACAGATTTAACTCTATCGTCCCCAATTCACTCCTGCCAGTTTGACTTACAAGAATTATGCAACTACAATTGTATAATCTTTTATAAATTTTTCTCCTGCTTCCACCTTATTTACATTTGGTTTCTCGGATAACTCTGCATTAAATCCAACATTATCGCATCGTCCCATCCAAGGTTCCAAACATACAAATGGAGCTCCTTCTACTGACCAAATACCATAGTTCGGAAAGCCTGCGCTTCGAACTCCAACATATGGTGTTCCGTCCTTGTGGCACAGCCATGCTTCTTCAATCTGTCCATTGTCCACTACAAGTGCATCCTTTGCAAACAGCTTATCACTTAACGGATATGTTTCTTCACTCAACTGCAACGTATGAACCTCATCTACATTTGCACATCCACAGCTTATATCGATTAAAACATACTCCAGCTTCTCTTTTCCCGGAACCTTTAATACATAGTCTGCTTTTGTTTCTTCTGGCTTTGCAAATCGAAATGCCGGATGTCCGCCAATTGTAAAATACATTGTTTCATCACCGCAATTCTTAACCTGCCACTCTACTGTAAGTTCTTTCTTGTTCAGCTTGTAGTTAATATGCAATTCAAAATCAAACGGATAAACTTCTTTTGTCTCTTCTGAAGAACGGAACATAAAAGAAGCCTTTTCATTTGCAGCTTCGATACATGTAAATACATTATCTCTTGCAAATCCATGCTGGGAAGTTGGATATTGAGTTCCGTTGATCAGCACTCTATTTTTATATGTCTTACCTACATTTGGAAATAAAACCGGTGAATGACGTTTCCAATAAACCGGATTCCCTTCCCACAAAATCTCATTGTCTTCTGTCTTATCGTAAATTCGTGTTACTTCTGCCCCCATCTCTGCAATCTCTACACATAGAAATTCATTTTCCAACTTAACCGCCATTCGTAATTCCTCCTAACTCTTTACCCTATCTACATTTTTATTTTTCCGATAAACTACTTATCACTTGAAGAGCCATCTGTTGAATTATCTGTGCTTGCTGCCTCTACCTGCACACTGCTTTCCAACAAATAATTCGCTACAGCCTCCTGAAGGATTGTTGCACGGATTGTATCTTCATCATATGCTTTTCTAAATGCATCTACATCTTCATATCCGGCTTTTTCTGCATATTCTTCTACTTTCTTTTCATATTCTTTATCAGAAGGCTCCAGTTTCTTTTTCTTTGCAAGCAATTCACATGCCAGTTTTTTCTTTACTGACTCCTCTGCAACTTCTTTTGCTTTCTTTTTAAAATCTTCCTCTGTCATATTCATATATGTCTTAAGGAAATCCGCAAACTCCATACCATACTGCTGTGCATATGCCGTATAATAGTCTTCCACTGCCTGATATTCTTTGTCTATATCTCCATCTGGATATTTCTTCACCTCAACCTGTTCGCTCAATGCTTCTAAAACCTCTGACTGAAGCTGACTCTGTCTCGTAGACTCATTGTTCTCTTTCATCTTCGTACGGATTTCTTCTTTGAATTCTTCTACAGTCTCTGCTGTATCACTATTCTGTTTTACCCACTCGTCTGTAATCTCTGTATCATCACTTACTTCATAAATTCCATTTAACGTAATACTAAATGTCGCAACCTTACCTGCCAGAGTACTTTCAGAATAATCATCCGGGAACTTCACTTCGATATCAAACTTGTCCCCTTTCTTATGACCGATGATCTGCTCTTCAAATCCTTTGTAATCTCCATTTGCCCCAATGTATGTTCCAGATCCGATTTTTAAAGATGCACCGGATGCTGTTCCTCCGTCAAATGCTTTTCCATCAACTTTACCAACAAAATCAATGTCTACTGTATCCCCATCCTGTGCGGCACGATCTGTTATCTCTGTTTTTAACGGTGCTGCAGTAAGATAGCTCTTTACTGTATTCTCTACAGTTTCATCTGTCACCTCTGTTTTCTCAACTTCTGTTATCTCCAACCCTTTATATTTATTAATCGTAACGTACTCATCGGACATTGTATTTCCGCATCCAGCCATAGATATTGTCATCACTGCCGATAAAGTAAGTGCTACTAATTTTTTCTTCATTTTAAATTCACCTCATGATTTATTTATATGACCCATACAAGCCAAAACATATGCTTACATTGTACCATACTTTATTTTAGAATAAAAGTTGGAACACTGTTTAAACACACCTTTTTCCTTTATCTTTTACCCGATTTCTGCACTTGTTTTACTTGCGCTTCACTCTAAACAATGATACAATACTAAATGCATAATTGCGGATTTCTTGATATCCGCTCTACATTTAATTTAATAGGAGGGTTTGTCGTGAGTACAGGAATGATTGTAATGCTGGTAATTCTTGCCGTACTGATCATTGCATTAGTTGCACTGTATTTTTTTGGAAAGAAAGCTGAGAAAAAACAGGCTGAACAGAAAGCACAGATGGATGCGATGGCTCAGACCATGAATATGTTGATTATCGATAAGGGAAAGATGAAATTAAAAGATGCAGGTTTTCCTTCTGTCGTTATTGAAAATACACCAAAGTATCTTCGTCGTTCAAAGGTGCCTGTTGTAAAAGCAAAGGTTGGACCTAAGATTATGACTTTCATGTGCGATGCACAGGTATTTCCACTGGTTCCAGTAAAGAAAGAAGTCAAAGCTGTTGTCAGCGGAATCTACATTACAAGCGTAAGAGGTGTTCGTGGTCCTTTGGAAACACCACCTAAAAAGAAGAAATTCATGGATCGCTTTAAGAAAGACAATAAGACTAACACAAAAAGTAAAAACAAAAAATAAAACACTGGACAAGGATGATTCACATTTCACCCTTGTCCATTTTTATTACTTTAACATATGCATTTCTTATATTTCTGTCGCTCCTGCGATGTTTGCCCTATAATCTGACTTAGAAATAATATTCATTTTAATTCTGCTGTCTGCTACGGCCTCATGATTCACATGAAGTTCATAATCAATCAGAATATCTATTCTGTTCTCTTTTATATCAACCTTCATCTCTTTTGTATTCACTCCGACAAGCATCTGTCCATATGGAGTAGAATAATAGGTCTGGTTCTTTTTATTTTTTTCAAAGATCATGTGTGCATTGGAAACACCAGATTTCATAATTTCCACAACTTGATCTTCTGTAATTTTTAATTTATTTTTTATGGTGCCTGACACCCCTTCTACCGGCTCATCATATACTATATAATGTTTTCCGTTACGAAAATAATAGTTGGCAGGATTCACCACTTCAATGGCTTCGTTTTCCTCTTCTGCCTCCTGCATAACATCGGTATGAAGTCCTGAAATGCTCACCAATACATCTTTTGTCATCTTTTAATACTCCTCTATATTGACTACATTAGTCTCTGGCACATCAAATGGCATCACCGTATTTGCAAATTGTCTAAACTTTTCTGCCGTATCACTTACGTAAAATTCGTAATGACTATGCATCTTTGAACGATCATTTGCCATATTTCCTTCTTTTAACAATTGTTTCAGATCCATCGCAGTCTCGTATGCCGGATTTACAATCTGAATACGCTCTCCCATATAACTGCGTATCTTTGAACGAAGTAATGGATAATGTGTACAGCCCAGAATCATCGCATCAATATCTGATTCTTTCATGGATTGTAAATAATACTCGATAATTTCTTCTGTCACGACATGTTCTTTAAATCCTTCTTCTACAAGTGGCACAAATAATGGACATGCCTTTTCAATCACTTGAATATCAGGGTTCATTCCTTGTATGATTTTTGTGTACATACCGCTCTGAACTGTAGCGTCAGTCCCGATAACTCCTACTTTGTTATCTTGTGTCGCCTCCACCGCTGCTCTTGCTCCCGGAATTACCACTCCGATAATCGGCACATCAAACTCATGTCTTACTGCATCTAATGCAAGTGCACTTGCTGTATTACAGGCAATCACAATCGCCTTAACATCTTTTGTTTTTAAAAAGCGAATAATCTGCTCTGAAAATCGAATGATCGTATTTTTCGACTTGCTTCCGTATGGTACACGAGCCGTATCCCCAAAATATACGATATTTTCATCCGGCAATTGTCTGACGATCTCTCTTACTACTGTAAGCCCGCCAACCCCGGAATCAAACACTCCAATCGGTGCTGAATTTTTACACTTATCATTCACTATATCTATCTCCCACTCTAATCGTTTTATGGTTTACTATATTCGTTCTGCTATATTCGTGTAATCTGAAACAGAACTGTTCTTATATATTATACCATTCATCACATCTCCGCAAGTATTGTAATGAAAAAGAGGATGACAAGCCTCTCAATGCTTCATCATCCTCTTTTTTATCATGTTCACTTTTCTTACAGTGCAAGAGTTTTAGAAATCTCATACTGATGTGCCGGGATTTCTTTTTTCATAGACAATGCTTCATTGATATCAAAATCAATAAACTCACCATGTCTGTATCCAACAACACGATTTGACTTACCTTCCATAAGAAGCTCTACTGCCTTTGCTCCCATTACAGATGCATATACACGGTCTTTACATGTCGGGCTTCCACCACGCTGCATGTGTCCAAGAATTGTTGCTCTTGTCTCAATTCCTGTTGCCTCTTCAATTCTCTTAGCCATATTGATAGAATCTCCAACACCTTCTGCATTGATAATGATGTAGTTCTTCTTACCGCGTTTCTTACATTCCATAATATCATCGATCATAGACTGCTCATCATAATCATGTTCTTCTGGAAGTAAAATTTTCTCTGCACCGTTGGCAATACCACACCACAATGCAAGGTAACCTGCACCACGACCCATAACCTCAATGATACTGCAACGCTCATGAGATGTGGATGTATCACGTACTTTATCAATTGCTTCCATAGCTGTGTTAACAGCTGTATCAAATCCGATTGTATAATCTGTACATGCAATATCCAAATCAATTGTTCCCGGAAGACCGATTGTTCTAACACCTAAGTTAGCCAGCTTCTGTGCTCCTGCAAATGATCCGTCTCCACCGATTACAACAAGACCATCAATACCATATTTTTTACAGATTGCTGCTGCTTTCTGCTGTCCTTCTTCTGTACGCATTGTCTGACAACGAGCTGTCTGAAGAATTGTACCACCACGCTGAATTGTATCAGCTACATCACGTGCTGTTAATTCAATGATCTCTTCTTTTAATAATCCATGATATCCTCTACGGATTCCACATACTCGGATTCCATTTGCTATAGCTGTTCTTACTACAGCACGAATTGCTGCATTCATTCCCGGTGCATCTCCACCACTTGTCAGTACACCAATTGTACGCACGCGGTCTTCAATCTGTTCTAATTCTTCTTTTCTGTTTTTTTCTGCCATTTTGATTGTCCACCTTTCAAAATAATAATCCCTTATAGTTTGCTTATTTTTTAACACTCTAGAGTTATTCTAAACTATTTATATCTTGTTTTCAATAGTCTTTTCGACCACTTTTACACGTTTTTCGCCATAATGATTCATCAATTTGCTAAGTACCTGCGGTGCAATCTGTATATTCCTATTCTTTGGAAGGCGTTTTACAGCCCGTTCTGCCTGACAGTAAATAATAACTTCGTCTTCCCCTTCGGAATCTGCAAGATATCCATATACGATCTGTTCGTTTTTTAAATAATCCGCTTTATCCGGAAATTGAATCCATAACTCCCTCTTTATCTGATTGAAAGGAACTACTTTCTCACATATCAATTTACTTGGTTTATCATCTTCTTCTGACACGCGCCCTTTGATAAACACTTTCCTGTCTACTTCTAAGAGATTTCTGTTTTTTTCGTAATCGCGCGGAAACACAACAACCTCAACCGTTCCAAGCAAATCCTCCAATGTTACGAATGCCATCATCTGATTTGTCTTTGTAGCCTTCATCGTTTTTTCTGTAATGAAACCACCAATGATTTCTCTTGCTCCATCGTGTACTTTAGAATGATTGCTTTCTTCGTCTAACTGGAAATCCAATGTCGTTGCTGAGATAGCCTTCTGCCACTGCTCTTCATATTCTTCCAACGGATGTCCGCTAATATACACACCTAAGACTTCTTTTTCAAAGGCAAGCTTTGTTTCTTTCGCATATTCTCCCACTTTCGGAAGCTGGATCTGAAAATCACTCTTTTCTTCTTCACTGACCAGATCAAATAAACTCATCTGCCCTGTCATAGAGTATTTCTTTTCCTGATTGACATGATCTACTATCTGAATGTAAATGCTCATGAACTGTTTTCTCGTTCCGCCAAGACAATCCAGTGCACCTGCCTTGATAAAGTTCTCAATCGCACGTTTATTTAATGCTTCTCTGGTCGACATACGACTGATAAAATCTTCCAGATTCTTAAACTCACCATATTCTTTACGTTCTTCTACAATTGTCTGAATAATCGGTTTTCCAATGCTTTTAATTGCAGCCAGACCATAACGGATATTCCCTTCATCAACTGAGAAGTCCGCATACCCACGATTTATATCCGGTGGCAGAATCTTAATATTCATTTGACGGCATGCATAGATATAAGCTGCAACCTTGGAAGGATTTTCAATCACAGATGTCATAAGTGCAGCCATATATTCTACCGGATAATAGTATTTTAAAAATGCTGTCTGATATGAGACAACCGCATAAGCTGCCGCATGGGATTTGTTAAATGCGTATTTTGCAAAATCAATCATTTCATCATAGATTTTATTTGCTGTTTTCTCGTCAATTCCATTCTTGATACATCCAGGTACACCTGTTTCTTCATCTCCATACACAAAGATCTGTCGTTCTTTCTGCATGACATCGCCTTTTTTCTTTGACATTGCCCTTCGCAGTAAATCACTTCGCCCCAGTGTATATCCTGCCAGTGCCTGTACAATCTGCATAACCTGTTCCTGATATACGATACAACCATATGTCGGTGCAAGGATTGGTTCCAGTTGTGGACAATCATAAGTGATGGAAGATGCATCATTTTTACCCTTGATATACTGTGGAATGAAATCCATCGGACCCGGACGATATAGTGAGATTCCTGCAATGATATCTTCCAGGCTATGTGGTTTCAATTCCTTCATAAATCCCTTCATCCCGGCACTTTCTAACTGGAATATACCATCTGTCTTACCTGTTCCGATATAATCTAAAACCGCCTGATCATTGTAATCTATCTTATCAATCTGAAAATCCGGATTCTTTTGCTTTGCCAGATTCACCGCATTCTGAATTACCGTTAATGTACGAAGTCCCAGGAAATCCATTTTCAAAAGCCCAAGTTCTTCCAGTGTTGTCATTGTAAACTGTGTCACGATCGTTCCATCTGATGCTCTTGACAATGGTACATATTCATCCACCGACTTCTGACTGATCACAACACCTGCCGCATGCATTGAACTGTGTCTCGGCAAGCCCTCCAGTCTCTTACACATATCTATCAGATATTTTACCTGTTCATCTGATTCATATGTACTTCTAAGCTCCGAATTCATTTTTAAAGCCTTATCAATCGTAATATTTAACTCCTGCGGTATCATCTTTGCAATATTGTCAACAAATGCGTATGGAAGATCCATAACACGACCCACATCACGAATTACTCCTCTTGCTGCCAGTGTACCAAATGTAACGATTTGTACCACACGGTCTTTTCCATATTTACGCATAACATAATCAATTACCTCCGGACGGCGTTCAAAACAAAAGTCCACGTCAATATCGGGCATGGATACACGCTCTGGGTTTAGGAATCGCTCAAACAGAAGTTGATAGCGCATCGGATCAATATTCGTAATTTCAAGACAGTATGACACAATACTTCCGGCTGCTGACCCACGTCCCGGTCCTACCGCAATATCATGTCTTTTCGCATAATTAATGAAATCCCACACAATCAGGAAATAGTCCACATATCCCATATGCTGAATCGTATCCAGCTCATATTTCAATCGCTCCCTCAATTCTTCCGGTGGGTTCTCATATCGTCTCTCCAGACCTTCATAACACAGCTTATTGAGATATTCCCACGATGTCATGCCATCCGGCACATCGTATTTCGGCAGTTTTGTCACACCAAATTCAATCTCTACATCACAGCGGTCTGCTATTTTCTGAGTATTCTCCAGTGCCTGCAATGCATATGGGAACAGATTTGCCATCTCTTCCGGTGATTTCACATAATACTGCCCGCCTTCGTAACGCATACGATTTTCATCCTGTAATTTCTTGCCGGTCTGTATACATAACAAAATATCGTGTGGTTTCTCATCTTCCGCATAAGTGTAATGCACATCATTCGTCGCCACAAGCTCAATGCCAAGCTCTTCTGACATCTGTAACAATCTCTGGTTTACAATTCCCTGCTCTGGAATCCCATGGTCCTGTAATTCCAAAAAGAAGTTATCCTTGCCAAATATCTCCTGATACTCTAATGCCGCTTTTTTTGCATTGTCATATAGTCCTTTTGAAATATAACGCGGAACTTCCCCCGCCAGACATGCACTCAATGCAATGATACCTTCATGATATTCTCTCAACAACGATTTATCTACTCGAGGTTTATAATAATACCCATCCACGAATCCTTTTGAAACAATCTTCATCAAATTTGAATATCCTGTATTATTCTCTGCCAAAAGTACAAGATGATAATACCTGTCCTCACCACCTGTAATCTCCCGGTCGAAACGGGAATTGGGTGCAACATAAACCTCACAGCCAAGAATCGGCTTGATTCCGTTCTTTTTTGCTTCCCGATAAAAATCAATCACACCATACATAACTCCATGATCTGTGATTGCGGCACTGTTCATCCCAAGTTCTTTGACCCGGGCTACATATTCTTTTATTTTATTAGAACCATCCAGCAGACTATACTCCGTATGGACATGTAAATGTGAAAAATTCATATTCTACCTCTTTTATGATTCAAAAAGGGTGGTTCCCATATGGAAACTACCCTTTTCATCACTTCTCAATATCAACATTCTTAATTCAGAAAAATCTTATTCTCCATCAAGCATGAATTTAATCAGTCTATCTGTATCTTCTTTTTCGTAAGCAATAATCTCTAACTCTGGAATCTCTCCATTTGAGAAAATGTTTGCCATAGATACATACTGAGAAAGTTTTGATTTCAGGTTCAGTCTGTCTCCTTCACCTGTTACTAACTCAACCTTTCCAACACAATCGTCTACTACTTTAAAAAATGCATCAACATTTGTAATATTCTGTACTTTCATCTCTATGTTCTCCTTTCGCTTCTCTACCTTTATGATTCCTTTATGTCTTCTTTTTTATTATAATCAATTTTATTTGGATTGCAATAGTTTTAACGCATCCGAATTCCATTTTCAAGAATTTCTATCTTCTTTTGTTTTAAAAGACGTCCTACTGCACGCTTAAATGCAGCTTTGCTCATACCAAACTCTTCCTTGATAACTTCTGGATCTGCCTTATCCGTAAACGGAAGCTTGCCGCCATGATTTTTGATTTCCTGCAAAATCTGCTCTGCATCTTTATCCATCTGCTCCGGAATTTTATCTCTGACACTTAAATCCAGTTTTCCATCTTCTTTTACCGCTGTAACTCGTGCATCAATCATATCTCCGACACGGAGTCTTCCATTGCATTCTTTCTTTGGAATTCTTGCGGAAAACTGATTGTCAACTGCTACAAACATACCAAATTCATCGCTTCTGTCATAAATGATTCCACTTACCTTATCATCTTTTTTATATGGAGAATCTGTACGCAGCTGATGATATACTTTCATTGTTGCACACAAACGATCACTCTTATCAATATACAATGTTACAAGACAATGATCGCCTTTTTCTACCTTTGCAGTCTGCTGCTTAAATGGAAGAAAAAGATCTTTTTCCAATCCCCAGTTCAAAAAGGCACCCATACGACTTGTATCTGCAACCTCTAAAACTGCAAGCTGACCAATCGTAAGTTTTGGTTCGTTTGTTGTTGCAATCAGACGATCTGAAGAATCCTTATATAAGAATACTTCAATCGGATCCCCCACTTCAATTCCAGAAGGAACCTGTTTTTTCGGAAGTAATACTCGTTCCTCATCACTTCCAAGATATACTCCAAAGTCCACTATCTTCACAACAGTTAGAACCTGCTTTTCTCCTAATTTCATATTTATCTCCTATTATTTCTCTTCGTTTTTTCTATTAACCTGCAGCTGCAGATTAATACTGTAAGGATTTACTACAACGCCTGTTGTCTCTTTTGCCAGAATCTTTGAAAGATCTTTTGCTTCGATAACAGCTGTCTTAAATTTCACATCTTTCTGCGAATTTTGGAACTTCAAATATTCCTGGATATCTGTAAATAATGGCTGTAATACCTTTCCATCCTTCTGTCTTAAAATTGCAACACCTTGCTCTTCCTGATATGCAACAATATATGTACCTTTTACATAATGTGCCAACATTTCTTCCTGTATCTCTTTAAGCTCCTCTGTCATTTGAAGATCTTCTGTCTTACGAAGCTGCTGCATAAAATATAATGCTGTAAGCTGAAGTTCCGGATTCTCTACAATCGGTCTTCCCTGAGCATCTTCGCTGCCATTCTTTCTTGTGATCAAAGAGGACAACTGAATAATCATCTCCTGCTCTGTCCCTTTTTCTACTACAATTGCATTAATTCCCATCGGCAACAGACTGGAATAAAAGGAAAGCAAAAATTTATGATCTAATTTAATAATATGAAGAGGATTTTTCTGCTCCATCAATTTTTTACATTCTTCCTTTGCATGTTCCTCATCAAAGAAAACTAAAATTTCATCATCAAATGTTTCCTCATCACATAGTACAAATGGCATCTTTGTACATTCTGACATCGGCACATAAATTGCTTCTGAATTTCTTAATTTTCCTAACACTTCTTTTTCGTTGTCCATCTTCGTTATTTCCTTCCCGTCTTACATATTTTCAGTTATATGTCTTGCTACATAAACACCACTTGCAGATGCGTGAGAAAGAGAGTGTGTTACTCCACTTCCGTCTCCGATTACATATAAGCCTTTATACAATGTTTCAAGATTCTCATCGATCTCTACTTCCATGTTATAGAATTTTACTTCTACGCCATAGAGCAGTGTATCATCATTTGCTGTTCCCGGTGCGATTTTATCCAACGCATAGATCATCTCAATAATTCCATCTAAAATTCGTTTTGGAAGTACAAGACTCAAATCTCCCGGTGTCGCAGCCAATGTCGGACGAACAAGTCCTTCTTCGATACGTTTCTCATTGCTTCGTCTTCCACGGATCAAATCACCAAACCGCTGTACAATAACTCCTCCGCCAAGCATATTAGATAAACGTGCGATACTTTCACCATATCCATTACTGTCCTTGAATGGCTCTGAAAAATGCTTTGATACAAGAAGTGCAAAGTTTGTATTCTCTGTCTGTTTATCTTTGTCTTCGTAACTGTGTCCGTTTACTGTCACGATACCCTTTGTATTTTCATTTACAACAATTCCATTCGGATTCATACAGAATGTACGCACATTATCTTCGAACTTCTCTGTACGATATACAATCTTACTTTCATATAATTCATCTGTCAGATGTGAGAAAATCTGTGACGGAATTTCCACACGCACTCCAAGGTCTACTCTGTTAGACATTGTCGGAATCTTCATATCTTCACATACTTTTGACATCCACTTACTTCCGCTTCGTCCTACAGATACGATACATTTCTCACAATCATCAAAATCATCCCCACAGAATACTCGATATCCACCTTCGATTGCTTCCAGATGATCTACCGGATACTCAAAACGGAATTCCACTTTATCTTTCAATTCTGCATAAATATTTTCCAATACAACGTAGTTGATATCTGTTCCAAGATGTCTTACTGATGCATCTAACAGCTGAAGCTTATTCTGCATACATAATTTTTTGAATTTTGTTCCGGCTGTAGAGTACATTTTAGTTCCCTCTCCACCATACTCCACATTGATATCATCTACATACTTCATCAAATCAATGGCTGTATCTCTTCCGATATGCTCGTACAATGTTCCACCAAATGCATTTGTAATATTGTATTTTCCATCTGAAAATGCTCCGGCCCCACCGAATCCACTCATAATCGCACATGTTTTACATTTGATACAGCTCTTTACTTTTTTACCATCGATTGGACAACGACGTTTCTCCAATGGATTTCCCAACTCAAAGACTGCTATTTTTAATTCTGGCTTTCTTTTTACTAATTCATATGCCGAAAAAATACCTCCCGGTCCGGCTCCTATAATAATTACATCATATTTCATACTTTTCCTCCTGATTTGTTAACTTCATCTCTTACTATACACTATTTTTTTGAAAATATATATACCTATTTCACTTCAACAGTCGCATAAGATACCCCATTTTCATCGCATAACTCAATTACTGTACGATCCGTTTCTTTTGCATACTTTGGGTAAATAACATCACCTAAAACTGCTGACTTCTTATAACCTACACGAACCTGATGTATGACCTGATCTTTTGGAAGCAATTCCATTGCGAATTGTACATACTGACAATTATTTACATGTTCATTCGTATCAATATGATATTTTCTTACCGGAAAAGCTTCTCTGTCCTCATATTCTGCTGCCGGTCTGATTTTTCTGCCTTCATAATCCATATCCAGTTTCGGTTCTGTTCCATACGCTTCGATTTCTTCTTTGTCCGGCAAAATCGGGCGTCCTTTCTCCATATCCATATAAACCCAGAGTGAATTGGCACATGAAAGTCTGTTGTTCTCTTTATCCAGCATCACAAAATTACGTTCTCCAAACAAGCCCTTAAAATCACTGGCAAATGTTCCCACTGTGATTTCTTCTCCTAACTCTGGATACCGTTCTACAACAACCTGCCAGTAAGAAAGAATCCATGCTTTTTTCTTCTCTTTTGCAGCCTTCACTCCAAAGCCTAAAGACTCTGATTGAAATGTACTGCAATCCTGAAAATAATTGATTAACGCCGGTAATGTCATTGTTCCTCGATGATCGATTTCACTGTATCTTACTTTACTATCGAATGTATACATCTGTATTTCCTTTCTAAAATGTCTGTCGTAATTATTATATTTTATCTTTTTTATTTATTCAAGTCTGGCAACAGCTTCCATCTGATATGAAATTCTGTTGTTGACGTAATCTGTTCATATTCTTCTTCCGTCAAAACAGACTTTAACTTTTGCTTTCCCTCCTCCGGAACAACAGCATTTGTTGTATTCAAAAAACAAAGTCCCGGGTATAAAACACACCACCAGTTATGCCCCTTTGCCTCTCCTATCTCAATTCTCAAAGCTTCATAGTTTCCGGCTGGAAATCTTACATCACCATATGTCTTTTCTGGAAAATAACAGGTTGTAACTGCTGCACTTATTGGATAATCATACCCGTTTTTAAGCACAACCTGCTGCGCACAGTCTCTCAGTTTATCCGTATTTCTTCTCATCCAGTCTGCTGTCTCAGTCACATTCATCCCTTCTGGGATTTCCTCTTCCAGCAATTCGATAACCTTTTCTTTCACCTGCATTTTCAATGCCTGATCTTCTTCGCTATCGCTGTTTGCCAGCACATGAAAGCGCAATACCTCTTGTGCAAGATGTTGCTGCATGCGCGCCTCTGATATCATCATACTTTGCCATCCGACAACAATTATGACCAGTACCACCAGCAAAGCTGCGCACAACAACAGACCAATCCTTGTCCACCTGAGTTCCCGCCTCGCAAATTTATTTTCACATTGTAATTCATCTTCGTATCGATAAGCAGATGTCCTTATCAGTTTTTGCTTCTTCCCGGATAACATATTTAACTCCCTCCATCTTTTCTGATGCAGGGAGTATTGCCATTTCTGATTCTACTTATTCGAAATCAAATTTATCCGCCATCCAGCTTCTTGTTATTGTTCTATCTACCCATAAAAAACAGCTTACTCAATATGTTTCAATGTATCACTTACAGTTTGTACCTGGTTATCAATATGTGTGCAAGTTACTTTTGTTGCCCGCTCCTTCTCACCCTTTTCAATTGACTCGACAATATCATTATGTTCCTGTATGATCTGTGGATGCCGCTCTTTTAATTTCAGATATTCCACACGATATCGATACATCTGTTCTCTAAAATTATTCAACAAGGAAATCAATTTTTGATTGTCCGTTGCAAGATAAATTAAATCATGAAATGCTACATCAGCTTCTGCAACTGCTGTGATATCGCTTGCACTTCCAAGCAGTGCTTCGAATTCTTTTGCCGCCTGCTTTAACTCCTGCATTCCTTCTTTTGTCATTCTGTCACATGCAAGCTGCACTGCAAGTTCCTCGAGTGCTCTTCGCACTTCAAGAACATCTCTCAAACTCTTTTCTGTAATCTGGGCAACCTCCGCACCTTTTCTTGGAATCATCAAAACAAGACCTTCCAACTCCAACTTGCGGATTGCCTCTCTTATCGGAGTTCTGCTGACACCTAATTTATTTGCCAGTTGAATCTCCATCAGTCTCTCCCCCGGTTTCAATTCTCCTCTCAAAATTGCCTGTCGTAATGTATTGAACACAACATCACGGAGTGGCAGATATTCATTCATATTCACTTCAAAGTTCATCTCCATCTGTCAGTTCCTCCCTGCACCATGTACATTTGTTACGTAAACTTGTTTTGCCAGTGCCCTTCTCCTAATTCTGTCCTGTGCTTTTCTTGCTGCTGCCTTTGTCTCAAATAACCCAAACACCGTAGGTCCGCTTCCACTCATCATCGCATTTAATGCACCCGCATTTTTCATCTCCTGTTTTATCTCCTCGATGACCGGATGCATTGGAATCGTTACATCTTCGAGAACATTCCCCATACATGAAGCGATTGTTTTAAGATCTCGTTTCTCTAATCCTTCAATTAGCCCATCAATATCCGGATGCTCTACAAGTTCTTTTGAATCCAACGCTTCATAGACAACTTTCGTAGACACACTGATTGGTGGTTTTGCGATCAACACAAAACATTTCGGCATAGGAGTGAGTGTGGTCAATTCTTCTCCAATACCCTCTGCCAAAACTGTCCCTCGCATAATACAGTACGGAACATCTGCACCAAGCTTTACTCCTCGCTCCATCAGTTCTGTCTGTGTCAGCTTCAGATCAAACATCTTATTCATACCATACAGAACTGCCGCTGCATTCGAACTTCCTCCTGCCATCCCGGCTGCAACCGGAATGTGTTTGTTCAATGTAATATGAACACCTTCCTCAATATGGAATTCTTCTATCAACATCTCTGCCGCTTTGTATGCAATATTCTCTTTTCCTGTTGGTAGAAAATACAAATTTGTCTTTATTTCAATCCCCGGATTTTTCGTTCGCTTAATCTTTACTTCATCATACAGATAAATGGACTGCATGATCATCCGCACGTCATGATATCCATTCTCTCTTCTTCCAAGAACGTCCAATCCTAGATTGATTTTTGCCAGTGACTTTAGCTCAATCTGCTTCATCGGTGTGTCCTCCATGTTCTCGTTTGTATCTTGTATACAATATAGTTATAGTATACTCAAATTCTCCTTGAAAATCAAGATTTTATCCCCTTCTTTTATTGTAGTTTGTTCTAAATTATTGACTTCCATAATCCCCTCTTCCGTCGTCATAAATTTCTTCGCTAAATCCCATAGTTTATCCTCTTTTTTCACTACATAACCTACGATTCCCGGTCGCTTTTCTATCTCTTCTACCGACAATGGAGCAAATGCTACTGATGTAATTACCTGTGCAGTCACCGATTTTCGTATAAATGTATCGAATGATAAGACTGCCTTGATTTCTACTTCCTCATTTCCGGCAAGATTTACAGATAGCTGTTCCACATGCTCTGCTATATTATATTTCACATTCTCCGGCATATTATTGCACTCCAAAAGCCAGGTAAATGGAATCATTCCCTGCCAGTTTCCAAAAGGCTGTTCATCATTCGCCCTCAAATACAAAAAGGAAAGATGCAGGATTCCATCAAGCTGAAGTCCTTGTTTGGACGGTTCCACATGTTCTAACTGAATTTCACCATCACTATGACATATCTGCAAAATATCTTCCTTCAATTCCGGAAGATTTAAATGTTCTGATATTTTGCATTTCGAATGATTTTGAATCATCAATTCCTCATAATCTGCTTCTCTCACCTCAAATTCACATTTTTTCTGAAGGGAATACATATCCGCCAGCACATCTATACTTTCTTCTTTGTAAATGTTCATCCTCAAATGTATCGTTCCTTCAATTCCAATCACACGCATTTCCCCGTCTTCATCAAGCCGGACATCTGCAAGTGTATCTTCCAGTGCGTAGTTTATATAGTCATACATTCCTTCCTCAATCCCGCTGCACTCTAATTTCCCTTCAAATAGAACTGTCTGTTCCAGCCAATCCATCTTCTGTTCTTCTGACAAGTAAATTATAAAGACCAGAAATTCGCCTTGTAATCGAAGTTCGTCCTGCATCAAACGTATTTCCAACTTACGCAGGCTGATATCACTAAGCAATAATTGACCTATACTTTCTTTTGTTCCCGGAAGTGTGATTTCCTCTTTAACACGATATGTATCGTTTTTATTCATCTGGATTCCAAGCAGGTTGATTCTGTTCACTTTTTTATAGACCGGCACATCACTTTCCATATCTATTGTTGTTTCTTCCTCCTGCATTTGTTCTCTTCCGATTTCAAGTTCAATCATTGCATGTAAACTGATTTTACGTGAATGAATCAAAGCTGACTGAAACTCCGTTCTCACATGTTTGATAAAAAACTCATCCTTTCCCATATCTGTAACATAAACCATCTCCTCAAACGGAATTTTTCCTTCTAGTGAAGCCAATCTGTTTTCTTCTGAATCCACAATATATAAAATTTGAAAACAAAGCTTTCCTGATACTCTCAGATAATTTTCTATCAAATTTATATCTTCGATTTTTACTGTTTCTTTACTTCTTACAATCTGCTTTACATCATCTTTTGTATCCGGAACATTATAATCCTCATCCATTTGAAATTGATCTGTTATAGATGGTTTTTCCTGCATATAACGCACTTGTTTTTGTACTAATTCCATGAGCCCCTCCTTGCATACAAACGCTATTTCCGACTTTGCGTCAATTATGAAACTGAACCGGTTTCCCGATTTCTTTCGTTTTAACTGCTATATATGGATATGTTACAATTTCTTTTGTTTTTTCATCTCTGGGCGGTCCATCTAATTCTGTATGGATATAAATCGCTTCTGCAGTTTCATAAAATTCCGTCACTTTTACGCTATACCCGCTCTGTGGTTTTTCTCCATATCCTTCCACAATATACAATTCTCCTTGATCCGAATATGTCAAATGAAATGCCTTTTCTTTATTTTTTGATATTTTTTCTTTCAGTTCATTCGGCAGCTCTGCTTTTTCAAGAACAGTAAACTTTAGATCCCGTATTTTTTCTGTTACCTCTACCTTGGTTATACATCCGGCAGCTGTTATTACCACGCTCAAAATCACGACGACGCCTGTACTCAAGCGTTTTATTTTTTTCAAAACCATGTCCAACATGCACTTCACATATCCATTTCTCTAGTATCTTATTACTTGAAATGTTGATTTATGCGTTGTGTTTTTAACATAAGTTTAGTATACTTTGAATAGTAGTTTTGAACGTAACAGTTCAATTACAAGTCATAAACAAAAGAGAGGTTTATATCTATGATACGTTTAATCATTGTCGCAGTATTTCTTATACTGTTTTTGATTTTGTCAATTCCGATTTTTTTCGTTGAATGGCTGATTGGCAAGGTAAACAAAGATGCAAAAGATATCAGTTCTCTTCGCATTGTCCAGTGGGCGTTTAAAGTCATCACCAGATTATCCGGTGTGTCTGTCACTGTGATCGGAGAAGAGAATATTCCGGATGAGGCTGTTTTATTTATCGGTAATCACCGCAGTTACTTCGATATTGTCCTGACATATTCACGTTGCAAACGTCTCACCGGTTATATAGCTAAAAAAGAGGTTCAGAAAGTTCCTTTTCTCTCTGTCTGGATGCAATATCTCTACTGTCTTTTCTTAGATCGTGAGAATGCAAAAGAAGGATTAAAGACAATTTTAAAAGCCATTGAATATGTTAAGAATGGTATTTCTATCTTTATCTTTCCAGAGGGTACAAGAAATAAAGGAGAAGAATTAAGTTTACTTCCTTTTAAAGATGGTGCATTTAGGATTGCCACAAAAACAGGATGTCCTATTGTCCCGGTCTCTCTGAATAATACTGCTGATATTTTAGAAAATCATTTTCCGCATATTAAAAAGACACATGTTGTCATCGAATATGGCAAACCAATTTATCCAAATGAACTGGATGCTGAGACAAAAAAACATATCGGTGCTTATGTACAGAATATTGTTCAGGAAACAATTAATAAGAATGCGGAAATTTAACGTAACACAAGGAGACTAAAATGAATACACGAAATCTTACGTTACTAACTGATTTATATGAATTGACTATGATGCAGGGCTATTTCGAAACACAAGAAAATGAAACCGTTATTTTCGATGTGTTTTTCCGTAACAATCCTAACAATGGCGGTTATTCTATTATGGCTGGTCTGGATCAAGTCATTGATTATATAAAAAACTTGAATTTTTCTTATGAAGATGTAGATTATCTTCGAGGTCTTGGCATCTTCAGTGAAGATTTTCTTCACTACTTAAGCGGTTTCCACTTTAGCGGTGATATTTATGCAATTCCTGAAGGAAGTGTAATCTTCCCAAAAGAGCCATTATTAAAGATCGTTGCTCCTATTATGGAAGCCCAGCTTGTAGAAACAGCTATTTTGAACATCATCAACCATCAATGCCTGATTGCAACAAAAGCATCACGTGTAGTTTATGCAGCTCAGGGAGATGGAATCATGGAATTTGGTCTGCGCCGTGCGCAGGGGCCTGATGCCGGTCTGTATGGTGCCAGAGCTGCTATGATCGGTGGCTGTGTAGGAACATCCAATGTTCTCGCCGGTCAGATGTTTGATGTTCCGGTTATGGGTACTCACGCACACAGCTGGATCATGAGTTTCAAAGATGAGTATACTGCATTTAAAGAATATGCACGTTTATACCCGAATGCCTGCACTTTACTTGTCGACACATACGACACATTAAAGTCCGGTGTCCCAAATGCGATTCGCGTCTTCACAGAGATGCGGGATGCGGGAATCCATCCAAAATCTTACGGAATCCGTCTGGACAGCGGAGACCTCGCATATCTTTCTAAAAAAGCAAGAAAGATGCTGGATGAAGCAGGTTTCACGGATGCTGTTATTGCCGCATCCAATGATTTGGATGAATTCTTGATCAATGACCTGAAAATTCAAGGTGCTAAGATTGGTTCCTGGGGTGTCGGAACAAACCTGATTACCTCTAAGGATTGTCCTTCTTTTGGAGGTGTTTATAAACTTTCTGCCATTCAGAACAGTGACGGAGAATTTATTCCTAAGATTAAAATTTCAGAAAATGTTGAAAAAATCACAAATCCCGGAGATAAAACTATTTATCGTGTTTACGACAAAGAAACAGGTAAGATTCGGGCCGACCTCATTTGCTTTGCTGACGAAACCTGGAACGAAGAAGATGAACTTCTTCTCTTCGATCCAAATGCCACATGGAAGAAAACACGTCTTCCGGGTGGAAGCTACACTATGAAAGAAATCCTGCTTCCAATCTTCAAGCATGGCGAATGTATCTATGAATCACCTTCTGTTATGGAGATTGCACAGTTCTGCAAGGAAGAAAAAGAAACTCTCTGGGATGAAACAAAACGACTTTTCAATCCACATGGAGTATATGTTGATCTTTCCAGAAGTTTGTATGATACAAAGACCAGACTGCTGGATGAAATGAGCAAATAAGATAAAAGGAGTATAAATCATGAAAATTATCGTATTAGCCGGAGGCTTAAGTACAGAACGTGACGTATCACTTTCTTCTGCTGCCGGTATCTGCCGCACATTAATTGAGAAAGGACATGATGCATTTCTTCTGGATGTATTTATGGGTCTTCCTTATGACTCTGACAAACTAGAGGAAGTATTTACACTTCCTGGACATGGTCTTGAGATTGCTAAGAACATTGCTACTGAAGAACCTGACCTCGCAGCTATCAAGGCGTCCCGTCCTGATCAGTCTGACTGCTTCTTAGGACCAAATGTAATCGAACTTTGCCGCATGGCTGATATTACATTCATCGGTCTTCATGGCGGTGAAGGCGAAAACGGAAAATTACAGGCTACATTTGATCTGTTGGGAATTAAATATACAGGACCAAATTCACTTGGATGTGCAGCTGCAATGCATAAAGGAATCGCAAAACAGATTTTCTTAGAATCCGGCATTCCTACACCAAATGGTGTCTGCATCCACAAAAATAAAAATAAAAAAGATTTGGCAAGCCTTGGGCTCTCTCTTCCAGTCGTTGTAAAACCTTGCTCCGGCGGTTCAAGCATCGGTGTTTACATTGTAAATACTGAGGAAGAATATAATGAGGCTCTTGAAAAATCTTTCCGCTATGAAGATGAGCTTGTTATTGAAGAATATGTAAAAGGCCGCGAATTTGCATGTGGTATTATCGATGATAAAGCATTACCACCTATCGAAATCATTCCAAAAACAGGATTTTTTGATTATGCAAACAAATATCAGGCTGGTGCCACTGAAGAAGTCTGCCCGGCAAATATCAGCGAAGAAATTTCTGCAAAAATGCAGGATTACACAGTCCGTGCATTCCATGCCCTGAAGCTGGATGTATACAGCCGCGCTGATTTTCTGTTAGATGCAGACAATAATCTGTACTGCCTGGAAATGAACACACTTCCTGGTATGACAGCTGCAAGCCTCCTTCCAAAAGAAGCTGCTGTTACAGGAATTGAATATGGTGATCTTTGTGAACTGATCATCAAAAAATCTTTAGAAGCACGATATAACTAAGAAAGATGAGGGTTCTGTTGCTATGAAGCATATGACATTAAAAGAAATTTCCAAAGCATGTCAGGGTACATATTTTGGACCCGAAGAAAATCTGGAAAAATCTGTTTCCAGTGTTGTAATTGACAGTCGTAAAGTTCAAAAAGACAGCTTGTTTATCGCAATTCGTGGTGCTCGCGTAGACGGACATACATTTATCACAAAAACGATAGAAGCCGGTGCTTTATGTGCCCTCTCTGAAGAAAATTTAGGAGATGTTGACTTTTCCTATATCCTTGTGGATTCCTGCGAACAGGCTATGAAAGCAATTGCTGAACACTATCGCCGTTCCCTGGATATCAAAGTTGTCGGTATTTCCGGAAGCGTTGGTAAAACCAGCACGAAAGAAATGATTGCTTCGGTTTTAAGTCAGAAGTTCAATGTACTAAAAACAGAAGGAAACTTTAATAACGAGATTGGACTTCCATTGACAATCTTCAACATTCGCGAAGAACATGAAGTAGCTGTTCTTGAAATGGGAATCAGTCATTTTGGTGAGATGACTCGACTTGCAAAAATGGCTCGTCCGGATATCTGTGTACTCACTAACATCGGATGTGCTCATCTTGAACATTTACAGTCTCGCGATGGCATTTTAAAAGCGAAAACAGAGATGTTCCAATATATGAATCCAAACGGAACAATCATTTTCAACGGAGACGATGATAAACTCATCTCTTTCGTTCCGGAAAACAAAATCAAACCAATTTATTTCGGCTTCGATGACAGTTTAAATTATCATGCTGATGATATTGAAGATATGGGAATGCACGGAACAACTGCCAAATTTATTACACCATCTTCAGAATTCACTGCACATATTACAATTCCCGGCGAACATATGGTATACAATGCACTTGCCGGAATTGCAGTTGGATATGCTCTCGGTATGACAGATGATGAAATCAAAAAGGGAATTGAAGCATTAGTTCCACTTGCAGGACGCAATCATCTGATTGAAACAGAGAATCTGACAATCATTGATGACTGCTACAATGCAAATCCAGCTTCTATGAAAGCTTCGCTGGATGTTCTCGCTAAAGCAGACACAAGAACTGTTGCTATTCTCGGAGATATGTTTGAGCTTGGTGATGATGCTGATGCGATGCATTATGAAGTTGGTGCTCACGCTGCACAGATTGGCATTAATGTCGTAATTTCCATCGGAGAATACACGCGCTTCCTCTCTTCAGGCGCCAAAAACCAGAATAAGGGGACAGAAGTGCATCACTATGCAACAAAAGCAGATTTCTTTAAAGAGATGAAGAATGTGATCAAGCCTCACGATACAATTCTTATCAAAGCTTCTCACGGAATGGAATTTCCTGAGATTGTAGAAAAATGTGAAGCGTTTTAGATTTAATAACTTCCAAACATATATTTTTAAAATAACAAAAAACTGGCAAACAGAAAGGTTCTGTTATGTCAGTTTTTTGTTATTCTTACTTGCCCTAAAGAACAAATCAGATACTGTTTTCGTCACACCCAATGAAAACTCACCAATAAGTCAGCATAAATTAGCAACTCAACATATTATTGTTTCTCTGTCCGCACTGTCATTTTGACAGTTCAGATCAGATGCAGCACCTCACGGCAAACCGTGAATTTCACGAATCGTCTTGAATCCTGCTACCAGATATGTTATATTTAAGACACAAAAAGAGAACAACCGCCCACAAGGTGGGTTGACCTCAATGTATGATTCTGAAAAATCCACTCCATCGCTCGCCAAAGTTCCGGGGTGGTTTTTCTATGCCTTAAAACATTATCTGATAAACGTAAAAACGAATGTCAGCAATGCAAGAATGAACATGCCAAAAGCCATAAGGTCTTTAAAATCAAAATGATTATTGTTCATCAGCACCACCCCCATTCTATGTAAGAATAGAGGTCTGCTACCCTGTAACACGATTGTTCCACCCAAAGTATAACATGGCAATAATTGACATGCAATCATTTTCCCATTTGGTACTTTTTTGATACTTTTCTTGCTTTTCTTGTCTTTTCATGCTATACTATCACCCGTTACAAAACCCTAAAAAAACAAGGTCTTACAAGGGTTTCGCCGATTTCCGGCGTAAGGTCATATACTTACTGTATATGCCTTCCGCAGTATTCGTCAAATGTCCATGCAAGCATGGCCGCCTGACTCATTGCTGCGCGAAAATGAATCGTGTGTTCGTGACCTTCCACACGTAAAACAAAACTAAAGGAGAACAGAATAATGAAAAACTCAAACTCAAAAGTGCTTTATCTGGCACAGGCAGCTATGATTGCTGCTATTTATGTTGTATTGACAGTACTTGGTGCATCTCTTGCATTTGGAGAAGTGCAGATTCGCTTTGCCGAAGCTCTCACTATTCTTCCTGCATTTACACCAGCTGCAATCCCAGGACTTTTTATCGGATGTCTGCTCGGCAACATCCTTGGCGGTGCAATCGTTCCGGATATCATATTCGGAAGCCTTGCTACATTGATCGGAGCTTTCTTTACTTGGCAGCTCAGAAACAAGAGCAAATATCTTGCTCCAGTTCCACCGATCGTAGCAAACATTATCGTTGTACCATTCGTATTAAAATACGGATATCAAGTGCCACTTCCGATACCATTTATGATGTTAACAGTCGGTGTCGGCGAAGTTATTTCCGCCGGTGTACTCGGTCTTATCGTATATGGAGCACTTAACAAATATAAGGGGATTATCTTTAAGAAAGCTTTATAGATTAGGAAAACACTTTCCTAATCTATAAAAATAACGGATTGGATATGTGAAACGAAATGCTTCACGTATCCAATCCGTTTTATCTTTTATGCTGAAAATTTTCAGTCACTAAAAACTTCCACCACATCCACCATGACTTGATCCAGACGAACTTGTATGTGTAGAACTTCCTGAAGAGCTGCTAGAATCCTCTTTTGGAAGAGCACGCTGAGTTACATATGTTCTTACCATTTGATCATGACTGTTATATACATTCAAGCTTCCTGCCACTGCGTAATCAGAAGCTGTCTGTTTTTCACGAACTGTAGTGAGCTTTCCTTTTTCAATGCTGCCCCATATAAATGCTAGCAAGAATGCCGCTGCAACTGCTCCTATATACCATAAGATTGATAATGGTTCTTTTGGAAGATTTCCAGTATCATATGGCTCTCCAATTTCAGCCTGAGCCATAAAATCATCACACAAATCTGCAAATGTATTGAAAGCCTCTGCATAATTTCCTTCACTCAACGCTGATATGAACTGTTCTTGCATGTAATTGAGGCCTGCATCTGTGAATATACTTATACATTCTCCACCGGTTGACATATGCCATTTACGGTCATCCATTGCAACCAACAGAAGAATTCCACCATTCCTTCCACTTACTCCATATCCGTTCATGTCATAATAATCATCGGCATATGCTTCTGCTGTTTTTCCCTCCAGTGAATTAACGGTGAGTACAACAACATCTTCACCCCAATAATCACTTATCGTACTTAATTTTGTTTCCAGTTCTTCCTGCTCTTCTTCACTCATCAAGTTTGCTTCGTCTTTTACATAATACATGTCATCTGTCGATTCTGCCTTTACTGCAATCGGCATCAGAAGCAGGAGCAGAGACAGAAATGAAAGCAATATTCTTTTTGTTCTTATTTTCATCATTCACCCCACCCCTTCCTTTAGAATAAAAGCCATAAAATTGCAAGGAAAACTACTGAAAAAATTCCGCCTCGCATCAACAATGTCAGTCGAAACGCTTTTTTATCTAACGGAAGATCTCCTGTCAGCTTACCCGTCTGTCCATTCATAGCAAATACAAATTTTTCATTACGCCAAGTTGTATTCAATATCCAAACCGGATACAATGCATACTGATAACTTGCTTCCGGAAATTGGAAATTCCCGCCCAACTGCTTCACACTTGCGTATCCTGTCACTGTTTTTCGTAAATTGTTTGATATTGCCTGTTTCATACGTTCTTCTGCACGCTGCATACGTTCTTCTTTATCTACGTCATAACGATCTGCAACATATCCTGCCAGATAAGCTGACTGAAATGGCACAGCATCTTGATAGTTAAATGGCTCTATAGATTCCATCAAGACGTCATCCATCTTTTTGGACGCATCTGCGGGAACATGGCTAAATGTCTCTGTTCCTCCACGTACAGCATTATATATTTCATGTTCCGTATATTCAGTATCACCATCATCCCAGATGTTGATATTCTCTGCTTCATATGTGATATCCGCCTGTACAGATGCATCAAAGAGCCAGAATGGAACATAAACACCTTTAATTTCGTCGATATGATTTTCGTCCTTAAATACTTTAGGCAAATATTTTTTACCTTTCAGATGTTTTATGTATGCTTCCTTTGCCGCCTTCTTATCTAATTTGAACGGGATTACGCAATCTGGTTTCAAATCCCCTGCGAAATTTCCTTTCATGACAATTTTATTATCACAGAATGGGCAAGTTGTTGCTCCTGTTGTTTTATCAGCAATTATCTCACCACCACAAGACTCACATACATAGACTGCCATGTTATCTGTCTCTCCATCCTGCCACTGATTATTTCCTCCCGATGACCACTGTGCATTTTCACTCTGCTGTACATTGCCAGTATTATCTTCATCCTTTTTCTGCATTGCTTCAAACTCTTCCACTGTCATTGTCGTATCACAATACGGACAATTCATTTTTTGAAGGGTACTGTCAAATTCCATTGCGCCTCCACATGCCGGACATTTATATTCTACAATACCTGACATCTAACCTCATCTCCTCTCTTATTTCTTTATCTTTTAAAATGGTTTTCTTCACTGCTATCCTGCTTTACTTCCTTCTCCTTCCCTTTTGTTATAGCATCTCTGTTATAATTATTATCACACCGACAAAGTTTTCTGACACTAGCACTTATGATAGGTATTTTCCCAAAAAATAAAGCAATGCAGAAAATCTGCAATGCTCTCATTATTTCAAAGTTGTAACTAGCAATTTACTTTCCAATGCCGCTGCAATCAAATCTTCTTTACAGGAATATCCTGCTTTTGAGATCATTTCCTGAAAGTTCCATCTAACGCCTGCCGTAGAACATCCCATCTTTTTCGCAATTTCCGAATATGACATACCTTTTATGTACAAACGCAGCATCTCTAACTGTCTTGGACTGATTTCATCACTCTGGATGCAATTTAACTGCACATCCGGAGAGATATCCGGAAACACTCTTTGTCCTTCTAGTGTTCGTCGAATAACATCAAGAATTTCCTCGTCCCCATGATCTTTATACCAGAGACTGTCTGCACTCCCTGACTTTGCTCTTGCCAAAACTTCCGGGTCGATAAGTGAGGTAACAATCAATACTTTGATTTTAGGATGTGCTTCTTTGATTTCTTTACCGGCTTTAAGACCATCGTGGTTATGAAATGTCTGTACATCCATCAACACAAGATCTACTCTTGTTCTATTGCATATTTTTATTGCCTCGTATGCATCTGCAATCGTCTGTACATGCTGAAATTCTTCTTTATTGTTCTCTATAAGATATTCAAAATATTTCTGCATGATCTTCTGATCTTCTACTATTAATACACGTATCATCTTTGCTTACCTCCTCTTCCCAGTCTATGTCTTATTCTTCTGTTTCCGAAAACGGTAGTTTTAAAACCAACAAAAACTCCGGCTCAAATTTTGTTGTCATTTCTCCTCCGTCTCTCTCAACAACTTCTCGCAAAGCAGAAAGACCACCGCCTTCTCTACTTCCTTCTTTCGGTCTTTCTCCGTCATTTGTAATGCAAACTTTCCACCCTTCACGGGTTTTATGACTTTGTACATACACTCTTCTTCCATGTGCATGCCGTATACAATTTGTAACACATTCACGAATTGCTTTATCCGTTATCAATGCGACTTGATGTTCATCGCAAAGCTCACCTTCAATCTCCACAGAAACCCCTAGTTTTTCCGCATGTTTTATTGATTCCTCATACTGTTTCTCTGTATCATCCTGCGTAATCCCGGACAATATATATACTGATTGTTTTAAGATTTCCAACTGATTTTTCATATAATCAGGTTCTTTATTACCTTCCAGCATACGTCGGATTGTAAGAAGACAACACCCCAAACTGTCATGCACCTGCATTTTCATTTTAAGAGTCTCCTGTTCACGAATACTTTCATCAATTTGCTCATACATTTTTTTCAATTTTTGGTTTAATAATTCCAGCTTTTCATTCTTCATCCGAATTTTTTCACTGTTAAAATATATTTCGGTAACATCAAATGCCACTGTCTGAAGATACCCCTCAACTTCTTCCGCTAACATGTAGTTTTGAAACATCCACACTGTGCCATTTGGTAAATAAAGCACACCTTTTTCCGGACTGAGTCTGGTCACTCCTTGAACGGATTTATTTCCATCTAATACCTGCTTCAAATCTTCATAGTTCTGCAGTGGTGCCCCAGTCAGCATCCTGCTTAATTCTCTCATTTTTTTATTAGATAATACGACATGTCCACAGGAATCTGAAACACAGACCCCGCATGGAACATCATCCATTGTCTCTTTAACCGACCAGGCTGAAATATTTTTCCGACATGCGAGTATTTCATTTCTGACCAGCAGACACAGGAAGATAATCAACAAAGACATTCCTGTTAAAAATATCCATATTGGGATTTTCAACAAAAACGAAGGATGATTATTTTCACCAAGCTGATATCTATGGTCATTTAAGAAAAAACACATCAGCACAAAGGACATCAAAAACAGAATTCCTATTCTCATTATTTTTTTTAATCCAGCCGAACGTATTAATCTTGAGAAAAAAATCCACAGCTCCAAAACCAGACCTATTTCCATCAAAACCATCAATATATTATGTAGTTTTACACTATATGTCACATAACTATACATCCTGTTTTCTCCTATTATTTGCTCAGACTTTCACTGCTGCAAACCATTCATTCTCTGCTTCCTGCTCAATATAAAGCCCTGGATTCTTTTTCAACAATACTGATAAATCGCTCGGTCCTTTCACTGTCACCGCGATTTTAAGCTGTCCGTCAATCTCCGCAATACGTAGAAAAACGGATTGAAGTTCATCTATTAATTCTTCTATCACCCATTCAAAAAAATCATAACATTTTAAAATACTGTCATCCCCAAGCGATTTTATCGTTGGATCAATATAAAAGGTTCCTTTGATATCGCAAAGCTTTAAACTATCACACGACTCTGTCAGACTTCTTTTTAAATCTTCCGCCGTTAACTTTGCCTGTTTTTCTTTCTGCGACAAAATCAAATTCTTTCGACGCTTCATATATGTTCCGACTACCACAATTTTTCTGAGAAGCTTATCATAAATCTCTTCTGAATCTGTCTTCTGAAGCTCATCCAGATAATAATCTAATAAATAAATCTGATGCTTTGTCTGATTCTGTATTAAATTAAATAAACGATTCTTCTCTTCAATTGCTTTTTTCTTCGCTTTCTTTTCATATGCAATCTGTAATAACCGGTTTCTTTCAGTCAATTCCACTTGGAGCTCTTCTAATTCTTTATACTGATCCAATACCGGTGATATATCTTCCGCCCAAAATGCATGACCTCCCCGCAAAGAAATATGCTTAATCTGAATGCCGTGTTCCAGCATCAATGGTGCATATTTTGCGTCATGTCTCATCTGATCTGTAATATTAGGAAATTCTCCTGAACGATACCATACCTTCCATCTGTCATCTGTAATCTCTGCTGAAATTCCTCCTGCCGCCTGAAATAATTCCGTATACCTGATATTTGTCTCAATTAATCCGCAGTAAATACAGCTTTGATAAATTGCTGACATCAACAGGCAGCAAACCACTGTCATGTCACCGAAATAATTCCTTATAACAGATATTCCAATAACATTACCAAAACTCCAGATAAGAAGCAAAGCTTCTGGAAAAAACGGAAGCCAGGCTCTTCTTTTGTTTGGAATTTTACTTTTTTTAATCAAAATCACTTCCATTGCAATCAGACAGGAAATTACCCAAATTTGAACAGCAAAGAAAACCGGGCCCTGCTGATACTTTGCATCTGAGAATGGCTTTTCGCCTTCAAAAGAAAATACAAGCTGATGAAAATCATTTGTAATAACTAAAAGAGCTAATAAAATTGCTGTAAGCACAAGAGCTAATGTGCGCACCCTTGTATTCTTCTCCTCCTCTTCTCCCATCAATATTGCTGCATTGAGTCCTAGCGTCGGAATCATCGTACATGGAATATAATACAAATACCAACACATTCTCCTACTAAATACTTCCATTAAAATATGATATTTTATACTTCGCAAAAAAATCCAAAAAACCATCAGGCAGGCAATCTCAACAAGACATCTTCTGATTTTGTAATTTACTACCCTCTTTTGCAAATAAATCCCCCATGCTATATATAAACCCAGATACAGACAGGTACAGCTCTGATCTAATATTATATTTTCGATATCCGATGTCTTTTTCACATAGCGGCAAAGCAATGCTGCCGCCACACATACGAAAACCGCTATGTAGGATACTCTTCTCTTTTTTGAATATGACATTCTATCACTTTCCCCAAATATATCACATTTCCAACTAATTTTTATAATTAACCTTATTTTTTCAGTTTTTTACTTTTTTCATAATCTTTTAGTTCATCTATCGCTTCATCTGCCAGTAAATATAAGAATACTACATTGAATATTGTCATTAACCCAATTCCGACATCCCCAAGATCCCATACAAATGTATATGCTGCAATACCTCCGATAAACAACATAACAAGTGCAAGCACTTTATAGGCCGTCTGCCAGCACCATTTGTCTCCAAATAAATAGGCGACATTACTGCGGGCATAAAATAAAATTCCAAGAAATGTTGAAAAGCTAAATAAAAATAATGTAATTGCAATAAATATAACACCGAATCTTCCCAGGTGATATCCCATTGCTGTCTGTAGCAATTCCATACCGGTCAAGCCTTCTGTCAATTCCTGTGGAGCCAGAAGCATAATCATTGCTGTACATGTACAAATGATAATGGTATCCACAAATACGCCAAGAGCCTGAACTAATCCTGCCTGTGCCGGTCTGTGGCAATCTGCTGCTGCAGCGGCACATGGAGCTGAACCAGAACCGGCTTCATTTGAGAACAATCCTCTTTTCACACCGTTCATAATAACTGCACCGATTCCTCCTGCCGCTGCCTGACGAAGTCCAAATGCTTCTTCAAATATTCTTGTAAATACTGCCGGAACATGTCCAATATTTGTTATGATAATAAATAATGTGATTGCAAAATAGCATACCGCCATAACCGGAACCATAAAATCCAATACCTTAACCGTAGCATTTTTTCGTAATACAATTACCGCAGCTACCGCAACAAGAAGAATTGTTGTATATAACGGTGGAATATCAAATGCATTCTGGAACGAAGAAGCTACTGAATTACTGATTACCTGACTGATTCCACACCAGCAGACCAGACCTGAAACAGCAAACAATACTGCCCAGATTACTTTTTTATGTTTCTTCCCTGTTTTCGCTTCTACACAATCATGGATATAATATGCCGGTCCTCCACGAAATCCGCCATACAATGGATCTTTCTGCTTATGAAGCTGTGCCAGCGTTGCCTCTGCAAATGCTGTACATGAACCAATCAAAGCCATAAGCCACATCCAGAAGACGGATCCGGCTCCTCCGACCGATATCGCCGCTACAACACCGACAAGATTTCCCATTCCTACTCTGGTTGCTGTAGATACCAGCAATGTCTGAAATGTCGATAAACTTGATTTTTCTTCTTTTTTCTCTACAAGAGCTCTCACCATATCCGGCATCAGTCGGATTGATAAAAATTTTGTGCGGATTGTAAAGTAAATTCCTGTCGGAATCAACAATATAATAAGTAATGAAATACCAATACTGCTTCCTCCGGGCAATGGAATGTGAAGCAAATCTCCCCACAAAAAACTATAGATTTTTTCAATTAAAGCAACTATCATTTTATTCTCCTCTGCTATGTTTTGCCAATTATTTTGACATTCATACCTTTCTTCACCGTTTCCCCTACGGATTCTTATTCATTATACCAACTTAACACATTAAACCGGTAAAATCAATCCATCCTTTTATTGATTTTTCTTATATTTTCTGATATTATATTTTTTGTATGTTTCGCTGGTGAATTTTTACAAATCACAGCGATTTTTTATTTTTTTAACTTTGCTTAGCAGAATTTTGTTTCTATTTAGGAAGAGAGGATTTTTTATGTTACATACTATTGAAACTGTCAACTCTGCCGTAAACAACTTTATCTGGGGTGTTCCGGCTATGATCTGCATTATCGGTGTGGGTCTTTATCTAAGTATCCGAACCCGCTTTTTGCAGATTCGCAAATTTCCATATGCCATTAAAACAACAATTGGTCGTATTTTCCGGAAAAGAGATGCCAGTGATGGTGCGATCACGCCATTCCAGGCTGTCTGTACCGCACTTGCCGCCACTGTCGGAACCGGTAATATTGCCGGTGTCGCAGGAGCTATTGCAATCGGAGGTCCCGGAGCAGTCTTCTGGATGTGGATTTCTGCGATTCTCGGAATGTGTACAAAATTCACCGAAGTAACACTGGCGGTCCATTTCCGTGAAACAAATGAAAACGGAGAACTTGTCGGCGGTCCTATGTACTATATCAAAAATGGTCTTGGCAAAAACTGGCAGTGGCTTGCCGTTTTGTTCTCAGTATTTGGAGTACTTACCGTATTTGGAACCGGTAATGCGACACAGGTCAACACAATTACGACTGCCATTGACTCTGCGCTGCTGAATTATCACATCATTTCACAGGATATGATCTCACAGGCAAACTTCATTCAAGGTATCATTCTTACACTTTTAGTCGGGATGGTTCTTCTCGGCGGTGTAAAACGAATCGGAAAAGTAACTGAAAAACTTGTGCCATTTATGGCATTATTCTATATTCTCCTTGCCCTCGGCGTTATTTTCCTGAATATAGAAAATATCCCTGCCGTATTTGCTTCCATCTTTGAGGGGGCATTTAACCCACGCTCTGTCACAGGAGGAATCGTTGGAAGTGCATTTATGACATTGAAAAAAGGGGTTTCCCGCGGAATCTTCTCAAACGAAGCCGGACTTGGTACAGGTTCCATCGCACACGCTTGTGCAGACACTCAGAAACCTGTCAAACAAGGTTTCTTCGGAGTATTTGAAGTATTTACCGACACCATTGTCATTTGCACACTGACAGCACTTGTAATCCTTTGCAGCGGCGTACCGATTGCATATGGCGAGGCTGCCGGAGCTGAGCTTACAATCCTTGGATTCACATCCACATACGGAAACTGGGTATCTATATTTACGGCTGTTTCCATGTGCTGTTTTGCATTTTCTACAATTATCGGATGGGGATTATATGGAGCTCGCTGCATTGAATTTATTTTCTCTGCAAAGGTCATCAAACCTTTTATGATCGTATATTCCCTCGTTGCAATGATTGGTGCTACTATGGATCTTGGACTTGTATGGAATATCGCAGATACCTTCAATGGTCTGATGGCAATTCCAAACTTAATCGCACTGTTCTTGTTATCCGGAACGGTCTTCAAGCTTGTAAATGAATATAAAGAATTTGACTAAACATCACGAAAAGCCCTGTTAACATCCGTTAACGAGGGCTTTTCTCTTGCATTTTTTTACTTTTTCGAATCACATTCACAATCGTTCCAACCAGAAAGATTGCCAGGGCAATCATCCCTGCAATTTCCAATGTCTGTGCAAAGTAAAATGCACATTTCTCCTGATTTCCTGCTACCAGATAATAAACAATCCGATACATCCCCGCTCCCGGTACTGTCGGAAGTATTCCCGGAATAAGAAATATTGTAACCGGTGCGCGAAATCCTTTCGCAAAAATATGTGACAATATTGTAATTGCTAATGCGGAAAAAAATGCTGCAAGTACTGCATCTGTCTTGACAATATTAAGACAGAACAAATAAACAGTTCCTCCCACTGCTCCGATCACACCGGCTAAAGGAAGATATTTTTTCGGACATTCAATAATAATCGCGAAGCATACAATTGCAATAAATGATCCAATCGCACCACCTAAAAGTCTCATCACAGAACAACACCTCCTGTCCCCATAATTCCGGTTGCCGCCATTGCCAGTGCAACTCCTAATGCCACAGATACCGCACACAGAAATGCTTCCAGAATCCTTGCACAACCTGACAAATAATCTCCCTGAAGGGTGTCACGTATTGCCGTTGTGATCGCAACTCCCGGAACAAGTGGCATAATACCACTAATGATTACCGTATCCATATTCATAGCAGGAAACTGCCTCTTCAAAAAGATGGCCATCAGTGCCAATCCAAAAGATGACAAAACATCTTGTATAAACCCTTGTATCTTTAATTTCTTTCCTATTGTCACAATTAGTGCAAGCACTGCCCCTGCTGCGGACGCACCGGCCACCTCCAGCCATCCTCCGTTAAATAATGGAGCAAATCCTCCGCAGATACAGACTGTCGCAATATTATATATAGCTCTTCGATACTGTTTTGTTTCAATCTGTTGCAATTCCTTGTAAGCTTCTTCCAGTGAGATTTTCCCCTCACAAAATCGTCTGGAAATATCATTTGCGATAGCAATCCGATTCAAATTATTTCCTCTGGATTCCACTCTCCGAATTACTGTGATCGTTTCCATATCCGGATTATCTATCGTTGCCACAATTCCAGTCATCAACACGATCGTATCTACATTTTCCACATGAGCCATATTCAGGATATGGCGGATCGTATCCTCTACACGATACGCTTCCGCTCCACTTTTCAACATAATCTCCCCTGCAAGAATTGCTGTATTCATCAACAACTTATAATCCATTTTCGTTCCTCATCTTATATTTTACGGAGTGAATGTCCCACACTCACTCCGTCTTTTACTTTCTTATTCTGTTCTGTCCTTCTCCACAGACGTTGCACAGTATATTACCCATGCAAGAAATACAATTGCAAATATCATCCAGCCAACAAAAATTCCTGTTCCCATATCTTTAAATTTATCATAATACCCCTTCAGATAAATAACAATGATAATTGCCGGAATTCCGTAGTTTACATAACCACGAAGTGTTTTTGGAAACTTCATACCACTTCCTGTATTAACCTCTTTAATAAATGCATCCCATCCCCAGCCGTTCTTTCTTGTACAGAATAATACATAGCCAAGACTTCCCAGTGGAAGCAGATTATTAGATACAATAAAATCTTCCAGGTCCATGATTGTGCTTCCCTCACCAAGAAGCTGCACACCTGACCAGACATTAAATCCAAGTACACATGGAATACTTAAAATGATAATCAACGCTGCACATACAAGCACGCTCTTCTTTCTTCTCCAGCCAAGCAGCTCCATATTGAACATAACCAGATTTTCAAACACAGCAATAATTGTTGATAATGCTGCAAATGTCAGGAATAAGAAGAATAAGAATGCCCAGATTCTTCCGCCACTCATCTGTGCAAAAATATTTGGCAATGTTATAAAAATAAGACTCGGACCTGCTCCCGGCTCGATTCCGTATGCAAAACATGCTGGAATGATAATAAATCCTGCTGTCAGGGCAACAAATGTATCAAGAAGCATAATATTTACTGCCTCGCCGGTCAGACTTCTGGACTGATCCAGATAGCTTCCAAAAATCAACATCGCACCAATACCGATCGACAATGTGAAAAACGCCTGGCTCAATGCTGCAAATACCACATTACCGATTCCACTTTCCACCATCTTATGGAAATCAGGGATTAAATAAAAACGGATTCCCTCTCCGGCACCTGCCATTGTTACCGAACGAATGGCAAGAACTACCATGATTAAGATCAATGCAGTCATCATCACTTTTGTAACACGCTCAATACCATTATTTAACCCAAACATACATACCGCAAAACCAATCACACAAATCAGAATTGTCCAGAACAACATCGTCGGTACATCTGTAAGCATCTGAGAAAATTGCGTTGAAATATTATCAGAAGATGCATTCACAAAACTGCCTCGAATCCCCTTGTAACAATAATACATCAACCATCCGCCAACAGTTGTATAGAACATCATCAACATATAACATCCGATGATTCCAATAAATTTTAATGGGGTCCATTTCCCATTTTTCGACTGTAGTTCATCAAAACTAAGTGCAACACTCTTTCGACTGCCTCTTCCGACCGCAAATTCACATACCAGTACCGGAATTCCCAAAATAATTAAAAACAACAAATATATTAAAATAAATGCCGCCCCTCCATATGCACCGCAAATGTAAGGGAATTTCCAGACATTACCGATTCCGATAGCACATCCGGCAGACACCAGAATAAATCCCAATCGGGAACCAAATGACTCTCTTTTCATATATACCTCCAAAAACTCTCAAATATTTTCATGCTTTACCAGTTTAACACAAAAACAGCAGAAATTTCAATGCTATGCTGTTTTTATACCGCATATCTTTGAAATCTCTGCTGTTTTTTTAATTCAATTCTTGAAACAAACCTTTTAATGTCGGGTAAATCTGTCTGAATTTCTGATAACGCTCTTCATATTTTGCTACCAGTTCTGCATCCGGTTCCACCGTATCTACAATTTTCACAAGCTTCTCTGTTGCTTCTTCAACGCTTGCAAATTCTTTGCAGCCTACCGCTGCCAAAATCGCTCCGCCATATCCAGGACCTTCTTCGCTTTCAATGACATCCACCTTCAAATTCATTACATTTGCAACAATCTTTTTCCAAAGCGGACTCTTTGCTCCGCCTCCGCAAATTTTTGTACGCTCAATCTGGATTCCAAGACTTCTTGCCACTTCCAAAGAATCACGTAACCCAAATGCAACACCTTCCAGAACTGCCTGTGTCATATCCTCTCTTGTTGTATCCATTGTCATTCCGATAAATGTTGCTCTTGCCTTTGGATCATTGTGCGGTGAACGCTCTCCCATCAAATATGGAAGATAAAACACCTTGTTTTCTCCAAGTTTACGAATCTGTTCCTGCTCTTTTGCATATTCTTTTGTCTTCAGAATCTCATCCATCCACCATTTATTGCAAGATGCTGCGCTTAACATACATCCCATCAAATGATAGTAACCATCTGCATGGTCGAATGAATGTAAAGCGTTATGTTCATCTACCCCAAATTTCTTGCTGGAAATAAAAATTGTTCCTGATGTTCCAAGAGAAATGTTGCATCTTCCTTCTCCGACAGTTCCTGTTCCAACCGCCGCTGCGGCATTATCTCCTGCTCCGGCAATTACTTTCACACTCGTCGGGATTCCAAGCTCTTCTGCAATCTCTGGTTTCACATTTCCGACCACTTCATAACTCTCATATAGTGTCGGAAGCTGTTCCTCTTTTACATTACAGATTTCCAACATCTCTTTTGACCAGCATTTGTGCTCTACATCAAGTAACAACATACCAGATGCATCTGAATAATCTGTGCAGTGAACACCGCTTAACACATATGCAAGATAATCCTTTGGTAACATGATTTTATTAATCTTTGCAAAATTCTCCGGTTCCTGTTCTTTCAGCCAAAGAATCTTCGGTGCTGTAAATCCTGCAAATGCAATGTTTGCCGTATATTTTGAAAGCTTATCCTTTCCGATTACTTCGTTCAGATAATCTGTCTCTTTTGTTGTTCTTCCATCATTCCATAAAATTGCCGGACGGATCACTTCATCATTCTCATCTAACACAACCAGTCCGTGCATCTGTCCGCCAAAGCTGATTCCTGCAATCTGACTCTTGTCCGCGTCTGCGATCAATTCTTTGATCCCTGCCAGTGACTTCTCTTTCCAGTCCTGCGGATTTTGTTCTGACCAGCCTGGATGTGGAAAACTAAGCGGATATTCTTTTGAAACAATATTATGAATCTTTCCCTTTTCATCCATTAACAATAACTTTACTGCCGATGTTCCAAGATCTACTCCTATATATAACATAATCTAAAAATCCTTTCTTTACCTAAACGCTAGCAAGGTCTTTTCGAGCTTAGCGTTTAGGTACACCTCGGCATCAGACGAGGTCTTTTCGAGTCGATGTCCGAGCGTGTTTCCGCACCATTTATATCCTATGCCCAAGGATTCTCTGTTGGGTAGCGTACTCCTGCCGGCTGGTTATATCCGATTTCTTCTACCGGCACACCAATATATTTGAATACTTCAAATAATGCTTTTCCGTAGTTACCGAATGCAACTGCTCCGTGATGTGGGAAATTCTTCTCAATCAGTACATGACGATAAAATCTTCCCATTTCCGGAATCGCAAATACACCGATTGCTCCAAATGAACGGCTTGCTACAGGAAGTACTTCACCCTGTGCTATGTATGCACGAAGTTTGTTGTCTGATGTACTCTGCAGGCGATAGAATGTAATATCTCCAGGCACGATATCTCCTTCCAATGTTCCCTGTGTCACTTCTTCCGGCAATGCTCTTGCCATAATAAGCTGATATCTCATTTCACAGAACGATAATTTACTTGATGCTGTGTTTCCACAATGAAATCCCATAAATGTATCTTTGTGTGTGTAAGGGAATTTTCCTTCAATATCTTCTTTGTACATATCTGCAGGCACGTTGTTGTTAATATCAAGCAATGTAACTGTGTCCTGACTTACAACGGTTCCTATGAATTCACTCAATGCTCCGTAAATATCAACCTCGCAGGATACAGGGATTCCCTGTGCTGTCAAACGGCTGTTTACATAACATGGTACGAAACCAAACTGTGTCTGGAATGCAGGCCAGCATTTTCCTGCAATCGCAACATATTTACGATATCCTCTGTGTTCTTTAATCCAGTCTTTTAATGTCAATTCATACTGTGCAAGCTTTGGAAGAACTTCCGGTTTTTTATTACCTTCTCCAAGCTCTTCTTCCATCTCTTTTACGATTGCAGGGATTCTCTCATCTCCTTCGTGTTTGTTGAATGCCTCAAACAAATCAAGCTCTGAATTTTCTTCAATCTCAACACCAAGATTGTATAACTGCTGGATTGGAGCATTACATGCAAGGAAATTCAGTGGACGTGGTCCAAAGCTGATGATCTTCAAATCATTTAATCCGATGATTGCACGTGCGATTGGACGGAATTCAGCAATCATGTCAGCACACTCTTCTGCTGTTCCGATTGGATACTCCGGAATATATGCTTTGATATTTCTCAATTTCAAATTATAACTTGCATTGAGCATTCCACAGTAAGCATCTCCTCTTCCCTGAATCAGATTGTCTCCTGTCTCCTCTGCTGCTGCAACAAACATCTTTGGGCCTTCAAAATGTTTTGCAAGTAATGTCTCTGCAATCTCCGGTCCAAAGTTTCCAAGATATACAACCAACGCATTACATCCTTGTGCTTTAATATCTTCCAATGCCTGTACCATATGGATTTCACTCTCTACGATACAGATTGGACATTCGTAAATGTCAGCCTCTCCATATTTTGCTTTATACGCATTCATAAGTGCTGCTCTTCTGTTTACAGATAAGCTCTCCGGAAAACAATCTCTACTTACTGCTACAACTCCGATTTTCAATTCTGGCATATTACTCATCTTTTATACCAACCTTTCTTTTTGTTTTATATCCGTTATATTTTCTCATTATTTTCGTTTCTGGTTTCATTCGCCATACAAATAGCCGGCGGTTTTCCACACACTCCGTGAATCTCAAACAAGTTATTCACTTACAATGTGATATTTTCACCTTGTAATCCACAAAATGCACCTTCGATTCCAGCTTCTTCATGTGCGATCAGCCATTTATTCTTTGCTGTGATCAGCTTATTCTCTCCATTCTCTCCGATAGGAAATGTAAGCTCTGTATTCGTTCCAGCCGGAAGAACTACCACACAGCGGAATCCGCCTTCTACTGCCGTACATGGTGCATAATGCAATGTTGTTGCATACATTTCCACTACTGTCCCAGCCGGAACATAAAATGCTTCTACAAGAGAAGTATCATATGTAAAATCCTCTTTTACATCCTGCTGTGAACCAAGCAATAAAATCATATCTGTAACTGCAATATTAATCTCTGATGAGCGGTGATACTCCAATGCATTTAACTTGTTATTATCGCCGTTGCAATACCCTATCTGAATCGGCAATCCACCATAAGCACGATTCTGGAATGCTTCTGCTTCCGGAAGTGCTTCCATCTCTTCTACGGATGGCACATATATGACCTCTTTCGGAAGTGGAGTATGCTCCATTTCTTTTAAGATTCTGTCAATGGTATACCCTTCCAGAATACGTCCGTACTTTTTGAAGGAAGCATCTGTAATTTTCTGTATCTCCATGATTTCTGGTCCCTCCTGATTTTAAACGCTTTGCGAGGTATTTTCGAGCTTAGCGTTTATGTACACTTCGGCATCAGACGAGGTATTTTCGAGCCGATGTCCGAAGGTGTTTCCTTACCTAAACGCTTTGCGAGGTATTTTTGAGCTTAGCGTTTATGTACACTTCGGCATCAGACGAGGTATTTTCGAGTCGATGTCCGAAGGTGTTTCCTTACCTAAACGCTTTGCGAGATCCTGTATCTTCAATATAACAAGATTTTGCAGCTTCTTCGACCAAATACTTATCCAATGTATGGCACTTTTTTGTCTTTTTTGTGTTTTAGTCACGATATTGTCCATGCGTAAAATTGCTATTTAGTTCACTGGGTGGTAATACGTTATTGCAAATCCAATAAATTAAAGAGCAGTGCTCTGTGATGTACCGTAATAGAAACAGGTAGATGATTTTTTTGTAACCGTTGTATCTGCAAGCCCTTGATATTCGTTATTGCAGATGCTCTTTTGGGGACCAATGTATCTACAAGGCTTTGATATTCATTGTTGCAGATGCTCTTTTTGGAATCAATGTATCTGCAACTTGCTTTTCTTCGAACTTGCAGATACTTTTAAGCCTGCCTGTCATGTACAATTGCATCTACATCTTGCCTTTTCTGGGATTTAAAGATACTCCCTTCGCAAATTTTGCATCTACATCCCACGTTTTTGATAACGTGAAGATGCTCTCCATCAAAATTTTGCATCTTCAATGCTCTAAAATCCACTATTGCAGATATTGTCGCTCAATATCCTTTGTTGCTATTTACTTCACAACTTGAGCCAATACATTACTTGCAAAAAAATTGATATAAGAAATTCAAGCGAATATGAAATGGGTGCTGGTGACACTTAGAGCGTAAATTTTTGCGTTAATGAATTTGAGCGAACGTGTTTGAAGCTGCGTAGCAGCAAGTTTGAGTTCAAATTCATTTGCTTTTAGCAAAAATTTACGCTCTTATGTGTCTCCCGCTCATAGAATCTGAGCAAGAATTCTTATATCAATTTTTTGTAAGGAACGTATTGCCACTTAGTGAACTAAATAGCAATTCCACGCAAGGCCCCTATAGCCCCCTCACTCACGAATCCTCTCGAAATCCTGCCCTGCGATACTCACTCGGCAGCACTCCATACTTCTTCCGAAACACCTTCGCCAACGCCTTACTATTCGGGAACCCGTTATTTAACGCAATCTCACTAATCGTATGCTCCGTGTTCGTCAGCTCTTGATATGCATACTGCACCCGGATACTCTGCAGATAACTCTTATAATTGATTCCTGCATATTTCTGGAACATTCTTGACAAATAAGTCGGCGAATAGCCAAAGATTTCGGCCAGTGTTTCCAATGAAAGTTCTTCTGTATAATGATCTTTTATGTATGCAGTGATGGTTGATAATCGTGTCAGTTTCTTGTTTCGCTTTAACATGTCCTGATCAACATCCAGCTCACGATATTTTGTAACTAACAAATAAAGAAGCATGTAATAATAGCTTTTCACCTTCATCTCATACCCACTTTGTTTGCCAAGATATGCGTCGTACATTTTCCAGATCAACTCCATGACCTTCTCATCTTGCACGGTAGAATCATGTGTAAAGCGGATGAACTGCTCACCTGTAAAATAATCTTCAAAAGTTTTTAATGGCATTTGAAGAACAACTGTCTGATTCTTCTCTTGCGCATCAATAGAATGTATCTCATTAGAATTGACAAGCATAAATTCTCCAGCCTCAAGCGGATGTTTCTCTTCATTGATATAAAAAGTTAATCCACCCTCATATACTGCAAATATCTCAATCGAGCGATGCCAATGTTTATCTCTGAAATAATTCCCTTGACTTCCTTCAAACAAAAACATTTTAAATGGTAAATCTTCATTTGGTACAATCAATTCATGACTATACTTTTCCGTATTATTCAAACTTATCTACCTTCTTTTTTCTGCCATATCATTTCCTGTGTTTCTAATTTAAGAAGTTCTGTATAATAACATTTTCAGCCTCTTCTTCTGTCAGGCCAAGTGTACGCAATTTTAACAGCTGCTCATCGTTAATTCGACCGATTGCCGCTTCATGGATAATCGCTGCATTCAAATTACGTGCTCTGATTTCTGGAATTGAGCCGACTTCTGCATCATCCATAATAATAGAATCGCACTGGATATGTGCCTGACATTTATTATTTCCAACAGCCTTTGGATGAAATGTCTGGACAGATCTGCCTTTTCCAACTGAACGGGAAATAATCTGTGCGGAACTGTCTTCTCCGTTTAATCTCACTTCTATATTCGATTCTGCTGTCTGCTCTCCTTCTGTCATAAGACGTTCTGTCACATACAACTTTGCATCTTTTTCCATTTCCACCATTGTCTCGCGAACTGTCGAATCAACGCCTTTTATCTGGGCTGTATCCAATGTAAATACAGAATTTTCTCCTATATAAATATTAGTAACAGGATTTAAAACTTTTCCTCCCGTACCATTTCCCTCACCATAATGCTTTTCCTCATATCGTACATTTGCATTCTTTCCAACATGGAATGTATGGATTCCGTCATGGCGGCTCTCATTACATCCGCTATTGTGGATTCCGCATCCTGCTACTATCGACACATCTGCACCGTCTTCGATATAAAAATCATTATAAACAAGATCTGTCATTCCAGATACACTGACAACAACAGGAATATAAACTACCTCGCCTTTTGTTTCTCCATCGATATAAATGTTTATTCCCGGTTTATCCTCTTTCTTTTTTATCTTAATATGTTCGCTGTCTCCATGACATATTGATGTTCCGTTTTGACGCAGATTGAAAGCTCCGCTTTGACTAAACTTGTTATCGTTAATAACATTCAATACTTCTTCTGTAACCTGATCTAACTTTACCATTCGTCTATGCTCTCCTTTCTCTGTTTTCTGCACAGTTATGACACTTTTGAACTCCGTTCAGATACGGAAGAACATCTTCTCTTTTGCCTATTTTTTTAATCTCTCCATCGTCGATGATCATAATACGGTCTGCCATATCAATGATTTTTTCCTGATGTGAGATTACGATCAGACTCTGCTTCTTTTCTTTATGCATCTCTTCGAATTTCTGTATTAACATTGAAAAGCTCCACAAATCTATTCCTGCTTCCGGTTCATCGAAAATACATAATTCATGGTCTTTTGCCAGCACCGATGCAATCTCGATTCGCTTCATCTCTCCACCAGAAAGAGTCCCATCTATCTGACGCTCCACATACTCTTCTGCGCATAATCCTACTGCAGTAAGCAGATCACAGCATTCATCAATTGACAGACTTCTTCCTGCTGCCAATGTAAGAAGCTTGGAAACAGGCATTCCTTTGAATCTTGGTGGCTGCTGGAATGCATATCCGATTCCTGCATTTGCCCGATGATTAATATCATAATCTGTAATATCCTGCTCATTCAGCATGATTTTTCCACTATCTGCCTTTTCAATTCCTATCAATGTTTTCGCCAACGTAGATTTTCCACCACCATTTGGTCCGGTAATCACTAACATCTCCCCGTCATCTACATGAAATGAAATATCATTGAGAAGACATTTTCGACTCCCATTATCATTTACATATAATGTTAAATTTTCTGCTTTTAACACTTTCCTCACCTCGTATAATTTTATTTAGGAAAACACTTTCCTGATATATAAAAAAAGCCTGAGAAACTTAGCATTTCCAGGCTTTATAGATAAAAGGCACAGATCGGATTTGAACCGATGAATCAGGGTGTTGCAGACCCACGCCTTACCACTTGGCTACTGCGCCTCACTATATAGATATGATATCCATAACTGTTTTATATTATACCAAGTATTTTTAGTGGAGTCAAATAAATTTTTGTTTTATTTTGCAGGAGATTTTCTCTTTTGCACAAAATCTTCTCAGAAAAAAGAAAAAATGCCGCTCTTTTTACAGAACAGCATCTCCTCTTTCATTTACCAGTTGATAACCTACAGATTCTATCCTCTTATCCAGACACTCTCTGCATTCTGCTGCCTCTTCTCCAGTGCAGATCTTGTTATCATATAAATCATATTGTTTTCTTGTCTTTATGGGCGACAAATTTGGCATTACAACATTTGCTCCTGCCAAGAGTCCCTTTTCTCTTCCTTGCGGATCCATTGTTCCAAGAGCTGTCGTTGCCGGAAGCAATACTGTCGGCAGTAAAATACGAATTACAGACAGTAAAAATAATGTTTCCTCCACACTTCCCGCTGATTTTTCAGCAAAACAGGTGTCATGATGCGGAATAAACGGACCGATGCCTACCATCTGTGGCTGTAACTCCTGCAAAAATAATAAATCTTCTGCCAAAGTTTCCACACTCTGCCCCGGAGAGCCTACCATAAATCCTGCTCCCACCTGATATCCTAATTTCTTCAAATCATACAAACATTGTTTTCTATTTGCAAGACTCATCTCTGCCGGATGCAATACTCCATAATGTTGTTCATCCGCAGTCTCATGACGAAGCAGGTAGCGGTCCGCCCCTGCTTCTTTATAAGCTTTATAACTTTCATAAGATTTTTCTCCTACTGAAAGTGTTACTGCACATTCCGGATATAAGGTCTTGATTCTGCGAATAATCTCCACCAGTTTTTCATCTGTGTACCAGACATCTTCCCCGCCTTGCAGAACAAATGTCCGAAAGCCTAATTCATAACCATTCTCACAGCATGCCAGGATATCCTCCTGCGATAAACGAAATCGTTTTGCATTTTTATTACTTCTTCGAATCCCACAATAGTAACAATCGTTTTTACAATGGTTTGTAAATTCAATCAGCCCTCTTGTAAATACCTTCGTTCCATAATAGTGTTTTCTTAACCTGACGGCCTCTTCTTTTAGAAGCTCTCGGATATCCGGATCATCCTGCTGTTTTAAAATTTCTATAAACTCTTCTTTTGTTAATTTTTGACGCTGGATTAATTTATCTACCGCCTTCATATTTCCCCCAAATTTTTATCTATTCTTATTGAACTGCTTTAAATGCCTCATCCAAATCCTGAAGAATATCATCAATATTTTCTGTACCGATTGAAAGACGAATTGTGTTTGGTTTGATTCCCTGATCAAGCAGTTCCTCTTCTGTGCACTGGCTGTGTGTTGTTGTTGCAGGATGGATAACAAGTGATTTCACATCTGCCACATTTGCCAGCAATGAGAACAATTCCAGATTATCAATAAATTCCTGAGCTTTTGCTGCATCTCCTTTAATTTCAAATGTGAAGATAGAACCTCCTCCATTTGGGAAATATTTCTTATAAAGCTCCTGCTGTTTTGGATCTGAATCTACAGATGGATGATGTACTTTCTCTACCTGTGGATGGTTATTCAGATACTCTACAACTTTCAGTGCATTTTCTACGTGACGTTCAACACGAAGTGAAAGCGTCTCAAGTCCCTGCAGGAAAATAAATGAGCTGATTGGAGAAATTGTAGCTCCTGTATCTCTTAAAAGGATTGCTCTGATCTTTGTTACAAATGCTGCAGCTCCGCAAGCTTTTGTGAAACTGATACCATGATAGCTTGGATTTGGATCTGTCAGTGAAGGGAATTTTCCTGAAGCCTCCCAGTCAAATTTACCACCTTCAATGATAACTCCACCGATTGTTGTTCCGTGTCCACCGATAAATTTTGTTGCTGAATGAACTACGATATCTGCGCCGTACTCAATTGGTCTTACAAGGTAAGGTGTTGCAAAAGTATTGTCTACAACAAGTGGAATTTTATGTTTATGTGCAATATTTGCAACTGCTTCAATATCAACTACATCTGAATTTGGATTTCCAAGAGTCTCAATGTAAATTGCTTTTGTATTCTCCTGAATCGCATTTTCAACCTCTTCCAAGTTGAAAATGTCAACGAATGTTGTCGTAATTCCATAATTTGGAAGTGTATGCTCAAGAAGGTTAAATGAACCTCCGTAGATATTTTTAGCAGATACGATATGGTCTCCCTGCTGAGCAAGATTTTCAATTGTATATGTAATTGCTGCTGCTCCTGATGCTACTGCAAGGGCTGCTGTACCACCTTCCAATGCTGCAATTCTCTTCTCAAATACATCTTCTGTAGGGTTTGTCAGACGTCCGTAAATGTTTCCGGCATCTTTTAACCCAAAACGATCTGCTGCATGCTGGCTGTTACGAAATACATATGATGATGTCTGATAAATCGGTACTGCTCTTGCATCTGTAACCGGATCTGGAGTTTCCTGTCCTACGTGTAACTGTAATGTTTCGAATTTAAAATTTCTCTGATCTCTTGTAATTTTTGCCATGGTTCCATATCTCCTTTGCCTGTGCTGTTTTTTGGATTCAAGTTTTTATTAGTCTATAAATAACGGAGTTGAATAATATCTGTCTCCACTATCCGGCAATAATGCTACGATTGTTTTTCCTTTATTTTCCGGACGTTTTGCAAGTTCGATTGCTCCTTTAAGAGCTGCTCCTGAAGAAATACCTACCAGAATTCCCTCTAATTTTCCAAACTGTTTTGATGTTGCAAATGCATCATCATTTTCAATTGTAATAATCTCATCATACACTTTTGTATTTAATACATCCGGTACAAATCCTGCTCCGATTCCCTGAATCTTATGAGCTCCTGCTTTTCCTTCTGAAAGAACCGGTGATGTTGCCGGCTCAATTGCTACAACTTTCACATCTGCTTTCTGAGACTTCAAATATTCACCAACACCTGTCAGTGTTCCGCCTGTACCGACACCTGCCACAAAAATGTCTACTTCACCGTCTGTGTCGTTCCAAATCTCTGGTCCTGTCGTAGCTCTATGTGCTGCCGGATTGGCTGCATTTACAAACTGTCCAGGAATAAAGCTGTTCGGAATTTCTTTTGCAAGCTCATTTGCTTTCGCGATTGCACCTTTCATTCCCTGTGAGCCTTCTGTCAGAACCACCTCAGCTCCATATGCTTTCAAAATATTGCGTCGTTCCACACTCATTGTCTCTGGCATAGTAAGAATCATTCGATATCCTTTTACTGCTGCGATAGATGCAAGTCCGATTCCTGTATTTCCAGAAGTTGGCTCAATAATAACCGAACCTTCTTTTAAAATTCCTTTTTTCTCTGCATCCTCGATCATCGCTTTCGCAATTCTGTCCTTTACACTTCCTGCCGGGTTCAGGTATTCAAGCTTTACAAGAACTCTTGCTTCCAACCCTAACTCTTTTTCAATATTCGTTACCTCTACAAGAGGTGTGTTTCCTATCAATTCCAATGTATTTTTATAAATATTTGCCATTTTATGATTCCTACCTTTCCTATCCAATTAGTATGTTTAACGCGTTAAAGTTATTATATTCTCCTTTTACCTATTTGTCAAGTAGGTTTTTGTGTTTTTTTGAGGGGGACGGGGTTAGTGGCTTTTTTCTACGAAAAAAGCCACTAACCCCGTCCCCAATGGCCCAATGCCTCCTCTTCCCTATTTCGAGAACAACACTCCTAGCAGGCTTCTCTTCTTAATCGCCTGTATCTCACTGGAACTGCGAATCACCTGTGCAGACATTCCCATATTACGCAATTCCTGTTTCAATTCAACAGCCTGCTTTTCCGATAGTCCATCTTTCACAAGAAATGGAGTTTGCCTTAAATTCCCATTGATCTTAAAATCAAATTTTCTTGCTATATTCGCATAATCTGTTCCCTGTCCGATATAATCTACCATCAATCCAAGGGCAATTACTTGTTTCGAAGGATACTCCGGTATATCATACCATTCGTCTACCGGCTCCATCTTATATTTGATTCCATAAAAATCAAATGCTTCTTCTATATAAGAACATACTTCGCCATCCAGACTTTCAAAAAGAATGATTGGCAGATTCGATACAATTTTTCGGGCTTCATGTTCTTCCATCCCGGTTATTATATGTAGATATCTTGCTATCTCCAACTCTTTACCTTTACAATTATTCAGTATCACCCGGTAATTTTGTTCTTGCTGTATCATACTGCCTCTCCTATTTATTCAAATCAGACAGCACAAGCTGTCCTTTTTCTTTGCTTTTCTTCATATCTATAATTCTCTGGTTTCTGGAGCCTCTGAACTTAAGTGAAATATCTTTCAAGTCTTCCTCAAATTTACCATCCACAAGAATGTCAATGTTTCCAAGTATTTCATCTGTTACTTCTGTATATTTTCTTCCGCCCGGAATTAAATCCTCATTCACAGTAAATCCTGAATACATCCAAATGTCTTTGTCCGGACACTCTTTTCTCATTCTCCGGATTAGTTTTACAAGTTCTCTTTGATTCTCCGGCTCCATCGGTTCGCCCCCGAGTATTGTCAGCCCTTGATAATATGGTTTAGATACTTCGCTAATAATAAAATCTTCTGTTTCCTGTGTGTATTCCATCCCATAATTAAAATCCCATGTCTGAGGCTGAAAACAACCTTTGCAATGATTTGTGCAACCAGATACAAACAGACTTACTCTGATTCCGACTCCATTTGCACAATCTGCGATTAATATTTCACCATAATGCATTGCTAGTCCTCCATCCTATTTTTCTGCTTTCACAGCCCAACGCATCTTCGTTGATCTTGCTCTTCCATTCTGTGCACATTCCTGTGCCGACGGACGGATCACATCCTTAGCATAATCCGAATAAATACCGGCCTTATATCCATCCTTCAGTGCACGTTTCACAAGCCTGTCCTCTCCCGAATGAAATGTTAAAATTGCCACTCGGCCACCCGGACGAAGTGCCGACGGCAGCTTCTCCATAAACTCATACAACACTTCAAATTCTCGATTCACATCTATACGCAATGCCTGGAATGTTCTCTGGCACGTTTTTTTAACTGCATCTTTCTTCTCTTTTTCCGGAAGAAAATCCAATGTCTTTTCAATTACTTGTCGGAGTTTTGTAGTAGTATCAATTCGATTGCCCTTTCGAACTTCATCTGTGATTGCTTTTGCAAGCTCCTCACAATATGGCTCATCCGAATTTTCATATAACATACCTGCAAGCTCTTCTCTTGAAATTGTATCAAGACGCTCTGCTGCACTGATTCCTTTTTCCTGATTTAAACGTAAATCTAAAGGACCGTCTACCTTAAATGAAAATCCTCTTTTAGGATTATCAATCTGCATAGATGATACTCCCAGATCTGCCAAAATGAAATCAAATCCACCTACCTCTTTGGCTATTTCATCTATTGTACAGAAATTTTGCAAACGAATTGTCAAAATGTCTTCACCAAATCCCTGATCTGCCAGACGTTTTCTTGTTTTTGCCGATTCCTCCGGGTCCACATCTGTCGCATAAATGTGCCCGTTCCCATCCAGGCACTGAAGCATCGCCTTCGTGTGTCCGCCATACCCCAGCGTCGCATCAAATCCAATCTCACCCGGCTGAATCTTCAAGAACTCCAGAATCTCCTGCACCATAATGGAAATGTGCATGCCCGCCGGAGTATTTCCCTTCTGAATAACATGCTGAATCGTATCCTGATATTTTTCCGGTTGTAACTCTTTATATTTTTCCTCAAACTTCTTTGGGTATTTCCCTTTATAGCGCACACGTCTCTTGTGCGGTGTCTGCGTTTCCTTTTCCATATTGATTTCCTTTCCGTTCAATACTGCTTTGTTCAATCTAATAACAATGTATTTAATTAGCCCATTTTATCACATTTCATGAGTACTCTTCAATCTTGTTTCCACATTTCATAAGCGTAATTTCGTAACCCAATAAAGCAGATACAAGACGATTGGCAGTGCAAGAGCAATGTAATCATAGGACGACTGTATCAACAGATTAAATATAGCATGCAATGTCATTGACGCAGTAAGCAGTGCAAAAGTTCCCGTATAGAACAGCTTTTTCTGTTTTCGCACATAAACAATCCCATTGCCCACAATCATTGTGCAGATGCCATGGGAAAGGCTAGTTGAAATACCACGTACAACAGCCCATACAATATCAACCTGGTCTACATATGTAATCAAAAGGAACGCGTTTTCCAATATAGCAAATCCAATGCCCGAGGCCATAGCAAGCTGAAGAACCAGTTTTCTGTCATCACTGACAAACAGTGCAAAAAACAACACTGGAAGTGCTTTTAATATTTCCTCTACAATAGGTGCAGCTGTAATAGAAAGTTCTGGTCCACTGAGCGAAAATAGGGCACAGACAACGGAATTAATCTCATAGGCACATACTGCCAGCACCATACCACCAAGTACAAAACCAAGTAACAATCGGGACTGTTTTTCCAGCATAGGAATCAGCAATAGCAAAGGCACGACCATACAAATCATCAGAATATAAACCATTTGCGCACCCCCATTCTTGCCACTGGCAGATAGACTGCAAGCAGAATCCCGATACAGATACTACTAACATTTTCGAGCACAGAATCCTGCGCCGAAACAATTCTGAGCATCATGCAAATACATAGGGCGATGATTAAAATGTTGTAGGTACGTAAAACCCTGATATACCCCATTTCAATATCCGGCATAATCAGATGCTTCACTGCAAAATACATGGTAAAAGTCATTGGCACTATAACAAGGTATTTCCAGAATTCCTGATTTCCAAAATACATCAGCAGTGTAGAACCCGCCAAGAAGAGCCCTGCAATAAATCCTGCAGTTCTCCGAAACCATCTGAACTCTGTCTGCTTACCATCAACAAGACTATCAAGCGCCCCATAATAAGACGAAAAGAAGAAGAAAAACATACCGATATATCCAAGGTATCCAATGTGAAAACTGACATCTTCGGACTGCCATAAAAACACATAAAGTGCTGTATAGATATTACCAATCAGGCAAGTCAGCCCTGCGTACCATAAAATTCTATAAAACAACGGCACTTTCTTGTGAAAACACATGCAGCCGCCATAGATTGCCGCAATCAGCGAACCAACCAGTTCCGGCATCATTCGGTCCTCCTTTTTCTACCCAGCTTCTGAACTCCAAGAGTGACAACACAGCCTAAAACAAGACCAAGCACAAGAGCGGTTATTGCAAGACCGGCTTCCGAAGTACCATACATACTCTATCCTCTCGCGATTCCGGCAAGTGTTTCGTGCGACTGGGAAATCTGAGCATTTGCACCTGAAATATAACTATTATACTGCCCCATAAGGTCCTGCAAATTAGCCATGACTTGCTGACTCTTTGTATTAACTGTTTGCTGATAATTTTCAAGAGATCCAATCGCCACCGTCCATTCATAAGCATCCATCAACAGATCATTTCCTGTCGTATCATAAACCAACCCCCTTGCATCCATATAAGCTGCCATATCAGCAGGCATCTCTGTTTCCTGACCGGATGCTTCCGCCTGACTGCGAAGCTGTCTCGCATTTTCCAGAAACTGAATATTCTGCTGTTGCTCCTTCTGCAGTTCCTCAATTTGCTGTATGTAACTTTCCGCATTCGCCTTGCTCTGCTGCGCCAATTCTAACTGCAGCTTGGCAAACAATAGTGTCGCGTCATCGATGGAAACATCCTCCGCAAAAACAGTATCTGCTGAAGACAGAATCAATATTATTGCCGCAACAAAAATTATTATTTTCTTATTCATATCCACTCCTCCTTTTTGTAATCTTCTCCCTTCTTTTCCCCTGTTAAAAAAAGCTCCATGAGCCATCATTTATTATAATAATGATAACATGAAACTTCTTCTCCGTAAAGGAGCCATTGGGGACGGGGTTAGTGGCTTTTTTCGTAGAAAAAAGCCACTAACCCCGTCCCCAATAGCTCCTCCTGTAGCTCCTCCTGGAAACAAAAATTCAGCCGTCTAAGACGGCTGAAAAATTTGGTTTTTTGGTTTTTTTTCTTTGTGTTAACTATATTATTTGTACTCTGGATTTGTATGATTAGATAAATGCAATACTCTGTCTTTAATCTCCTGCGTACGTCCCTGATTCCAGAACTGTGTTCCGATATATCCACATGTTCTGCGGGCTACCGACATCTTTGACTGGTCACGATTTCCGCAATTTGGGCATTCCCACACCAGTTTACCGGAATCTTCCTCTATAATCTTAATCTCTCCGTCATATCCGCAACATTCACAATAATCACTCTTTGTATTCAACTCTGCGTACATGATGTTTTCATAAATAAACTTCATAACAGCTAATACTGCCGGAATGTTGTTCTGCATATTCGGAACTTCCACATAGCTGATTGCACCACCCGGTGAAAGCTTCTGGAATTCAGACTCAAATTTCAATTTACTAAATGCATCAATCTCTTCTGAAACATGTACATGATAACTATTTGTAATATAATTCTTATCTGTAACTCCCGGAATGATTCCAAAACGCTTCTGTAAGCATTTTGCGAATTTATAAGTTGTAGACTCCATCGGAGTTCCGTAAATGGAATAACTGATATGCTCAGCTGCTTTCCATTCATTACATTTATCATTCAAATGCTGCATAACTTTAAGTGCAAATGGTTTTGCTTCCGGGTCTGTATGTGACTTACCATACATTCTCATACACATCTCATAAAGTCCTGCATAGCCAAGAGAAATCGTTGAATATCCATCATATAATAATTTATCGATTGTCTCACCTTTCTTCAATCGTGCAAGTGCACCATTCTGCCACAAAATCGGAGCCACATCGGAAATCGTTCCTTTCAGACGCTCATGTCTGCAACGAAGTGCTCTATGACACAATTCAAGACGCTCATCCAAAATTCTCCAGAACTCATCCATATCTCCGTTTGAAGAACAAGCTACATCTACAAGGTTGATGGTAACAACTCCCTGATTGAATCGTCCGTAAAACTTATGTGAACCATCTGCATTAAGCTGGCTATCCTCAACGGTAAGGAATGAACGACATCCCATACATGGATAAACTTCACCTTTTTTCAGTTCCTTCATAATCTTTGCAGAAATATAATCCGGAACCATTCTCTTTGCTGTACACTGTGCTGCTAACTCTGTTAAGTGCCAGTATTTTGAATCTTCTGTAATATTATCTTCATCCAGCACGTAAATCAGTTTTGGGAATGCCGGTGTGATCCATACACCTTTCTCGTTCTTTACACCCTGCATTCTCTGAATCAATACTTCTTCAATGATAGTTGCCAGATCGTCTCTTGTCTTGCCTTCCGGTACTTCATCCAGATACATAAACATCGTTACAAACGGTGCCTGGCCATTACATGTCATCAATGTAATAAGCTGATACTGGATTGTCTGAATACCGCTTCTTACTTCATCACGAAGTCGGCGCTCTGTCACTTTATCAATAATTGTCTCATCTAATACTTCTCCACATTCTTTACGCTCTGCAATAACATTTGCACGGATTTTCTTTCGGCTAATGTCAACAAACGGTGCCAAATGTGCCAGAGTAAACGACTGTCCTCCATACTGGTTACTTGCAACCTGTGCAACAATCTGTGTTGTCACGTTACATGCTGTAAAAAAGCTGTGTGGTTTCTCAATCATAGTTTCACTGATCACTGTACCATTCTGAAGCATATCTTCCAGGTTGATCAAATCACAGTTGTGTTCTCTCTGTGCAAAATAATCTGTATCATGGAAATGGATAATTCCCTGCTCATGTGCCTGCACAATTTCTTCCGGCAGTAGTACACGTCTTGAAAGATCCTTACTGACCTCTCCTGCCATATAATCTCTCTGTGTTGAGTTGATTACCGGATTCTTATTAGAATTTTCCTGTTTAACTTCTTCGTTGATATGATCCAACAATGCAAGAATGCCATTATCCGTTGTGTTGGACTTTCTCTTCATCTCACGTTTATAACGATAGCGGACATACTTCTGTGCCACTTCATATCCTCGCATCTCCATGATACCAGTCTCAACGAGATCCTGAATATCTTCTACATTCACTGCATGAGTAGATTCTTCTACTTCTTTTGCAATCTTATCTGCAATTGCTGAAATCTGGAAGATGTTAATCTGATGGAGATTATCAACTTCTTCATTCGCCTTTTCAATTGCATGTGTAATCTTGGAAATGTCGAAAGATACCTCTTTTCCATTCCTTTTTATTACTTTTGTTTTTACCTCCGGGCTCATCACAATCTCCTCCTATTACTATATATTCTGTTCTATACTTTTTCATACACAATATCTTGTGTGAAGCGTCTGAATCTATCATACATCATCTTGTACAGAAAAGGAAGTACAAATTTAAGACTTTTCTTTTCTCGTTTTCAGACAATTTCATTTTTTGGCTCAACCAATAGGGTTTGAGCTACTTTATTTTCACCGGATATCAATTGTATTTTTTTTATACGTGATAATTGCTTGACAGCATATTCTCGTCGCATCGCTTCTTCTTTTGTAGCAAAAGTCTCATAATATACCAGCTCTACAGGGCATCTGCTTTTTGTATACTTTGCCCCTTTTCCCGCATTATGATCCTTTATCCTTTTTTCCAGATTATTCGTCCATCCGGTATAAAAACTGCCGTCTTTACATTTCAAAATATAAGTATAGTTCATATTTCTTTTTTCCCTTTAAATGCCGGGAACAGTTTCTGCTCCCGGCATTCTTTCTTTGCGCACTAAAGAGTATTCTACACCATGCATTGTTTATAATGCAAGCCCAAGTCTACGTTTTATTAAATCTGCACAAAAAGACGCAGACATTACTGTCTGCGTCTCATCTCAACTCCCCGAGTTGGGTTCGAACCAACGACCCTTCGGTTAACAGCCGAATGCTCTGCCGCTGAGCTATCGAGGAATACCTATATTCAATTTATCCCAGTATCAATTGATACTGGGATAAGTGGAGAATACGAGATTCGAACTCGTGACCTCCTGCTTGCAAGGCAGGCGCTCTCCCAACTGAGCTAATCCCCCATAACATTGTTTTGTCTTACAACTTTTATAGGATAACATAATCCCATAAAAGTTGTCAAGACAATTTTTTTAAAATGACAGCAATTTTGTCAGCAGCGGATTCATTTGATACAATCCCGTGAGAACCGGGCTTTTCTCTATCAGTTCAAAACATTGTTTACCCACATCTGTTGAATAGATTAGTGTCAGCACAAGAAACAGAAGCCAGACAATCACCAGAGCGACTCCCAGCCCCAGCACTCCGCCTCCGCAATGATTCAGAAAGCCAAGCATCGGCAGCTCGCCTATAATGTCCACCGCCACCATCAGTGCCCGTACGATCACAAATGTCAATACAAATGTAACCAAGAATGATAGTATCTTTATCACCATTCTTGAGATATACTCTGCAACATAATTTGGGAATTTGGACACGCCCAGTTCATTATAAATTTCCGAATTATTATTTTCCAGCAAAGCAGTTTTTAAGAACGATGGCAAATTTGATTTTTCAATCAGACTGATCTGCTGATCCTTCGGAATTTCTCCAATAACATTCAAAATATCATCTGTTGTGATCCCGATTCTCTTCCAGTCCTCATTTGCAATATTTTGCAATGTATCATCATCAATATTTGCAAATGGTGTCCCTGTCAAATCCTTTCCCTCGAAAATAGAACCCGACACTTCCGGCATAAACGATTCTACACACTTCTTTTCTATCATTTCATCTATCGGAGTATATTTTGCCAATGCATCTGCCACATATGGGGATAAATACATCATAATCACAATTGTCAGAACCGATGACAATAATGATAATCCAATTTTAAAAAATCCTCTTATATATCCCACTGCAATGCACAGTAAAAATATTACTCCTACAATAATCAACAACCAGTTATCCATATTTTTCTCCTATCGTACCAGATAAATCACGCGCAATTCATTTGTACCCATCACCCAGTATTTATTAATTCCATTTGACGGAATGACCGATAAAATATTCATTCCCAAATCCTTATTAATCCTCTCAACACCTGTCTTTGTGATAACGCAGTATCTACTTCCTTCATACATAATAATCTCGCTTCCTGTCATACTGACATTGCTATATTCACCTTTTATGTCTTTACACATAACCTGCTTTCCTGCTTTGTTATACAAACACACTTCATAACCGGTTTTATCTTCTTTCAGCAAAACGAAACCGATATATTTTGATGTATGAAAGGTACTCTGGATTTCTTGCTTCAACGTAACTTCTTTCTTTTTCTTCGGAACATCCTTACCTGAATAAATTATAAAAGAATGATCAGAAACAACTACAAGATTGGATTTATCCATAAAATAAATTTCCGGCATAATCTCTTCATCATATTCTTTCTGACTGACGATATGATTCGTTTTATTCTTACCTTTTTCTCCGAAATTGTAACAAATCACTTTTGATTTGAGGCTTCCGCTTCCTGTATCCAGATAAGTCACTGCCAGCACTGTACCGTCTTCAGACATATCCAGCGCTGTCGGATATCCGAGACTGCTTACCGAAACTTCATTTTCCACCAGAATATTGCCCGAAGAATCATAAGTCACTATATAAGGTGTATTCCCGTTCTTCAAAATTATGCTTATAACACCTTGATTTGAAATAGAAATCTTTTCAACCGGCAATGTCGTCTCAAATTCCCCTTTTAACCCTTTACGGTCAAAAATCTGAACGGAGTTTCCTCCACAATCAGCAATTGCAAACACGTTTTTATTTACATCAATGATTGGATTTTTAAATTGTCCTGACTGAATCCACAACTCTTTATTCTTATGATTTAGATATGTCACACCATTTCTGCTATAACGAACAATTCCATTATGAAATGCAACATATTGATTGTTATCTGATGATGTCTTCGTGTAAGATGCGGCTTTATAAACCTTTGAATATGCGTGCTCTGTTATAAGCATATAAGTTCCGGCCACTACCATAATAAGAAAAAAGAGAATTGTTGCATTTCTCTTTGCCCGGGCAGTCCGGTATTTTCTTGTCAAACGGTTTATTTCTTCCATTGACAATGCCCCCGACGCCTTTAGTGTAGATTTTCTCTTTTGTACCATATTATACTTACCTCTTAATATGTTTTTCCAACGCTTACTAACGCTCATTATAGCATGAAGTTATGGCAATAGCAATTTTTGTCCGATATAAATCAGGTTACCATCCTCAAGCCCATTCATTCTACAAATAGCATCTACATGTCCTACATCCCCATACATTTTCCGGCTGATAATCGCCAGTGTATCGCCCTGCTCTACCACATAAATTCCATCCGAACCATTTACCTGTGTATCGCCTGACGCCGTTTCTGTACTTTCTTCCCATGCAGTTTTTACTTCATTATTTTGATTTGGATTTTCTTTTGTTTCTTCTTTCTCTGTATCTTCAATATTTCCTGCTTGTCCCTGCTCACTATTGTTCTGTTTTGTATCTGTCTTTTTCGCCTCTTCCTTCGCAGCTTCTCCTGTCACCGCAGTTACATTTCCGCTTGTTTCTGCCACCTCTTCACCAGCAGAATCTTCTATTCCTGCTCTCTCTCCAAGTGTAACCTGTGCTGCTTTCATTTTACCGAAGTTATTGATCATGACCGCACCCATCACAACAACAAGAAGAATAAGACACGCACTTACTCCTTGCATGATACGGTTTGTGTAAACTTTCTTTTTTCGTTCCCCCGTTTTGGTGTGCACAATACTTCGAAAATTCTTCGCTGCCTGATCTTCCACAGTTTCCGTGGGAGACATCCCATTTTTCTTTCTATTTGCAATCATATAATCCTGCATACAAGGATTTTTTTCATAGTAGGTATAATGTCCTGCAATCTCCATAAGATCATTGAATTTATGCACAAAATACGCTTCTTCTTTTTCTGCCGCATCTTTCATGATAAACACTGTATTCTTTTTCGGAAATGATTTTTTATGTAAACGCAACGTATTGTTTGATACTGTTAATTCTATATTGGCCTGCGTCACAAACCATCCCAGCAATTCTCCGTTTTCAAAAAATTCTTTACAATCTTCATAGGCTTGTTTCCAGGTTTCTTCATCTATCACAAACCCGGATTCATCTGTTTTAAGATCATGCATCTGAATTGCCCCATATATATAGACATATTCTTCTTCCTTCGTCTTTTGCATGTCTCCGACAAGAAATGCACCGATTGGTGTTTCTCCTGCTTTCTCGCATAGTTGGGTAAAAAAAGTATCTACATAATCTTCCACATATATTTTAGGTGTATCACTTACATTTCCGATCTGACGTACGTTTTTTGGTATCTGTCTTTCCATTTCTACTCACCTCTGCTATATTTTTTGCAGGTATGCCAGCGCGCACTGTAATTTGGCATCCCGCAGATTGTCTAAAGAACAGGAATCCGTTCCACATTGAACACTCAAAAGAATAGCACCTTGGAAATGTATGATTTTATCATTTTCTGTCAGGAGAATTCGACAAATAAATAATGGGGTTACTTTATCTTGTCAGAAGTGCTATGATGATTTCAGAATTTGGAAATCTGGTGATTAAAATGAAATTAAAGAATAAATTATTAGATCAGCTTCACAAAGAAGCATTGTACGATCCTGTTGACTTAAAAAAGGAATGGGGTGAAGATTTTTACGAATGTATCAGAGATATTGCAGAACATCCTGTTGTCCTTCGTATGAAATTATACCCTCATCACGGACACACTAATTGTTATGAGCATTGCCTGCATGTAGCCTATTATAATTATGTAGTGTGCCGTTATTTTCATCTGGATGCCCGCTCTGCTGCCCGCGGCGGTATGCTACACGATTTATTTTTGTATGACTGGCATACTCATGCCCAGAAGACCGGTGAACGTTTTCACGGAATCCACCATCCCAAACATGCCTATCGACATGCAAAAAAATTCTTCAACCTGAATCCGATTGAAGAAGATATTATCCTTGCCCACATGTGGCCGGTAACAGTTTTAAAAGTACCAAAAACAAAAGAAGGCTGGATCACCACTTTGACTGATAAATATTGCGGGGCTCTGGAGACCGGGCAGGGACGGAGTTAGGCGGCTTTTTTCATACGAAAAAGCCGCCTAACTCCGTCCCTGTTTGGTTACTCGTAGTATATCTGCTGATTTCCTTCTATACAATTCTTCATAGAAGACTCAACCCATTTAATTACACCTTCAGTATCTCTATTCGCTATATATGTCCACATTTTATAATTATTTTCATAAAGTGCCTCTAATCCATATAAAGCACAATATCTCTCCCACATCGCAAAAATCGGGCTTTTAAAAGACTGTATTATCAATGGAATCAATGCATTATTTGACATTAAGGCGAATTCATGTTGAAATTCAAAAGCTGCCTGAACTGCCTCCGACATCTTCTGTGCGTCTTTCATCTCACATACTTTCTCGTATAAGATGTCTATCTGTTCATCACTAAGCGAATCTACACACAGCCTTGCCGCCAAAGTATCCAATGCAATCCTCACTTCAAATATAGAACGGATTTCTTCATTTCGAAGGCTTCCTCCATTATATTTCATGATAGCCAACAGAGTTTCAATTGTTCCTTTTCTTCTGTAATCTGCTACATAAGTTCCGCTTCTCGCTTTAACATGAACAAATCCCATTTTTTCAAGATCGGATATTCCTCCATTCACAACCGCTCTGCTGACCTGCATCATCTCCGCAAGCTGCCTTTCGGATGGAAGTTTTTCTCCAATCTTTAGTTTTCCTGATAAAATCATATGCTGTAATTGTTCTACAAAAAGCTCACGTAATGACGGAGAACTAATTTTTTGAAACTCCATTGACTCTCTCCTCTTTTATACTATAAAAGTTTTATTTCTACTCAGCTCTTGACATTGCAATCTGGAAATCCTTCTGGTCTGTAAATATTTCATTCTTATATGGATTTTTCTTCTGTTCCTTTGCTCGTTTTATGATAAATGCAAAACAAAGTACATTTGCTGCTAACGCTATAATTGCTATAACACCCTGCATAGTCGGGTTTACTGCTGTTGGGCGAATCGCACTGTCCATAAATCCATCTGCATATAAAACCGGAATCACTGAAAATCTGCTTGCATCCTGGAATAATGGGAATACCTGTGCAAACATACACCATAATGCCAATGTATTAGCACGGTTCTGAATCCAGCCACCTTTGTTCCACAATGCATTTGCAAATGTCGGTGCTAAGAGCAATGCAAGTCCACAGTACCATGTATGTGTCGGCAGGTTATTGTATGTATATTCAAAATTCCAAAGATCATATGCTATGATAAAGCACCATGTCATATCAGGCCAAAGCATATCTTTTTTGTCTTTTGAAGAATAAATCCCCCACCAGCCTGTCATACAAAGAATATTTAAAATTCCTGCAATACCATTTACCCAGTTCCACCAGCCTCCATACAGCCATACATTTTCTGAAGACAGCCACCAGCGGTCTCCATATTCTGTCAGTGCCATAGCACCACGAATTCCAGATTCGAAATCACTTACAACAGCAATCAAAATATTAACTGCAACAATCACAAACGGAAATACTTTAAACCATTCTGTTTTTCCGATTCCCCATTTGTATTTTAACATCATAAACCCAATACATCCAGCCGTAGCTGCATATAATTTCGCATAATGGAACCAGCTTGTCATATGCACATAAGTATCATTGTTCAATGCCCAGTCCATTCCCAAAGCCGCACAAACATAAATTGCAATAAAATATACTGTCAACAATGCCGGAATCACTCCAAAGCAGATAATACCGCCCATTTTACTTCTTCTTGCAAATTCATTTGCAAGCACAAGACAGGTAAATACAAGCAGCCATCCTAATAATTGCCAGCCGGCTCCCTCTCCATAAATTTGAAATAACATGTTACATTCCTCCTCTTTTTGCATGCCATTTTTTCATCATCAACATGCTTCAATTTCTTTGATATTAAATTCATTCCCTGTTAATAAATATGTTTTTTCTCCAGAACAATACGGACACGTCCGTCCATACTCAACTGTTCCGTAAGATTTTTGGCAATCCTCACAAAAACTGACTGCCGGAATTTCTTCCGTGATCAATTCTGCACCTTTTATAAATTCATGCTTATTTACTGCCCATTTCCAGCAGTCCTTCAAATAAGAATCAACAACTCCGGATACTTCCCCGATTTCCAGGGTCACACTTGCAACTTCGCTGAGCTTATTTTCTACCGCTATCTTTTCAAGGCTGTCTATAATATGAAACACGATACCTAGTTCATGCATAATCCTACTTCTCTTTCTTACCAAACTTAATCTTAATTCCGCGCTTCAAGGCATATGGCAGGATTGCTTTCATCTTATCTTCTGACTTCACCATTTTACTGCAATCTGGGTTTTCTCTAAATAAATGAATCGCATCAAACTCACATTTTGTTGTACAGACACCACATCCAATGCATTTATTCTCATCTACAACAGATGCTCCACAGCCCAGGCATCTTGCTGTCTCTGCTTTAACCTGCTCTTCTGTAAATGTTAAATGCGCATCCCGGAAAGATTTTTTGGCATCAATCTGCTTATCCATGCCCGGAATTTGTCTTGAGCCATTATCATATTCACTAACCTTCAAATTTTCTTTATCAAGTTCAATAAATTCTCTTCGGTTTCTTCCTATTGTAAGACTGCTATTCGGCTGCACAAAGCGATGGATTGATACTGCGCCTTCTTTTCCTGCTGCAATTGCATCGATCGCAAACTTTGGACCTGTATAAACATCTCCGCCGACAAACACATCAGGCTCTGCCGTCTGATATGTAAGTGAATCTGCAACAGCTCCATTACCGCGTCCTAATTCAACCTTACTGTTTTCCAAAAGATTTCCCCATTCAATACTCTGACCGACACTGAAATATACATGTTCACACGCTACTGTGATTACGTCATCCTCATCATATTTCGGAGCAAATCTGCCTTCTTCATCAAATATAGATACACATTTTTTCAAAACAATTCCTGTCACTTTTCCGTCTTTTACAAGAACTTCTTTCGGTCCCCAACCACAGTTAATCTGGATTTCCTCTTCTTCTGCTTCTTGAATTTCTTCTAAAGAAGCCGGCATTGTTTCTCTGCTTTCCAAACAATACATTTGAACAGAGCCTGCACCACATCGCTGACTTGTTCTCGCCACATCAATTGCTACATTACCACCTCCGATAACTACCACATTGCCAGTTATCGGATATTTTTCATCTTCTCCAACTGTTCGAAGTAACTCGACCGCAGTCATAACTCCATCTGCATCTTCTCCCTGAATTCCAGGCAATCTTCCACCCTGGCATCCAATTGCAATGTAAAATGCTTTATAGCCTTGATTTCGTAATTCATCTAACGTGATATCTTTTCCAATCTCAACACCACAACGAATTTCTACACCCATCTCACGAATCACTTCGATTTCTGCATCAATTACATCTTTCTCTAATTTAAAGGATGGGATTCCATATCGAAGCATTCCGCCCGGTTTTTCATTTTTTTCAAATACTACCGGACGATATCCTTTTTCTGCAAGATAAAATGCACAGCTTAATCCTGCCGGACCAGCTCCAATGATTGCTACTTTCTCATCGAAAAGACGTCCCGTTGTAGGCGGAATAATTGGTGGAATATATCTTGTTTCCGCATGCAAATCCTGTTCAGCAATAAATTTCTTCACTTCGTCTATCGCTACTGCCTGATCGATAGTTCCTCTCGTGCATGCATCTTCACATCGCCTGTTGCATACTCTTCCACACACCGCCGGGAATGGATTTTCTTTTTTTATTAATGCAAGTGCATCCTGATATTTACCCTGAGCTGCCTTTTTCAAATATCCCTGAACTGCAATATGGGCAGGACAGGCTGTTTTACATGGAGCGGTTCCTGTATCATAACAGTTGATACGATTCTTGTCTCTATAATCTTCTGTCCACTTTTCCGGTCCCCATTTTGCTGCATCCGGGAGTTCCTGCTTCGGATATTCAATCATACCCTCATTCGTACAAAGCTTCTGCCCAAGCTTTACTGCTCCAGCCGGACAAAATTCTACGCAGCGTCCACATGCCACACAATCTTCGGTTGACACTCTCGCCACGTATGCAGAACGAGACATGTTCGGAGTATTAAATAACTGTGATGTACGTAACGCATAACAAACATTAACATTACAGTTACAGATTGCAAAAATCTTATTTTCGCCGTCTATATTTGTAATCTGATGAACAAATCCATTATCTTCTGCACGTTTTAAAATATCTATCACTTCATCATAAGTAATATATCTTCCACCTTTATTTGTCTCAACAACATAGTCCGCCATATCACCTACCGCAATACACCAGTCTGCCGGATCATCTGCACAGCCTTCCCCATATGTTTTTCTGGACAATCGACAAGAACATGGACTGGCTGCGTATTTTCCATCATATTTTTTTAACCAATGTGAAATATGTTCAATATCTACCGACTGATTCTCCATCTCGATCGCTTTTTCCACCGGTATTACATGCATTCCGATTCCAGCTCCTCCAGGCGGTACCATTGGAGTTACCTTCTCAAGCGGAAGCCTTGACATACGTTCAAAAAAATGAGCCAGTTCCGGATGTTCTTTTAATCGTTCTTCATTCATGTTGAAGAACTCTGCGCTTCCCGGAACAAACATTGGAAGTACATATTGTTTTTCTTTTTTCGGATTCTCCCAGTTGTATTCCAGAAGCCCAATCTCACTCATGTCATCCAACAATTTCTGCAGTTCTTTTTCTTCTTTTCCTGTGGCTTTTAAAAGCTGTGAAAATGTCATCGGTTTTCGGACTTTCATCTTCAATGCTACCTCAGCCATCTCATCTGTTACAACTCCGGCCAGTCCCCAATATTCCGGATCATCTACTGTAACTTTGTGACCAATCCTGTCTGTGACTTTCTGTCCCAGTTTCAAAATCAGTTCTCTCTCTTCAGCCATAATTTTACCCCTTCCTTTCATTTTAATTTTTATTCTTGCCAAATCTTTACTTCATTCAGAAGCCAGTCTGCCCACTTATCTATCCCTTCTCCTGTTTTCGCACAAATCGGAATAATCTTTGCATTCGGATTACGCATTAAAATATTTTTTTTGCAAGCTTCCATATCGAAATCAAAATACGGCATAACATCTATCTTATTAATCAATACAACATCGCAAATTGAAAACATCAATGGATATTTTAATGGTTTGTCATCCCCTTCCGGTACACTTAAGATCATTGCATTTTTTACTGCTCCTGTATCAAATTCAGCAGGACAGACAAGATTCCCCACATTTTCCAGAATTGCCAGATCTATATCCCCCGTCTCCAATCCTTCTAATCCTTGTGCTGTCATATCTGCATCCAGATGACACATTCCACCTGTATGTAACTGGATCGCTTTCACACCTAATTCTGAAATAGTCTTAGCATCCACATCAGAATCAATATCCGCTTCCATCACTCCGATTCGAATCTGATTCTTTAATGCTTCTATCGTTCTTGTTAATGTCGTTGTCTTCCCAGAACCAGGTGATGACATTAAATTTAAAAGATAGACCTTTTTTTCTTTCAATTCTTTTCTCACTTCATCCGCTCGTTTATCATTATCCGCAAAGACACTCTGCTTAATTTCCAGCGTTCTGAATTTCCCCATTACATTTCCTCCTTCTGTTTATTAATAATTGGCTATACCAATTATTGTCATTTTTCTATCATTATATTATTTTGCACGATTTTTGTCAATTTATCTTGATTTTTTCGTGTATTTCACACTAATATTTTCTCATTTTCTTTTATTTAATTCGTTTTTTCTCGTTTTGGTATCTGGTATAACCAGAACATCCTTTTTTATTTCAGCCTTACTTGACACTCCCTATTTAATATGATACTTTGTAACTATTCGAAAGGTAATTTTCAATATTACACTATTTTATTTAAAGGGGGTTTTTACATGGCATGCTTTTTAGCACCGGCTACCGAAGCAATCGTTGTATCTGCAGCCGCACATCACAATCGCAAGGTAAGCAAGGACAATTCTTCTGAATCTAAACAGCAGGAATCTGTCACATTTTCATCTTACCTTGTTCAGAAACTGCAATGGTTAAGCACACTCTTATGGGGAGGAAGTTTTCTGCTTCTTATCGAACACATCTGGCACGGCGAGATTGTTCCCTGGTTTCCTTTCCTTACTGCGCTAAACAATCCAAATGACATTAGTCCTATGTTGACCGAAATTGCAACCGTAGGTACTGCTATGGCTCTTACAGTTACATTTACATGGTTTATCGCAGTTGCTGTTTGTTATATGGCACTAAAAAAACAGTCCGACAAATCTATCGTTACTGATTAGTAGGAGGAATTGTTTATGTGTTTGATATTAACTTTTCTTGCAGCGGTCTTCACAAGCATAATTTGTTTCTCACACCCACAGTTTATCCAACAATTCCAGTTGCATAAACTTGCATTAATGTATTGGGGTGCAACACTGATGTGGTCAATTGATGGTGTTTTTCAATTACGGGAGGGAGAAGCATTTTTCGATTTGAGCCTTAATGATACTTTTCTTGGAATTGTAGTTATCATTTGTGGAGTTGTATTATGGGGATTAACCACTTTTGCTCATAGAAGAAAAACAGTATAAGAACCGAATAGGGATGAAATCAGGCGGCTTTTTCTCATACGAAAAAGCCGCCTGATTTCATCCCTATTCGGTTCTTATCTTAGCAGAAAGCTTTCACTTTCTCATAAATTCCATCTGTATCCAAACCATATTTCTTAAGCAGTTCTAATGCCGGTCCGGATTCTCCAAACACATCATTCACACCAATCTTCAGAACTTTTGTTGGAGCTTTCTCTGAAAGCACATCACATACTGCACTTCCAAGTCCGCCGATTACAGAATGTTCTTCAACTGTAACTACTTTACCTGTCTCTTTTGCTGCTGCAACGATTAAATCTTCATCCAGAGGTTTGATTGTATGGATATTGATTACTTTCGCTTCAATTCCTTCTGCAGATAATCTTTCTGCCACTTCCAGACAATTTGCAACCGGCAGTCCGCTGGCTACGATTGTGAGATCTTTTCCTTCACGAAGAACAACACCTTTACCCATCTCAAATTTGTAATCTTCTCTATCATTGATAACCGGCACTGCCAGACGACCAAATCTCAAATAAACCGGTCCTTCATACTCATAAGCAGCTTTTACAGCAGCTCTTGCTTCTATATCATCGGATGGATTAAGAACAACCATTCCCGGAATTGAACGCATCAGTGCGATATCTTCGTTACACTGGTGAGTTGCTCCGTCCTCTCCTACAGAAATACCTGCATGAGTTGCTCCGATCTTTACGTTTAAATGTGGATATGCAACAGAGTTACGAATCTGCTCAAATGCACGTCCGGCTGCAAACATTGCAAAAGAACTTGCAAATGGAACCTTTCCTGCTGCTGCCAGTCCTGCTGCTACACCTACCATATTGCCTTCTGCGATACCACAGTCAATATGTCTCTCTGGAAATTCTTTTTTGAACACACCAGTCTTTGTTGCTGCTGCCAGGTCGGCATCCAGAACAACTAAATTGTCATGTTCTTTACCAAGCTCAACTAAAGCATTACCATAACTATCTCTCGTTGCGATCTTCTTTACTTCTGACATAATGCTTCACCTGCTTTCTCTAAATCTTCCATTGCGATCTTATATTCTTCATCGTTTGGAGCTTTTCCATGCCAGCCTACTGCATTCTCCATGAAGGAAACACCTTTTCCTTTTGTTGTCTTTGCAATAATTGCTGTCGGCATTCCCTTTGTCTCTCTTGCTTCTTTCAAAGCTGCTGCAATCTCATCCATATCATTACCATTAATTGTAATTACATGGAAATTGAATGCTTCGAATTTCTTATCAATTGGATATGGAGAGTTTACCTCTTCAATTGTTCCGTCAATCTGTAAATTATTATTATCTACGATCACAACCAGGTTGTCCAGTTTACGGGAACCTGCGAGCATAGATGCCTCCCATACCTGTCCTTCCTGAATTTCACCATCTCCAAGAAGTGTATATACACGATAATCTTCATTAGACAATTTTGCAGCAAGTGCCATACCTACTGCGGCTGAAATTCCCTGTCCAAGTGAACCAGATGACATATCTACACCCGGGATATGTTTCATATCCGGATGTCCCTGCAGATAAGAACCTGTATGACGAAGTGTTTTCAAATCTTCTACAGGGAAATATCCCCTGTTTGCCAATGCAGAATACAATCCCGGTGCTGTGTGTCCTTTTGAAAGAACAAAACGGTCACGGTCTGCTTTCTTAGGTTCTTTTGGGTCAATGTTCATTTCTTCAAAATACAGATATGTAAAGATATCTGCTGCAGATAAAGATCCGCCCGGATGTCCGGCTTTTGCGCTATGTACAGCAGTCACGATTCCTTTACGGACTTCGTTGGCTGTTTTCATTAATTCTAATTTGTCCATGAGACTCCTCCTGATTTTTATGTTCATACATAACTGTATTATAATACAGCACAACTACAAACCGCAAGTCTCTTTATGAGACTTGTTCGACCTACTCACCAAATACTGCAATATAGTCTTTTTTGAATTTTTCAATTCCTGCATCTGTCAATGGATGATGTGTCATCTGCTCAATTACTGCATATGGTACTGTTGCAATATCAGCTCCTGCAAGAGCACAATCTGTTACATGGATTGGATTTCTTACACTTGCTGCAATGATCTCTGTCTCAATTCCTGCAACTGCAAACATCTCTGCGATCTCTGCAATCAAATCTGTTCCTCTTGTAGAAATATCATCCAGTCTTCCAAGGAATGGTGATACATATGTAGCACCAGCTCTTGCTGCAAGAAGTGCCTGGTTTGCAGAGAAGATCAATGTCACATTTGTCTTGATTCCCTCAGCTGTAAGAACTTTAACTGCTTTGAGTCCTTCTACTGTCATTGGAATCTTAACAACCATGTTTGGATGAATCTTTGCAATCTCACGTCCTTCTGCAATCATGCCCTCTGCATCTGTTGTAGTAGCCTTTACCTCTCCACTGATCGGTCCGTCTACGATAGAAGCAATCTCAGCGATAACTTCTTCAAATACACGGCCTTCTTTAGCGATTAAAGATGGATTTGTTGTAACTCCACAGATTACTCCCATATCATTTGCTTTTTTAATATCCTCTACTTTTGCTGTGTCAATAAAAAATTTCATGTCTTGTTCCTCCTTAAAATACGACCTGTTCACGAGATAATTTTTGCAAATTTTTTATTTGCTCTCTTTACTTTCGATTATAGTCACGAAAAACAAAACGGTCAATAGGCCGGAAAATTATTAATAATTTTCTTCTGTTTATAAATTAATTTTATTAACAAAACTCAATTTATTTCATTGTTTATCTGCTCGTCATTTTTCAACTTAGCAGTTTTATCCCCATAATTAAACTATATAGGAATTTTATTTTTATATCAATACGTTCTATTTGTATTAATATTTATTAATATTTTTCTTTTTTGCATTAATTTTTGTTTTTTTACCCGGTGGATATGATGTCGTCCCCCTCGCCACAAGCTGAGGCTCATATTCCACATGATAAATACTGATTGGCTGGATTTCTCCGTATTTCTGATCAGCACTTTTTATCTTCTTCATTATAATATCACAGGCATCTCTGCCTTTATAAATGACAAAATGCTCTATCGTAGTTAAAGATAGTTTTCTCATTTTAGAAAATAAGGTATTGTCACACCCCATAACCGACATGTCATTTGGCACCTTGTACTTTTCGTCATAAAGTGCGTCCAAAATTCCAAATGCAATCATATCATTCAACCCTACGATTGCAGTCACATCTCCATGCTCCGCCAGTACTTCTTTTGTTAAATCATATCCAATCCGATATTCCGAATCAATACCCGGTACATCCTGATCAATGGATTCATTTGCAGACTTGATAACAACGCCATTTGCCAACCCGGCTTCACTGAATTCTTTTAAAAATCCTTCCACGCGCTTTGAACGTTGTTTTTGCCGCACTGTGAGCGGCGGCGCAATATATGCCACTTTCTTATGTCCCAAATCCAACAAATGTCTCGCCATAATCCTGCCCAGTTTTGAATTATCAAGCTCCACTGCATCAACTTCTAGTTTTTCATTCTGATTATTAATAATTGCAAATGGAATGGTTTTTGATAATTCTTCTATCATTTCCAGATAACACCGGCTCGGATTACAAGTATAAATCACACCTCGTGGATTCAACGACGGCAACATTTTCAAATACTGTTCCTCCAGCACAAGACTTCGCTGTGTATTACAGACAAACAATCCATATCCTTGTTCCGTTGCGCGTGCTTCAATTCCCTGCAGCAACATCACATAATATGGATTGGTCAGATTTGGGCAAAATACTACCAACAATTTTTCTCTTCTGCTCTCCCTTTTCCGCTTTCGTTTCGGAAGTTCATACCCAAGTTCTTCTGCTGAGTGCTCCACCCTCTCTATTACTTCTCGAGAAAATGAGACATTATATTTCTTATTTAATACCATAGATACCGTTGCCTGCGATACTCCTGCATGTTTTGCCACATCTGAAGATGTTACTTTTTTTCCCAATTACTCTACCTCACAGCTCTGTTCTGCCATCCAGTGCTCTCAAAAGTGTCACTTCATCGATATATTCCAGATCACCACCGACCGGAACACCACTGGCAATTCGGCTGACTTTGATTCCAACCGGCTTGATCAATTTACTAATGTACATTGCTGTTGTTTCACCTTCTAAACTTGAGTTTGTCGCAATGATCACCTCATCAACATCCCCTTGAAGGCGAGCCATCAATTCTTTTAATTTAATATCGCCAGGTCCGATTCCGAGCATCGGTGAAATAGCTCCATGAAGCACGTGATACACACCATTATATTTTCCGGTTTTCTCATATGCTGCCAAATCTCTCGGACTTTCAACTACCATGATTGTCTTATGGTCTCGGTCTGGATTACTGCAGATTGGACATATCTCCCGATCCGTAAGAGTACAGCACTGTGCACAGTAGCGCACGTTGTTACGTGCATCTACCATGGTTTTCGCAAGATTCTCTACCTGCTCTTTCGGCATATTAATAATGTGAAATGCCAATCGCTGTGCTGACTTTGCACCGATTCCCGGAAGTCTTGAAAACTCTTCGATCAACCGGCTGATCTGATTACTATAATATTCCATTAAAATAACCCCGGCATTCCGCCGCCAAGTCCACCTGTCAATTTAGACATTGCAGCACCTGATTCTTCATCAACTTTACGAAGTGCTTCGTTCGTTGCTGCAACGATCAAATCTTCTAACATTTCAATGTCATCCGGATCCACTACTTCTTCAGACAGTTTCACTCTGACTACTTCTCTCTTACCAGACATTGTTACTTCCACAGCTGAGCCTCCGGCTGTTGCTGTAAATTCTTTTGTCTCCATTTCCTTTGCCTGCTCTTCCATCTGACGCTGCATCTTCTGAGCCTGCTTCATTAAATTTGCCATATTCCCCGGCATTCCGCCACCTGGGAAACCACCACGTTTTGCCATGATCAATCCTCCACTGTTATTTCCATGTTAATTACTTTTTCCATGTGTTTTTCTAAATCTACAAATGTATCTTCAAATCTTCGCCCGTCATCTAGCTGACGCACCTCAACTTCAACCTTCTTGCCGATTCTCTGCTCAATCACCGACTCGATTTCTTGCTTATGATCTTCCCTCTTCACACTTTCCGCTGCAATACTATCAGACAGAACAATCAATAACCGATTATCTCCTCCCAGACTTAATCTTGCCTGTTTCAGATAAATACTAGTCGGTGCAGATACCTCATCTGCGATAGAGCGGAAATTTTGCACCACCTTCTGTATTTCCTCCGGTACTGCATCCGGCAGCTCTGGTTTCGGCTGGCTTTTTCTTGAAGAAGAATTCGTATTCCCTGCTATACCATTGACCTCAGACGCATTGACGTACACTACCTTCTCCTGTACAGCTTCCAGTTCACGATCTAATCGGTCTTCCACCGCACGAATCCGATCCAGAAGACTATCCGTATTCACTTCCATCGCCGGTGTACATAACTTGATCAATGCCACTTCCAAGAGCACTCTCTTCTGTGTCGCATATTTCATCTGACCGGATAATTCCGAAAAAATGCGGATATAGCGAAGCAGTGTATCCACCTCTATCATCTGTGCTTCTTCTTTTAACTGCTGAAGATTTTCTGAAGACACATCCAGAACATCTTCCATATTATCAGAAGTCTTAACGAGAAGCAAGTTACGAAGATACCAAGTGAAATCCGCCGTCAATTGCGAAAGCTCTCGCCCCTGCATTACCAGTTCTTCCACCGTATCCAAAACCTTAGGAACATCTCTCGCTATAATGTTACGAAGCAAACGGCTGAAGACATCGGTATCCACTGCACCAAGCACTTCCAAAACATTATCATACGTCAGCTTCTGCCCCAGATAAAATGCAATACACTGATCCAGAAGACTCAACGCATCACGCATCGAGCCGTCTGCAGCCTTTGCAATATATCGTATTGCTCTCTGCTCAACATCCACCTGTTCAATTTCCATCAGATCATTCATTCGGCCTGCAATCGTATCAATCGTAATTCGATGAAAATCATAATGCTGACATCGAGATAAAATTGTGATTGGAATCTTATGAACCTCCGTTGTTGCCAAAATAAATATCACATACTCCGGCGGTTCCTCCAATGTCTTTAAAAGTGCATTAAATGCTCCGATAGACAACATATGCACCTCATCAATAATGTAAACCTTAAAGCGTCCTTCCGTCGGACGATACGCCACTTCCTCCCGGATCTCTCGAATATTATCCACACCATTGTTAGATGCCGCATCAATCTCAATCACATTCATCGACGTGCCGGCTGCAATCGCTTTGCACATCGCACACTCTCCACATGGACTTCCATCCACCGGATGTTCACAATTCACTGCCTTGGCAAATATTTTTGCCACAGTCGTCTTTCCTGTTCCACGAGTTCCGCAAAATAGATACGCATGTCCGATACGGTCTGCCTTAATCTGATTCTGTAATGTCTTTATAATATGATCCTGACCCTTTACATCCTCAAATGTAGTCGGACGGAACTTTCTGTATAATGCCGTATATGACATGAATCACACCTCTTTGTTTCTAGTTATTTTTTTGAAAATATCCTGTCACGGACTATCTCATTATTCATCTCCGAAGCTAATTCCTATCATTTTCGCTTCCTGAATAAAACTGCATTTTGGATCGACATATTTCAGCTTTCCGGCAACCTCTTCCAGCGGAACCTTTGTAATCTCTCCGTCACGCATTGCTACCATGTATCCATATTCCTGATTTAAAATCAACTCTGCTGCCTTAGCTCCGACTCTTGTTGCAAATACACGATCATATGCACATGGAGAACCGCCGCGCTGTGTATGTCCCGGAACTGTAATTCGAACCTCCTTATCTGTTGTCTTCTCAATCTGTTCAGCCAACTCGTATGCAATAGAAGGATATTTTCTCTTTGCAAGCTTTTCTTTATACTCTTTCTTCTTCAGCTTCGCATCTTCTTTTGAAATCGCACCTTCCGCTACCGCAAGAATCGTAAATTTCTTACCCGCCTTTGTGCGTTTCTGAATCACATCAGAAATCGCCTTAATATCATATGGAATTTCCGGAAGAAGAATGATATCAGCTCCGCCTGCAATTCCTGCATGCAATGTAACGTGACCTACTTTATGTCCCATTATCTCAATAATAAATACTCTGCTGTGTGATGTTGCAGTTGTGTGAATGCGGTCAATTGTATCTGTCGCAATATCTACTGCACTCTGGAATCCAAACGTCATATCTGTTCCCCAGAGATCGTTATCAATTGTTTTTGGTAAAGTTACTACATTCAGCCCTTCCTCGCGAAGCAGGTTTGCTGTCTTATGTGTTCCATTACCACCAAGAATCACAAGACAATTCAAATTCAGCTTATAATATGTGTGCTTCATAGCTTCAACCTTATCAAGACCATCGGCATCCGGCACACGCATCAATTTAAACGGCTGTCTTGATGTTCCAAGAATCGTACCTCCACGTGTCAGAATTCCCGAAAAATCTTTCGGAGTCAACATGCTAAAGTTACCATATATTAATCCTTTATATCCATCTTGAAAACCATAAATCTCTACATCATCACGCTTTGTGCAGATTCCTTTCACAACTCCTCGCATTGCTGCGTTCAGCGCCTGACAATCTCCACCACTTGTCAACATTCCAATTCTAAGCATAGTATTTATCCTCCTTGCTGAAAAACTTTTGCATACTGTATTTATTTTAGCATAAATAAATGAGACTATAAAGAAAAATCTCATCGATCACATTTCCCCATAGTCTCATTATTTTATTCTATCACTTTTTTAACTTTTTATTTCATGATTGGTTTTAAAGCCTCAGACAACTTATCTTTCTCTGCCTGTGCTTCCTCAAGATTTTTACCGAGTGTTGTGTAGTAAATCTTAATCTTAGGTTCTGTTCCTGAAGGACGAACAATAACTGTCTCATTATTTTCCAATTTGTAAATAAGAACATTTGCAGCCGGAAGCCCTGTCTCTTCTGGTTTCTTGTAGTCTGTAACATTCACAACCTTATATCCTGCAATCTCCTCAAGCGGTTTTTCTCTTAAGCCCTGCATGATTCCAGCCATCTGATCCATACCACTAAGTCCCGGGAACTCAAAACTATCAATCTGGTTCAGGTAACGGCCATATTCAGAATAAATTTCTTCCATTCTCTGTTTCAGAGAACTTCCAATACTTCTGTAATATGCTGCCATCTCACAAATCAGCATAGATCCGATGATTGCATCCTTATCACGAACATATGGACCAGCCAGATATCCATAACTCTCCTCAAATCCGAAGATAAAGCGTTCAACTTCTCCTGCTGCTTCAAGTCCTGCAATCTGATCTCCAATCCACTTAAATCCTGTCAAAACACTTCTAAGCTCAACACCATAATGCTCTGCAACAGCATCAGCAAGAGGTGTAGATACGATAGATTTTACCGCTACCGGATTCTTAGGCATTGTACCTTTTTCAATACGGCCTGCACAAATATAATCAAGAAGAAGAACTCCAACTTCATTACCAGTAACCAATTCATATGAACCATCCGGACACTTCATAGCAATGCCGACACGGTCTGCATCCGGATCAGTTGCAAGCATCAAATCTGCACCTGTCTCTTTCGCAAGATTCAGACCCTTCTCAAGAGCTTCGAAAATCTCTGGGTTCGGATAACTGCATGTTGTAAAATATCCATTTGGATATTCCTGCTCAGGAACGATTGTAACATCTGTAATTCCGATATCTTTTAAAATCTGTGTAACCGGAACTAATCCAGAACCATTAAGTGGACTATATACAAGCTTCAGTCCTGCTGTCTTGCAAAGCCCCGGACGAACCTGTCTCTCTTCGATTGCATCATACAGTGCTCTCTTGCAATCATCACCAACAAAACGAATCAGACCTTCTTCAACACCCTGTGCAAATGGCATATACTTCGCACCTGTTAATACATCTGTCTTCTGAATCTCATCGTATACGATAGCTGCAGCATCATCTGTCATCTGGCAACCATCCGGACCATATGCTTTATATCCGTTATATTTTGCCGGGTTATGAGAAGCTGTCACCATGACACCTGCATTACAGTTATAATAACGAGTTGCAAAAGAAAGTGCCGGAACAGGCATTAACGCATCATAAATGCGAACCTTGATTCCGTTTGCTGCCAATACACTTGCTGCATTCTTCGCAAACACATCACTTTTGATACGGCTGTCATAACTAATTGCAACCGTCTGAGTTCCACCCTGAGTTTTTACCCAATTAGCAAGTCCCTGTGTTGCCTGACGTACAACATAGATATTCATTCTGTTTGTACCTGCTCCAAGAACCCCGCGAAGTCCTGCAGTTCCAAACTTAAGAGCAACTGCAAAACGCTCCTTAATCTCGTCATCGTTTCCTTCAATTTTTGTCAGCTCAGGCTTCAGATCTGCGTCCTCCAGATCAGCCTCCATCCAACGTTTGTATTCATCCTGATACATTTTCTATCACTCCTGACTCTTCTTCATTTTTTATTTTTCCCTTATGTAAAAAACTAATTTAAATATACCATATCTGAGGTAATACAGCAATTGCGAAAGGAAAGTTTTTCAAAGAATATACAATATTATTACAATTTTCAAACTATATTATATTTTTTGAAAATTGTAATTTTTATGGTTGCTATCGTTACTTTAGGTCTTTTGTCCTTTCAAGTTCTTCTTGCAGATCTTTCATCTTCTGCTGCATTTCTTGTAATTCACTATCTTTTTGCTGTATCACTTCTTTCTGCTGCTTTATCTCATCCTGCATCTCATCAATCATCAGCCCCACAGTATTCCTATCCATCTCCAACAGCTCTTTCGAAAACATTTCCATGACCTCCTCGATGTTTCGACAGATATCATAGACTTGCTGATACATCTCCTTGAAATCCGGATATCGCTCGATGATATCAATAATGATTTCCGGGTCATCCGAGCCTAAAAATGCAAGCCATGCATCCAGTCGATTCTGTATTTTGATATCTTTATATTGCAAAGAATCCAAGAAGATGTCAAGCGGAACAAACCGATATTTCTTTCTTCGTCCGAATCATTGGGAAATACTGTTGTAACATGTTCTTCATAGGCATAGCTCTCCTTTGTGTAAAATATTTTATTGTTTCATATCGGATATTGTTTCAGAATGCGAAACCCGAGATGAGTGCCTTGCGGCTTTAGATAAATGTGGAGAAAAGGATTTCTCCTTAGATGTTTATTTAACATAGCATAGTTTGAAAATGCTGTAAAGAAGTAATTATGCTCAAAAAACGAATTGCAAATAAAAAAATAGAGAAATGCATCTATCCTTTAAGATAAAACACACTTCTCTATCTTCGATTACTTTCTCAATCTATAAATCTATAACTTCATTACCGTATACTTACATTATTAGACAAGCCTGTAATTGGACTAATTTGATTTCCACCATTCGGTGCAGAATGCCAGAATAAATCTTGGTTCGATGTATCACCCCAGAAAAATCCTATATGATGAGTATCACTAATCCCATATTTTCCACCTTCATTTTCATTCCAAATCCAAATTATATCTCCCTTTTCTAAGACTCCAGATCTTAACATTTCCGATTTCGTTTTGAAATCGTACATTGGAACCCAGGCAGCTTTTGATCTCTGCCATGTTATCCATCCACCTGCACAATCTGGATAACCCTGTTCATGAGGAACTGTATACCCTGGTGCTCCGGCACTTCGTAAAACATACCACACAAACGATGTACAATTCATTCCCGGTACTCCATTGTAAGAGATATCTCCATTTGGAGAACGCAAATCCAGAATATCCCCTGAATACCGTGTTCCCAAATAAAAATTATCATGCTCATGAGACTGGAGATTCGACACAACAACACTTGCCAGAATTCCTAAAGCATTTGAAATTCCTTTATTTTGTCTATATGCAGCCTGCATATATGCATTATTTCCCACCTTTAACTGACCATTTCCTTTTGGTACAATCTTTACCTGAATTGCCTGAAGTTTATAGCCAATGGAGGTCGTTCCTGCTATCTGACCATTCTTTGTCCAACCTAACCAGCCATAATTAGAAACATGTGTACGATAATAAATATCCGCATATTTTTCAAGTTCTCCCGTTAAACGAATCTGAACAGCTTCTGCCTGATTTATTCCATCGCCGGATACATCTCCATTTGTCTTCCAATCCTGCCAGCCAACTTTACTTAAATGCAAACGATATTCAACATTTCCTATATATCCACCAGCCATTAACGATGCTACATTCATAGAAAGCTGTCGAATAGCTGTATTTGTTCCTGTTGTTCCTGTTATTTCTCCATTTTGTTTTACAGCCTGCCAGTTTGAGCCATCTGCACTTGTTTGAAATGTCAATGTTCCAATTTGATCTGCTGATAAATAACTTCTTTCACTGCATGCCGGAGCACTTACATCTCCTTTTCCATACAGTTTAATTTCGATTGCTTCTACCCCTGCATTATATCCAACAGTTCCTGCAACCTCTCCATTTTTAGTCCAGTCCAGCCAACCAAATCTCGCACTATGCACTCTATAATAAATATCATATTGAGCTTCTAATTGTTCTGTTAAACGAATTTTAATTGCCTCTATTTTTTTGTTATGTCCTGTTGTCCCAGCAATCTGTCCATCTGAGACTTCTCCTTGCCAACCAATATCCTGTACATGTGCTTCATAAAAAATGGATCCGCTCAAATTACTCTCTTGTGTTCCCAATTCTGTAACTTTTATTTTTATCGCTTCAACACTAAGATTCCTTCCTGTTGTTCCAGCCGTTTGTCCATCATAAAAACTTTTATTTTGCCAGCCAATGTTTTGTACATGAGTTTGATAAAGAACTGCTCCCAAACTATCTGCTGACACATAACTTCGTCCTGTTTGAGCAGGTGCTTCTGAAGAATTTTTTTCATATAACCTTACTTCAATTGCCTGTGCCCCAAGATTATAACCCATTGTCCCGGCTTTTTCTCCGTTTTTCGCCCAGCCAAGCCAGCCATAATTTGCTGAATGCACTCGGTAATAAACATCATATGTTGCTGCCAACTGTTCCGTTAAATTAATCTTAACAGCTTCAATCTTTTTATTTTTTCCGGTTGTTCCAGCTTCCTGCCAATCTGAAACTGGTGATTGCCAACCAATATCCTGAACATGGGCTTCGCAGGTAATCGAACCTGTCAAACCAGCTCGTCCAGCTTCTGTAATCTTCATTTTTAGTGCTTCAAGATTTAAATTTCTTCCAACCGTTCCCGCAGTCGTTCCATCATAAACCTTGTTTTGCCAACCGATATTCTGTACATGACTTTGATACATAATTTTTCCAAGTGTTTCTTCTGACATAAAGCCACTTCCATCAACACTTGGTGCATTTCCACTATTTTTTTCACATATTCTAATTTCTACTGCCTGAACAGAATATGCATATCCTTGAGTTCCTGCTTTCTCATCGTTCTTCACCCAGCCAAGCCAGCCTACATTTGTTGAATGAACTCGGTAATAAATATCATATTTTTCTGCAAGTTCTCCAGTAAGTCGCACACGAATAGCTTCTATTGGCAACCCTCTTCCGATTGTTCCTGCTAACCCTGCTTCACTTACATAATCTTGCCAACCAATATTCTGCACATGAGCACAATATTCAATACTTCCTATTGCTTCTGCTTTATTTTCCAATTCAATCTTTAAAGCTTCCAGCGCACGATTCTGACCTACAGTCCCTGCTGTCTCTCCACTATGCTTTTCTTCTTGCCAAGCCATTCCATAAAGATATGCGCTATATTTTACACCCAATATTTCTTCTTGTTCTTTCGTTATTTCCTCTTCTGAAATTTCATTTTGTATTTCTTCTGTCTCTTCTTCAGTAACCATAGTATTTTGATCCAAAGAATCTGTTTCTTGCACTTCTTCCATTTCTGGGTTCTGCTGTATTTCCTGATCTAATTCATTACTTTCACTTTCTAAATCAACAGCATCTTCCAGCTTTAATTCTGAATTTTCTTCTGCATATACCAACAGTGGATTAGTAACCATCATTATAGTACATACTAATGCTATTCCTCTTCTTATAAACTTTTCCATAAAAATCTACATTCCTTCTTTACACTAATGTTTTCTACTAAAAAAGACATAGCCAGCTTTTCCAACCAGCCAGCCCTTTTTCTCTGCATTAATTATAATAATAAGAACTTGGCAAATTCTCTGTGCGGATCACTGAACCATTTTTATAGTATTTTCTCTGTGCCCATGCTGAATGTCCTGATGACCAAGATACCGGCTCAATAAAATCAAACCATCCTGGATCCTGACCATAAAATTCTACATATAATGTATTTCCTACTGTATATGTTTTGATTGTTACCGGAAATCCCAAATCATTGCGGAATTTCAAGTCTGAATCTCCATATGAAACCATTGCATCTAATCCTCTCGGTACATATGTCGAAGCAATTGTATGATTATTTCGCTCAATGATTGTCATTCCTGCCCGGATTGCACCTCCGTACAATGTTGTCGAAGCCTGGCAGATACCTCCACCATATCCAATGCCACCGACAACGCCACCTAGGCGATAACCTTGTGCCTGTCCGCAAGGTCCTGCAACACCAAAGAACGATAATGTCTGTCCTGGATTAACTACCACGCCGTTAAATGAGCTTAATGCTCTTGACATATTATAAAATCCGTTTGCATCATTTGTACTTACTGTTGAAAATCTTGCTAACATTCTTATATATTTGGTATCTTTATAATAATTTGAATTACTTCCCGGAGCAGCGGTACCCTTAGGTACGATTTTTATCTGAATTGCTTGTAATTTATAACTACATTTCGTTGTACCCGCTGCCTGACCATTTTTCGCCCAACCTAACCAGCCATAATTAGAAACATGTGTGCGATAATAAATATCCGCATATTTTTCAAGTTCTCCTGTTAAACGAATCTGAACAGCTTCTGCCTGATTTATTCCATCGCCGGACACTTCTCCACTTGTCTTCCAGTCTTGCCAGCCTACATTGCTTAAATGTAAACGATATTCGACATTTCCTGTATATCCTCCTGCCATTGAAGGTGCTATATTCATCGAAAGTTGTCTGATGGCTTTATTTACTCCTGTCGTTCCTGTTATCTCTCCATTTCCTTTTGCATCTTGCCAATCTAAACCTTCCACTTTTGTTTGAAATGTCAATTTTCCAATTTGATCTGCTGACAAATAACTTCTTCCACTGCATGCTGGAGCACTTACATCTCCTTTTCCATACAGTTTGATTTCGATTGCTTCTACACCTGCATTATATCCAACAGTTCCTGCAACCTCTCCATTTTTAGTCCAATCCAGCCAACCAAATCTTGCACTATGCACTCGATAATAAATGTCATATTGAGCTTCTAATTGTTCTGACAAACGGATTTTAATCGCTTCAATTTTTTTATTTTTTCCGGTGGTTCCAGCTGTCTGTCCATCTGCAACTTCTCCCTGCCAGCCGATATCTTGTACATGGGCCTCGTAAAGAATAGAACCTGTAAGATTACTTTGTTTTCCTAATTCTGTAACCTTTATTTGGATTGCTTCAATACTATAATTTTTTCCGGTGGTTCCAGCTGTTTGTCCATCATAAAAATTATTGCTTTGCCAACCAATATTTTGTACGTGCGTTTTATAAAGAACTGACCCTAAATTTTCTGTTGATACACAACTTTTTTCTGTCTGAGCAGGTGCTTCCGTAGAACCTTTTTCATATAACTTCACTTCTATTGCCTGTGCACCTAAATTAAGCCCTTTTGTTCCGGCCTCTTCTCCATTTTTTGCCCAGCCAAGCCAGCCATAATTTGCTGAATGAACTCGATAATAGACATCATATGTTGCTGCCAACTGTTCAGTTAAGTTGATTTTAACAGCCTCAATTTTTTTGTTTTTTCCGGTTGTTCCTGCAGTATTCCAATCTGCAACTGGCGATTGCCAACCAATATCCTGTATATGTGCCTCACATGTAATAGAACCTGTCAAACCTGCTCTTCCTGCTTCTGTAACTTTTAATTTTAATGCTTCAAGATTTAAATTTCTTCCTACTGTTCCTGCAGTTGTTCCATCGTAAACTTTGTTTTGCCAGCCAATGTTCTGTACATGGGTCTGGTACATAATTTTTCCAACTGTTTCTTCTGACATAAAACCTTTTCCGTCAGTAATTGGTACCTCTGCACTATTCTTTTTACAAATTTTAATCTCTACTGCCTGGACAGAATATGCATACCCCACTGTTCCGGCTTTTTCATCATTTTTCACCCAACTAAGCCAGCCTACATTCGTTGCATGAACTCGATAATAAATATCGTACTGTTCTGCCAACTCACCTGTAAGTTTCATTCGGATTGCTTCGATTTGTAATCCAGTTTTCGTTGTTCCTGCTAGTTCATTTTCTTCCACATAATTCTGCCAACCAATATTCGATACATGGGCACAGTATTGAACTGTCCCTGCTATACCTGTATTATTTTCCAGCTGAACTTTGAGCGCTTTCATAGCACGGTCCTGTCCGACAGTTCCAGCTGTCTCCCCATTACTTTTTTCTTCCTGCCAATTTGTTCCTTGAAGATATGCACTATATTTAATATTTAATACATCTGCCGCTTCCTCAGTCAGCATAACAGACTCATCTGTGTTTTCTGTTTCATTCTCAATGCTACTATTCAAATCAGATTCTGTTGTTTCCGCCTCGGACCTCTGCATTACATCCTGTTCTCCCTCATTCTGAGCAGTTCCACTCTCACCCTGATTGTTATTACTCTCGTCCTGATTAATATCTTCTTGAGTGGTTTCTTGTACTTGTTGTACATCATCAGTCTGTACAATATCTTCTGCAAATACCGATATTGGCGTCGTTGTTATCATAGCCAAGCATAAAACAATCACGCCCAATAACTTCATAAACTTTTTCTCTCTCATATATGCCCCTTTCGTTTATTAAGTATTTTCTTTCTTTTATTTTATTTGATTTAGATTTAAAACACAAGATTTTCCTATATTTAAAAAAAGAGTTATTGCTGATATCAAGAAATCACCTCAACTCAACAATAACTCTTTTTCTAATTATTCTTTAAAAATGCTTTTTCCGTACTTCCCGGTGCTGAATCACCTTTTTTTACCAGACAAATTTCAATTGCTTCTGCTTTCTTTGCATAACCTTGTGTTCCGGCATCTTCCCCGTTCTTTGCCCAACCAAGCCATCCAAAATCACTTGAATGTACTCGATAGTAGATATCATATTGTTCTTCCGCTTTTCCTGTAAGTCGGATAGATACCGCTTCTATTGGTTTCGCCTGCCCCGTTGTTCCTGCCTGCTGCCCATTTGATACATAATCCTGCCAGCCTATATCTCGTACATGGGCGCGATATTCTATTCCGCCATTTCTAGCATTAGATAATTGCAACTTTAATGCTTCTATCCCTTTATTCTGGCCTGTTGTTCCTGCCAATGCCCCATTTGTTACGATATTCTGCCAGCCTATATCTGACACGTGCGCCTGATACTGAACTTCTGTCTCTTTCATCTTAAAAGCATTTGAAGTCTCTCCTGGAGCTTCTCCACCTTTTTGAACCAATTGAACCTGTATTGCTTCTACTTTCTTTGCATAGCCTTGTGTTCCGGCATCTTCCCCGTTCTTCGCCCATCCAAGCCATCCAAAATCGCTTGAATGTACTCGATAATAGATATCATATTGTTCTGAGACTTCGCCTGTAAGTCGGATAGATACCGCCTCTATTGGTTTTGCCTGACCTGTTGTTCCTGCCTGCTGCCCATTTGATACATAATCCTGCCAACCAATATCTCGTACATGCGCTCTATATTCTATTCCACCATCCACATCGTTTAACTGCATTTTCAAGGCTTCTATTCCTTTATTTTGGCCTGTTGTTCCTGCTATTTCTCCGTTCTGGACAAAAGTTTGCCACCCAATATCTGATACGTGAGCTTCATACGAAACCCCACTTTGCAGTTCTTTAACTCCATGATCCGCTGGTGTTCCAATAAGATAGTTCATATCAACGAGTCCATCTATTCCATCAACTAATTCTTTTGATGAATATTGCCACATTGCATATGTACCTGTGTAATCACACTGTATATTATACTGAGCGACCCAACGATGCCATTGTTCAAATCTTGTATCTGTCAAATATTTATTCCACCAATTTAAATTTGCATATACACCAACTGCATATCCTGCATTTTGAATTGTACTGCAAAATGTCTGAGCAATTGCGCCGAAGTCGCTTTCTAACGTACTATTATCCTCCATATCAAAATAAACCGGGTAACTCAACTTGTGCCCGCTTATTAATCTTAATACATGCTGTGCTTCACTTGTAGCCATATCTGTACTTTGAGCATATGAATAAATATACACTCCATATGGAATTCCTAAACGTTCACATTCACTTACATTTCTCAGCCACTGTTTATCATCTTGATTATCATAATTATCCCCATAACCACATCGAATAATAGCATAATCTATTCCTGCGGCTTTAACCTTTTCCCAGTCAATATTACGGTTATGCTCACTTACATCAATACCTTTTTTTGTTGCATTTGGAGCATATACATCACTAATTACAGAAACTTCATCTTCAGCACTCCTAATCAATTCTCCGTCTTGATAACGCCAACTGTTTTCTTTCAAATCTCCCTGTTCCTGAGATTCTTCTGCTACAGACTCTGTATCTATATCCACCTCTTCATTCAATGTCTGTTCCCCATTCTCTTGTTGAAGATCTGATTCTGCACTATTCTCTTCACTCTGAAAAATATCTTGATTTTCTTCCTGTGCATATACACTGTATGTCGGATAATTTATTCCTGTGATCATAATTGACAATGCAACAATAACACCTATTTTTTTCTTCATTTATTTTCCTTTCTTTTATATTTTCATAAACAATTAAGTTTCCTTATTTCTTGAACTTTATCAGTATACTTCCTCTTTTTTTTCATGTCAAATTTTTCTCTGTTTTTGTTCGTCATTTCTAACTTTGCTTTTTTCTATCATATATGTTAAACTGTAGAAATATAAATAGTAGATATTTAACTATATACATATGACAACATGAATATTTTAAATTTTTCAGAAAAGAGGATTGTAAAATGGAAAGAAATGACCCTTGCTGGTGTGGAAGTGGGAAAAAATATAAAAAATGCCACATGCCAATCGAAGAAAAGATGCAGCTTCATGCTGATCGCGGAGAGATTGTCCCAAGCCGCAAATTACTAAAAACCCCATTTCAAATTGAAAAAATCAAAGCAAGTGCTGAACTCAATACAAAAGTTCTTGATGCTGTTGCTGAACAGATTCATGCCGGAATGAGTACAGAAGATATTGACAAAATCGTATATGATGTAACAACAAAAAATGGTGGGATTCCAGCCCCATTAAATTATGAAGGATTTCCAAAGAGTGTATGTACTTCTATTAACAACGAAATTTGCCATGGTATCCCTGATAAAAACATCATTTTGCAGGAAGGTGACATCATCAATGTTGACGTATCCACCATTCTCAATGGATATTTTTCTGATGCGTCTCGAATGTTCAAAATCGGACAGGTATCCGAACGTGCTGAACGTCTCGTAAAAGTCACAGAAGAATGCCTTGAACTTGGTCTTGCTGCTGCAAAACCATGGGGACATCTTGGAGATATTGCTGATGCAATCAATACGCATGCTCAGGAAAATGGATATTCTGTTGTAGAAGAAATCGGCGGACATGGAATCGGACTCGAATTCCACGAAGATCCATTTGTCAGCTTTGTTACTCCAAAAGGATCTGAGATGCTATTGGTTCCGGGTATGATGTTCACGATTGAACCTATGATTAATGAAGGTAGCCCTGACTTCTTCGTTGATGAAGATAACGGCTGGACTGTTTATACCATTGATGACGGACTTTCTGCCCAGATTGAATATATGGTGCTTGTAACTGAAAATGGTGTTGAGGTATTAACAAAATAAACTATTTAAATTATAGGAGTGTCGCTTTAACGTTGAACTACGAATATCACGTTGAACGCGGCTTCCTTTTTATAACTCCTTTTTGTCGTTCTACATCTAACGTTGCATTAATCAAACTATTTTCATTACATATTCACATCTGATTTGTTATTTACAGTAAAATTTACATTTTAAACTATTTGCTCTCGTAACTAACTATAAAGAAAGCATCTCTGTCTCTTTTAGCTAACTTGATTTCTACAAAGATAACTGAAGAAAAAATGACATATCAGACACTTATTGATGTGACAAGCTCTATCGTGTATTTATTCTCTTCCGCCTTTTCCACTGCTGGAAGCATTATACGAAACTCTTGGATTTGAGCCAAATGAAATTTTTGTAGATAACACGAATAATAATCTTACCTCACTGGCATCGTTTGTAAGTTGGTAATACGGATGATTACCTACTTACGATTCAAATCTAGCACAAGCCTAAGAGATGGACTTCGCAAATTTGCTGAATGGTATAAAGACTTTTATCTAAACTAATTCGCTGGTTATAATTACCTGAAACTCTTATATAATTATGGAGGATTTATTATGTCACAAGTTGCAAAACGAGATTTACGCATTGATTTGCTACGCATATTTTCTATGCTTTTTATTATCATGCACCATTGTATTATCAATGATTTCGGATTACAAACCATGCTAAAAGAAAATACTTTAACCCGTTTTGGTAACCTTTTAATTATTATGAATTCTATTGTTATTGTCGGAGTCAACTTATTCTTTTTGATGTCCGGCTATTGTAAAATTCATTTAAAACCTCAAACAGTATTATTGCTCATAATAAAAGTGTACCTGATTTCCACCTTGATACAGCTAACTGGTCTTCTGTCAGGCCATATTCCTTTTGATTCTGATTGGATAAAAAACACTCTTAATCCATTCGATTATTACTGGTTTCTTGGAGCATACATTTTATTAATGTTTACTTCTCCACTTTTAAACTTGATAATTGATAATATCTCATTATCTATGTTTAAATCTTATGTTATTGGTTTTTTCTTAATTATCTGTATTTATGGATTTACAATTGATGGAAGCCTCCATCTTTCCTACGGCTACTCTTACCTTATGGCAGTTGCCCTATATATTTTAGGTAACGGTATTAGAAAATTTCAAAATGAGTGGCGATTGCTTTTATACAACAGAAAATTTTACATTCTTACTTGGTTTACTGTTATACTCTTAAACAGCCTGCTTATAAAGTTACTTTACAAATCCGGCAATGGTTTAAGAGCATGGACTTTTTATGCATATAATAATCCATGCGTAGCAATAGCCTCTATTACTTTATTACTATTTGCTATACGTTCCAATAATAATATAAAAACAAACTGGTTTTTACGCAATCTTCCTCAGAGTACAATTATTACATATTTAATTCACTCTACTTGTTGGTTAACAATTTTCAGGCAATCTTTCATCATGTGGCAAATAAACCATTATGGAATACTTTTTACTCTTTGTATGCTTCCGCTCTTTGCTTTCTGTATTTATTTACTTGCTACTTTTATAAATATTATATATGAAAAAATACTCGGGAATTTTTTTAGAAGAATATTAAGAAATTAAATGGAGACAAAATTATGAGCAAACAATATGACAGCATTGATTTAATGAAATTTATTTTTTGCCTTTGTATTATCGGAATACATACCAATATTTCCAGCATCTTTCCAAAAGCGTTACAATTACTAATCGGAAGAGGTTTTTTCCGATTAGCTGTACCATTTTTCTTTGTATGTTCCGGATTTTGGATTGGAAAAAAATATTTGAAGCAACCAGCTGAGCTAGATATCATTATCCAAAAATATATCTTTCGTTTGCTCATTCCTCTTATTATATTCGAAAATATAAATAATTTATTGGAAATCATCAAACAACTTTTAAGACAAACCCCCAAACTTACTATTTGTCATGATATACTTAAACATATATTATTTTATCCTTATGGAGCGCTCTGGTATGTACAGGCAAGCATTATTGCAATTATTATTATCTATCCATTTCTTAAAAAAGGACGAATTCAAATTATACTGATAATTAGTATTTTCTTATATGCCTTCGCCCTATTATGTAATAATTATTACTTTTTAATCGAAAATTCCTACTTGCAGATAATTGTTGACTCTTACATGCAATTATTCATTTCTGCACGAAATGGAATTTTTGTTGGAACCTGTTTCTTAATACTTGGAATTTATGTCGGAGTTCATATCGAATCCCCGAAACTTTATCAATATACAAAACCTTTGCTTTTTATTTCAACCATACTTTATTTTTTCGAATTACTACTAGTAAATCAACATGTTCCGCTAGATGATGGGGCATTATTTATATCGCATTTATTTATCGCCCCACTCCTCTTAATAATACTTACAAAGAGTTCATTACATTTAAAGCACGCAAAATACTTAAGAAATTTAAGTACCGGAATGTATTTTTTACATCGGATTTTAATTGCTGTAATTGATATATTATCTTTTGTAACCAGAAAGATATTACCTGTTACTGCTTTATTTTTTATAGTAATTCTTATGTCGATTTTAATCTGTACTTACTCTTACACTTTGAAAAATCGATTTTTTAATCAACTTCTTCGTTAATACATAAGTTTTACCTTCTAATTGACGAATTTAAACTCAACAAGTTAACTACTGTAACCATATTGATTTTCATAAACATTTTTCCATCGCTGCATCATAATTGTTATATTCTTTGCTTCGATACGTTCTTTATCATAGGAAGCATTATACCGCATCACAACTGTCGGAACGTACAAAACTCGATACTGTTTTTCTTTCACTCGCAGGCAAAAATCTATAGCAGCAAATTCGTCTCCCAATTTATCATCGAATCCATCAATTTGTTCTAACAAACTTTTTCTTAACATCATACATTCCATACTAACGGCACTCAGTTCCTGTTGCAGTGCCTCTCTATGCATATAGCCCTTACACATATTTGGCAATCCTTCAAATAATCTGTATGAGAATTTTTCTCCTCCAATTCCAATACCTGCATGTCGAATTGTATGATTTCTATAATAACTTCTTGCACCAACGACACCAATTTTTTTACGTTGGCAATTTGCAAGTAACTGTTCCAAGTCCTTTTTTCCTTGAAACTCAATATATTGCGAAAGCAAAAGAATATATTCTCCTTTTATTTGCTTCTTGATAATATTAATAGTCGCAGGAAATGAATCTTTTTGACCTTTAACAACCTGTATTCCTTGTCCTTCCAAGAATTGATAATATTTTTCTACCTTACTGCTCTGATTTCCCATATCCACCACTATTATCTGCAAATTTTCATAATCCATTTCTTTTAACGAATTAATACATTTCTTTAGATAATTGATTTCCCCATCACTTTTAATCACGGTAGTAACCAAATCCTTATTATCCTTAGATTCATAAATAATTTTATAAAAGCCCAAATCGTCTAATTTTTCTATACGACCGACTTCCCCACATCTTTTTAGATGTGCCTGTAATGCCCGTTCACCCGCATCATACGCATATAATTTACTAGCCGGATTATCTGCTGTTGATTGTCTATGCATACGCCAGTGGTATAAAATCTTTGATATATGAGCAATATTCTCTGCTTGTTCCGTACATCTTAGTATTAAATCATAATCTTGGGCCCCATTATATTCCTCTCGAAATGGTTCTGATTCTTTTATCAAAGTTCTCTTAAATACAAAAAGGTGACATATATAATTATTAGCTCTTAATAAATCTAAATTGAACTCTGGTTTAAAATTAGGCTGAAAGTGTTCATTTGAATTTTCTGATATTTTGTCCTCATCTGTATAAATCACTTCCGATTTATTCTTCTCATTCATGGTCCTAACAACTTCATATAAGGCGTTCGTTGCTAACATATCATCATGGTCCAACAGGGCAATATATTGTCCTGTTGAAATTTCATAAGCCTTGTTTGTATTTTGAGCAATACCTAAATTTTCCGGAACATCTACCACCTTAATTCTTGAATCTTTCTTTTTATATTCATCTAAAATGATTTGAACTTCTAAATTTTCCGGATTCGCATTCGCAATACAAAGTTCCCATTTATCATATGTCTGTTCACATACCGATTCTATCATCTGCTGTAAATATTTCTGTGGAGTATTATATACTGGAACCAAAATACTAATAACAGGTTCATATACAAATCGTTGCTGTTTTTGTATCTTTATTTCCTCTTGTGTAACCTTATTCTGTTCGAACCAAGTTGAATACCATTGTTCATTCACTTGATATTTATCAAAATTACGATGAATCATATTTTTAATTCCATAAAATTTTGTATAGACCATCGTCTTTTTAACTTTTTTATATAATTCTCTATATTTCATAATACCCCTTTGTATACATTCCATTTTGACCTTCCTAATTGAGTTTTACACATTTCATAATTAGTTTCTTCAAAATTTTAGATTTTATATCTTGTTGACCACATAGTTTTTTTGCTCGTCTAATTAGTGAATTTTCTTGTTCTTTATGCAAGTATATTATCTGTCCTTCCAATTCAGTACAGCGTTTATTCAACCCATCAATCATATTATCTCGAATTATTTTATCATAATAGTACTTACTTATAATTCCTTCTGATACTTCTTGTATCTCTATCTCGTCAAACCGACTCATATCAAATGTCACTTCGAACTCTTGATTTTTATGAAACGCTCCTTCTAGATAAAGAACCATTTCATCATAGTCAAACACTGTATACCCTTCATTTGTAATTCCTGGAAATGTTGACACTGACTTTACCGGTATCGATGTTTTTAACGAAGTAATTACTTTTCCAAAATGTTGTCCTATATTAATTGATATTTTTGAACAATCTTTCGGAGATAAAATTCGCACTTTACATCTGTTTCCATCCATTTCCATATTCTTATCTTCATATACGTCTCTACGAACATCTTGATAATTTCCAAAAAATATTCTTACACTTTCTTTCTCTGTCTTCTGTTTATGTGCATACCAGAAAAACCACGGATTATCAAATACGTTTAAATCAATCCAACAAATCTTTAATCCTGTTTTCCATATACTGTACGGAAATGATAACTGGTCTCTTTTCACATATTTACAAAGTAAATCATACCAAAGATGCATCGTATCTTTTACATCTTGTTGATTTTCTCTTCGTATCAAAACCGTACATTCCGCTAATCCATAATCCTCCGGAAATTGCTCTTTTTTTATAAAGTCCAAATATTGAATAATCTCTTCCCTATTTGCTTTTCTATGAATAACGCATGCCGTTGCTTCTTGATAAACACAATTACGTAATCTATGACGAAAACATGCCATTGAGTAATTTTCCAAATCACAAAATGTCGTAAGTAGTTTACGTATATCTTTCTTTACCTGGAGAGCTCCATCTACCCATATACTTATATCGTATTTTTCCAAAAGCGGATGACCCAATATTTTAATTTTTCTTGATAATAACATATCACCTATATTCTCTTCATCTTGAATATAGACAAACTGCCAGCGATCTGACTTTAACGTATGGTTATTTGTAAAACATATATAATCAATATCTTCATCTTTTTCCACATCATGAAGATTGTCATAATCTCCAGTTATACAAGTGTATATACATATTTTTTCGGTTTTCATCTCTTTCCTCTCACTTTTCTAACACCAGAATCGCAATAATATAGCAACGACAGATGCGCAAAGCATTATACTGCTTGGCAATATAAAATTATCTACTACGGTTTTCATAATTTTGTTTAATTTTTCTACTTTTTGCAATTTTGTATTCGCAAATATCAAAAATATTAATGGTATTACTGGTATGAAATATCGTCCTTGCACTCCCGTAATAGCCCCTGCTCCCACTCCATAATTATCCAATATGGATGTCCAGTATATATACATTGCCAGAAAACATCCAAAAATTGCGGCTGAGACACTTATAAGCACTATAATCCTATCTATAACCTTTACTTTTATATTATCTAAACTTGTTTCTGCAATTCCAATAATTGGCATGATAAATAAATATGCCCCCAAAAATACACAATACAAATTTGTATCAATTAATCCAAAGGTACCAATTGTTGTTGAAACAAAAAATAGTTTCATACTTGATAATGTATTAAAATATATTTGCAGATACTTTACTGGATTATGAATTACAAACTGCATCTGCTGTGATGCCAATTTGGCATCTTCTGTAATAACACTTGTGTCTCCACTTGGCATAATCAGCTTTGTAATAAAATACAAAGCTATCACAATAATTCCCATACTTATCAATTTCTTAGCATAGATCTTTTTATTTTTGAGTTCAAATTTTGGCAAAAATAACATCAACAAAAATATTGGTACATATACAATTTTTATAACAACAAACACATACGCTATCACACTTAAAATAACTATGTATGCAGTAGTCAGCTCTTTTTGATTTTCGCCAAAAGAAATTCTGAATATCATTGCACATGCTAGAAACGCAAGTGAAATTAATATTGGATCATACGATACTGTAGCTGCCAAAAATAACGACATCGGCATAATTCCAATCATTGCCATCGTTCTTTTTAATATTGGTGTAATAGAGATACTAATTGCCACTATTGTTACGTAAAATAACAAATTGAAAAATCTTGCAAAATATAAAAAATATAATACTGAAGGATTATCAATATCTAATATTTTCGCCACTACATTGCCAAAAACAATTCCTGTTGCTTGTACAATATGCCCTACCGGATTTGTTTTTGCTGTCGAGAATCCATCAAACTTTTGTTCTCCATATTCTCCTGGTAATCGTTCTGTCAAATACATGTCTTTATAGTTAAATTTTTCATCGAGATTACCACCTTTATTATTTTGCATAGTGATATAATCTAACATTCCCTTTGGCAGCATATATCCCACTTTCCCATCCTGCACATCTGGAAATAAATTTCCTTTTGATAATACATAGGCCTTCTTAAAGTGGCTATCTTCGTCTGGCGCCTGAAAAGGCGGTGTTAAAACCATAAATAATATACCAAATATGAGTGAAAGATAAACAAATTTTTTTGCAATACTATTAGTATTCATCGGCATTCTCCTTCAAGTCTCGATACATTGTAACTATTTGCTCTTCAATCTTACTCCATTCACGTTTTTTGGCAGTCTCTAATCCTCCTGCAATCAATCTTTCTCTTAATAAAGCATCCTCAGCAAGTCTGTCAATTTGTTCAACTGCCTTATCTATGTCACCAAGTTTATACATTAGACAATTTTCTTCGTCACGTAAATACTCAATATTTCCTCCATTTGGTGCTACAACAGCCAGCCCACCAGTTGCCATCATTTCTAATGGTGGATACGAAAAGCTTTCCAAAATACTTGTTTTTAACAAAATATCGCACGACTGATAAATTTTTCCAACTTCGTCATGTGGAACTCTTTGTAAGAATTTGTCTACACGATACCATGATTTTGCTCCTCCTTGATATGACAAATAATAAATCTCATATTTATCTTTATCTAATTTTTCAGCAATTTTAAAACTTTCATCTACATTTTTATAGTGATCATCACTATTTCCTTCAATAAGAATTTTAATTTTTCCTTCGAAATTTCTTTCCTTATAAGAAAAAACTCCCAAATCAATTCCATTCGGTACATAAATGCTGTCTTTTCCAAATTTTTCTTTTAACCAATCCTGACACCATTTTGATATTGTAAGATAATGAATTGGAATAAGAGAATTATATGTTGCATTTGCCATTGTTTTCTCAAAATATCCGTCCGGACTAAAATTGGTTTCAAAATTCTGAACCAAATATGCTCTATGCAAAACATTCGGATATACTTTCACAAATGTAAGTGTACTCCATAAACTTGCAACTAAAGTATCCACATATGCCTCAAAACGTGTGTCATAACTTTGTACAACCGGAATACGTCCATCTTTATTTATAATATCATCAGATTTTCTGTCTTCGTTTACTATAAACACATCATACCCATGGTCTCTAAGCATATTACAATGCTTTATAATTACATTTACTCCACCACTAATATTAGTAGTTGGCAAAACAAATCCGAAATTTTTTGGCATCTTTGAAATCACATACTCGGCTATACCTCGACCTGTATAAGTTGTAATTTTCTTTCTTGTAATTGCATATGCATTACTTCCAATTTCTTCTCTGTACGTTTTATCATCTATAAGAAGCTGTAATTTTTCTTGCCACTCATGTATATTCGCACATAAAATACCATCTTGTCCATCCTGAATCATTTCTTCAAAGGCTCCGACCTTACTTGCAATTGTCGGCACATGAACAAGTCCTGCCTCGAGCCATTTATTTTCTGATTTCGCAGCATTGAAAATAGACTCTTCTAATGGTGCCAGATTAATATCTACAGAAGCTATTAACTCCGGTAGTTTTTTCCACTCTACAAATGGTTCCGCAATCACTCGCTCTCGAACACTGTCCAACTCTTTTGGTAAGTCTAATTCACCAACTATCTTAAGATAAGCCTGCTCATTCTTTTCCATAATTTCCTTGATTACAGGCATAATCAATTCAAAATCCGCATTATGAGTAATACTTCCACTAAAATATCCCATAATAATTTTATTTTCGTCTTTTACAACATTACTATATGCTCTTTTAGAATATTTCAGCATTTTTTCTGATGCAACATTTCTATTTATATAAACATCATCAACATAATTACGCAATTCATTAGCCAAGACACTTGTTGTTGTGATTGCACAATCGCATTTCAGTAATGTCTGTTTTGTTCTTTCAACACCATCATCATAAACTTTTTTGTCATTTTCAGACATTGTTTTCAAATACGGAATCATATCTGTATACTTTTTGTCAATCACTAAATCATCAATATCAAATATAACCGGTTTATTATAATATTTGGCTCTATCAATAAATTCCTCTATTTCTGTCGTAATCGGACATCTAAAAAATACGAATGCACGATAATATTTCAATATCTCCAAATTGACACGTTCATAAAACATGCTATCTACTGTCAAACCAAAAGCTTGTAACTGCTCTACCTGATGATCCACTCGATATCTTGACGGATGCGGCAAATAACATCCATTTATAAACAATACATCTTTATAACAATGACGAATAGGGTCTCCTGATACACGCAATTTTATATAATTTTTTCCCTTTCTATATGCAGTCTTAACCCCCTCTTCTCTGACTATTCTAACTAATTTTTGTTGTAAATTTTCCGTTTTACTCATCTTATGATTCCTCCATATACAGACTTTCTATCGCAGACTCTATGTTATTCCAATCTCGTTCTTTTGCAGTCTTTAATCCTTCTATATATAATTTGTGTCTTAATTCTTTCTCTGTGCATAATTGATTGATTTTAGAAACAGCCTGCTCTATATCACCCTGTTCATATAATAAACAGTTTTTTCCGTCTTCTAAATATTCCACATTGCCACCATTTGGCACAGCCAACACAAGACCTCCTGTCGCCATCATCTCTAATGGTGGATACGAAAAACTTTCCAAAACACTCGTCTTAATTAAAATATCGCACTCTCTATATATTTGTGCTACTTTCGCATACGGAACTTTATGAAAAAATTTGTCTACCCGATACCATTCTTTCGGTTGTGCATTATAAGACATGTACCATATCTCAAACTTTTCTTTTTCTAACTTGTTTACAATTTCAAAACTTTCATCAACATTTTTATAGTAAGATGCACAATCGCCTTCTATTAGTATTCGAATTTTTCCAGATAATGTTCTCTCTTCCGCAGTATCATGAAATCTGTCAAACTCAATTCCATTCGGTGCGTATTTACATGTTTTACCAAATTCCGTCTTTAACCACGATTCACACCATTTAGATATTGTAAGATATTTTATATTTTCATTTTCAGAATACGTTCTATTTGCTTGAATTCTCAATGGGTCACCCGACTGATAAAAATTGGTCTCATAATTTTGTACTAAATAATATTTATTCTTTATTTTCGAATTTCTATTTAGTATTTGTACTGTCGTCCACATTGTAGCTACCGCAGCATCTATACTTCCTTCTAGCACACCTTCATTTGCATGTAACACCGGTATTTTCTGTGCTTTTACAGTACACCAATTTTCTTTTGCATTCAAATATGCCACTGACACATCGTATCCACGTTTTTGCATTATAGCAGCATGATTCAATGTAACCATTACCCCGCCACTAATCTCAAGTGATGGTAACACAAAAATAATATTCTTATGGAATTTTTTCTTTAGGAACTCTGCTAACTTATATCCTGTCTTATAGGCAAGCCAGCGTTCTCTACACACATACCAAGCGTTCCTTGCAATACGATTTCGCTTATCTGGATTTTCTATCAAATCAACAAGTGCTTCTTTCCAGTCTTCTACTGAAGAACATAAAATTCCAGTTTCACCAGATTCTATACATTCTTCAAATGCTCCAAGATTACTAGCAATTGTCGGAACCTGAACCAATGCAGCTTCCATCCATTTGTTTTCTGATTTTGCAGCATTAAATAATGTGTCTGTTAATGGTGCTAGATTTATATCCACCTGTGCTATTAATTCAGGTAATTTTCTCCAATCAACAAACGGATGCTGTATTATCTGTTCTTTGTATTCATTTAGTTCTCCCGGCAGCTCTAATTCTCCGACTATATGCAGCTTCAAATGATGATATGTCTTCATAAGTTCTATTATCACTGGCATAATCATATTAAAATCATCATTATGCGTAATACTGCCGCTAAAATAACCGATATGAATATGATCTAACTCTTTTTTGCTTTGTAAAGCCTTATCAGAAAGCTTTTCCATCTCTTCCGATGCAGTATTACGATTTATCAAAACCTCCGGAACGTAATGAAGCATTTCTTGTTGTAAATGTGTCGTCGTTGTAATTCCAGCATCACACAATCTGAGTAAATGTCCCATCTCCATTACATTCTGATTATAAGCTTTCCTATCTTCTGATTTCATTGTATCCAAATATGGAATCATATCCGTATACTTTGTATCAATTACTAAATCATCAATATCATATAAAACAACTTTGTTCAATTTCTTTGCAAATTTTATAAATTCTCCTATTTGTTCATTATACGGACACCGAAAAAAAATGAAGCCTCTATATAACCTTACCATATCCATTGATAAATGTTGATAGAAGACTTCATTACTCGAAATATTATAATAAGTCAACTGTTCTCTCTGATGTGATACCCTATAACGAGCAGGGTGTGGCACTTCTGGTCCACACCCATTTATAAACAACACATCCTGGAATACTTGACTTGTTTTCAATTTCTTTTCAATATTTTTTGTTTTTATATAAGAACGTGCCTTTTTTCCAACTGATGCAATTCCCTCATCTTTTAGTGTCTTTGTAACTTTCCTTAATATTTCCTGCATATTAGATATCCCTCATTATTTAAATAATCTATACAATAATTTCATGAATGCAACGATATAAATCACAAATATCATTACTACAAAGAAAGTTTCCAAATCGAATCTATCCGTCAGCGTTTTTAAAATCATCGTTCCGTCTATTTTTTCCCCATCAACATAAAAAGCTGTATTAGATTCTTCTTGTTTCTCAAACGAGAACTGCACTGCGCTTTCATTATCTTCTGCATTCTGTGTCAAGGATAAGCGATATTGCTTTCCATTACAATTCTCAATCGTATCAAAAGGTAATTCATAAAATCGACTTTTTAACGCCTTTTTAGCATTTATCTCACCTTCAGCCACAACTTCATTTGTATCTACTTCTTCTAATGTATAATTAAGAGACACTTTACTAATATCTCCACTTTCTGCACCCTTTACACGGATTCCATCTAAAGTATCCTCATTTACTTCAAATTCCTGTTCTAATATAGCATTCTTACTTTCCGTAACTGTTCCATATGCACTTGGGTCTATTGTTTTATCATAAATCGCATGAGGCTTTGCTATGTGCGCATATAAAAACACCAGTGCAATCACTACTATACTTTCTAATACTCTTATAACTTTTTTCTTCATCTTTTTACCTCTGATTAAGAATTTCTATATTCCTCTGCAATTTCTTTGGCATCACCAAATGCTTTGACAACCCCTTTTTCTAACCACACAATTTTATTACATAACTTTTCTACCTGATTAATATTATGCGAAACAAAAAGAATTGTCGTTTCTCCATTCATCATCTTCTGTATACGTTGTTCGCATTTCTCTTGGAATCGAAAGTCCCCAACAGAAAGCACTTCGTCTACAATAAGAATATCCGGCGTTCCGATTGTTGCAATCGCAAATGCCAATCTTGAAACCATACCAGAAGAGAAATTCTTTACCGGTACATCCATAAAATCTTTTAACTCCGAAAATTCTACTATATCATCATAATATTCCTGCATCTGTTTACGTGAATATCCTAAAAGCGCTCCATTAAGAAATACATTTTCACGTGCTGTCAAATCCATATCGAATCCAGCTCCCAATTCAATCAACGGAGCAATTGAGCCATTTACAGTGACACTTCCCTTCGTCGGTTTTAACACTCCGGCAATCGTTTTCAACATTGTACTTTTTCCACTACCGTTTAAACCGATTAATCCCAATGCATCCCCTTTTCTTAACTCAAACGATACATCTTTTAATGCCCAGAATTCATCATATGACACCTGTTTTTTAATACTTTTTATCACGTACTCTTTAAAACTATCAAACTTCTCAGATGACAAACTGAATTTCATATACACATGATCTGCTTGAATCATTATTGGTTTTTCCATATTTTTCTCCTAATATTATATATTTAAAATAAATTGATCCTGATTTTTATAGAATACATATAATCCAATTCCCAATGCCAGCACAGTTTCAATCAGAGCTATAATAATCCCAGAAATACTTGGCAAATTTCCGTTTAGCATAACATCACGGAACATAATCAATATATTTGTAACTGGATTAGCTCTAACAATCGGCGATAACCATTTTGGAAGGATTGACATTGGATAAATAACTGGTGTCAAATACATCAACGCTGTTGTAAATACAGAATACAAATGCATGATATCTCTAAATCTTACAGTTATTGCTGCTAATATCAAGCCTATTCCTAATGAAAATGCAACTAAAAACAGCAATGGAATTGGTGATAAAATAACTGTCCAATGCATCTCAACACGCATAGCCAGCATTACGAGCATTAATGCAGTAAATGAAGCCATCAAATTAATAAAACTTGAAAAGACTCTTGACAAAACAAAAAGATATTTTGGTACATATATCTTCTTTATCAGTGAAGAGTTACTTATAATTGCTCCCATTGATGTTGTTGTCGTATCATTAAAAAAATTAAAAATCACCTGTCCACTTAGCAAGTACAACGGAAAATTCTCAATATCAAACTTAAAAAGATTTGAAAAAACTACCGATAATACAATCATCATAAACAATGGGTTTAATAGTGTCCACAGAACTCCTAATGCAGAACGTCTGTATTTAATCTTAATATCTCGTGCAACCAACTCTCGTAATAGTGGCTGGAATTTTACAAAATTTTGTATATATTGAGTCACGCTCATACCTCCATCATCCATTATTTTTCTATACATTTTTATACAAGAAAAAAGGCGTTATATCACATACATAACAACCATTTGTAGTATAACACCTTTTTCTATATTTGACAAGTTACCCATCATTGTCTTTCATTGTCTTTCATTCTCTTCTCATACAACGCCATCTCCTGAGTTAAATTTTTAATTCGGATCGACATTCTTGAAACTGCTATTGTCAATACGAAAATAATAATCAGTGCAAAGCAAAATCCTAAGAAGAACAACATGTTACTCGGAACTTCTATTCCCATAAATTTGGCAAGTCCCATCATTACATCTGGGAACAAATCTAAGATCAACGTACCAAATCCTACCAAAAGCCATGCAAGTGCATATCTTAACTCAAGTGCTTTTTTTCTGATCATATTTATAATCACACACAATGCCAGCACAATCACGATTGCTACAATTACCTGAATTCGAATATTCATTATTTCACCTCTTACTTTCTAATCCGCTCGATTAAAATTGCTAATGTCACCTTTATCATATAATAAACTGACTTTTTCGGCGATATGGAAGAAACTCCTCCTTCACGAGCTTTCATAATAACAGGAATTTCTTCAACATTCTTTTTCTGTCTCAAAATTGCAACCACACTCTCAGGTTCTGGATAATCTTTCGGGTAATCATATGCAAATATTTTCATAACGTCACGATTAACCATTCTCAATCCTGATGTTGGATCTGTAATTTTCTTTCCGGTCAACAACTGAATAAGCACTGTAAAATATTTGATACCCATTCTTCTTGCTCCGGATGACTGAAAGCCTTCTTTATTAATAAAACGAGAACCAATTACCATATCCAGTCCATGTTCTTCAAGATAATCTGCCATTGTTGCCAAAAACTTTGGATCATGCTGACCATCTCCGTCCACCTGCACAGCCATATCATAGCCTTCTTCATAACCATATCGATAGCCTGTTTGCACGGCCCCGCCAATTCCCAGATTAATTGGCAAGTCTATATAATTATAACCATTCTTTTCACAAATTTTTTTCGTATCATCCGTAGAACAATCATTTATAATTACATAATCAAATTCCGGAGCATTTTCCTGAATCATTTTAATTGTTTTTTCAATATTTGCACTTTCATTATATGCCGGTATAATAATTAGCTTTTTCATACATACTCCTTAGTCTATATTATTTGATTGCTGGCTTTTTGAATATAATTTTATCAATATCTTTGCAATCCATTTTGGCCAAAATCTACAATACATCTCATAATCTTCCGTGCTTCTTGCATTATCTCCTATGATAATTGATGTTTCTGACTCTTCATGAATACGATGCCCCATTTGAATTGTTGCGTCATAAGCAAACGTACCTTTTAATCTTGAGAGTCTTTCCCAGGCTTCCCAATCTTCGCAAGAACGGAAATGTACTGTGAAAACAGGATTAGGAAGATTCTCCACTGCAAATGTAACAGATGGACAACAAATTCCACATCCAAATGCCAAACTACGTCTTCTGATAAAGCGGCTAGTTTGAAATTTTTTTACTTTTAAAGGTGACAATAACATCCTCTTTACTTTTAACAATTGATTATTTTCAACCTTTTCCCCATTTCTAATTTCACAGTAATCCGAAAAATAAATCAATGGTTTTTTTGCAGATTCTAACATATTCACAGCATGCTCTGCATACTCTGGAAAATACACATCATCTTGATGAGCGATTGTTATATACGGTGTTCTACATTGTGCATATCCAAAATTCCAGTCTTGAACGATTCCTCCCTCTCCTTCATTCACTTTCAATGGTATCTCATATTTTTCTGCGAGTTCTCGAATATAATTATTCGGTGTAGATGTTATCATAATAATATTTGATTTTACAGTTTGTTGCTTTAATGAAAGAATGCATTCTTCCAAATAAGCACTTTCTTTATATGCACATATTACAAATGTATGCTTCGCACTCATATCTCCCATTTTTCGATTCCTCTTCTAATTATTCTTTATCTATAGTAGTATACTTCGTCTTACTTTTTCTGTCAATTATAGCCATTTTTCTATTAATACTATTTTCTTTCAGAATGTTAAAGCGGCATGGCAAAATCTATACCACACCGCTTTTGTAAAACTTATGTCCTTATTTCTGAAGTTTATTAATCAACGCCATAATTGCCTCTGGCGAATCAAAATTTTCAGGAACAACCTCGCCTACTGGGATTGTCACATCAAATTCATCTGAGATATCCGAAATCAGATTTAAAATTTTAAGTGAATCCAAATCTCCACTCTCCACCAAATCTGTTCTTCCTTCAAACTGTACTCCCGGTACTAAATCACTTAAAATTTCCAATAATGTTTCCATAAAATATTTCTTCTCCTTCTTTTTTAGTCTTTTTATTTTGCAGATTTTTCTCTAATTTAATGCTTCGTCACCAAATACAATATCACCAAACACTTTTGAAAATGCCCTAGCACTATCACCATTCATATGCCCATCATAATCTACATAATTTGCCAGCTCATGATTATAACTTTTATAATATTCTCTGTTGAAGTTATAATATTCTACACCCTTTTCACGAAAATACTCTGAAAAATAATCCCATGCATCACGATAACTTTCCTCTTCTTGAACCAGCATTGTTGCTGCTAAAGGCATTGTTGTCGCAATAAACTCAATATCATTCTCTTTACATAATTGAATCAATTTATCCAAATATTCCATATTAGTTGCTTTCACCTCGTCCTTTGAAAATAACGTTGGTGAATAGGATGGAAAATTCTCTATCGCCACCGGATATTTCTCAATAAATCCATTCTCATGATATTCCTGTGCTTGTCCTTTCAAATATGATACATCATAATTATTTGTCATTTTCTGATAAACAGTATCCTTTATTTTAGAAAGTTCATATTGCAATGAATATTCATGAAATGCAAATAAAGGTGAACGAAAATCACAATCTAACATTGTATCTGCATAATATTCTGCTTTTGTGATAGACATTGGAAATTCATGATAAAATAATAAATAATTATTTCCTTTTTCTTTTTCCGTCGTAAAATATCCCGGAGATAATTCAAATATAATTGTTTTAGGCTGTTGTTTTTCAATAACAAGCTTTGTCAAATAATATGCATCAACTGGATATTCTCCTCCAACACACAAATTATGTCCTGTCCTTTTTGTTCCTTCCAGCATACTATCCGGATCTAAATCTGACATTCCATTCGATGTTCCTAGTATAACAACATCTTTCTGCTCATTTGTAACTGTATGAATATCATTTCTTACAAATGTACATGGATACAATAAAATATCCATTGCTTTGATCACCAATGCACAAATCAACAGACATATAACTAGTTTAATTCCTTTTTTAAAACTGTGCATAGATGAACCCCCTAGCTACTGACATTGGACTAAACAGCGGAATACTGATAAGCAAAAGAATACATATTAGAAATTCCAAAGCTATTGGCGTTTTCGCTGCTGCTTCTTCCATATTTATGCCTTTTTCTTTTAATACACTCACAATAAACCAAATAACACATCCTATAAATAATGTTAATAATGCATACGGTGTATATTCTACTCCGAGTTTTCCGGATGATATCATTAAAAATTGTGATGGTTGAAAACTCGTAACAGAATATTTCATCATTTTCAGCGCTTCTCCAACTGAGCTAACACAATCGAAATATTGTCCAAGATTAAACAGTATAAACGTCCTGAGTATCATAAACAGATGATATCCTTTGCTTTGATCTTTAATGTGTAGTTTCGTTTTCCATACTTTATATGTGTCTGCCATGAATCCACTTGTTGCAATAATTACTCCGTTATAAAACCCCCATCCTATATTATTCCAGCTAGGACCATGCCATAAACCAACAAGTACAAATACTATCAAATCTGAAACAGCAATCGTCACGAATCTTCCTTTTTTTCGTCCCCATTTGACTTTCGCCTTTTTTTGAAGTTTGCACATTGCTTTTGACAAAGTTAATGGATAAAACACATAATCTTTCATCCATGTTCCAAGTGATATATGCCATCTTCTCCAAAAGTCACTAATCGAAACAGAAAACAATGGCTGACGAAAGTTTTCATCTAGTCGAATTCCAAACATTGCAGCTACGCCTAATACAATATCTATACCTCCTGCGAAATCACCATACAGCTCTATTGTGTATAGCAACACACCAAATACCGCAATTCCTGAATATTGCTCTGGATTAGAAAAAATTGCAATTCGATATACCGAAGCCCATTCTGCTACAATCATCTTTTTGAACAATCCCCATACAATTCTTTCAACACCATACTTTATCTGATGTAACTCAAATTTATGTGAGCTTGTCAATTGGTCCGCAAGCCTTCCATATCTTCCTATTGGTCCTTGTACAAGTTGTGGGAAGAATGAAACAAATAATGCATATTTACCCAAATTTGTTTCTGCTTCTGCTCTCCCCCAATATACATCCAACAAATATCCCAGCGTTTGGAATGTGTAATAAGAAATTCCAAGTGGTAAAATCATATGAAACAGATTGATATGACCATTTGTTATTGCATTAATATTTAGAATCAAAAAATTGGAATATTTCAAAAATGCTAACATTCCTAAGTCCAATACTATTCCAAATATAACAATTCTTTTTTTCTTTTTTACATCTACTTTTTCTTCTACTTGAATATTATTAATATGTTTTATCCATAAAGCACAACCATATGTCACAAGAGTTGAAAATAATAGAAAAAATACTGCCGGTATGCTAATTATCATATAATAACAATAACTGCATATTAATAAAACAACCCATTGTAAACGCTTTGGGACTATATAATAAATACATAGTCCCATTGCGGTAAATAGGAAAAACAAATTCGATGTTAACGACATTTTTCCATTCCCCTCTTATTTAATATGTCAATCCATCTCCAATGCAGCCGTCATCAGAAGATGATGTGTCTGCTGATGGTGTTGGTGCTGGTGCTGGTGTCGGTTCTGTATATGTTTGTGAACCCCCATCTGATGATTCTGTATATGTTGATTGATTCGTTTGCTCCTGAGCTGCAGCAGCCTCTGCCTGTGCTGCGGCTTCTGCTTGAGCCTGTGCTGCGGCCTCTGCCTGCGCCTGTGCTGCGGCTTCTGCTTCCGCTTTTGCTTTTTCATCTTGCTCTTTTTGAGCTTTTGTAGCCAATTCAGCATCTAATGTACTAACCTCTGCTCCATCTCTCTCATATGTTAGATAAGCCACACCATCCTGAATTTTAATTTCTCCTTTTTCCATATCATCAAATGGAAATGCATGCAATTCAACAATTGTCTTATCTGCCAATGTTAATTGTATAGTATATTCTACCGGCAATGCTTTTCCACTTTCTGTCGCGGTCTCCTTAGCAGCTTCTTCTGATGGCTTATAATACAAAACTCTTGTCTCATCTTTCTTGTAAGTATCTGCCTCTTTCAAAAAACTATCTGGATAATTTTCCTCTGAAGAAGATTTTACACTAACAGAAACAATATCCTGACCTGTTTCATTTTTAAGAGTTACTTTATAAGCATCTTTATCCTCTTCTCCTATTGTTTTGTATTCTTCTTTTTCTGTTTTTGTTGTAGCAGTTGTCTCTTTTTTCGTATCTGTTGTATTTTTATTTCCACATCCTGTAACTGCTGTAATTGCTAACATTCCTACTAAAAATATTGTTAATACTTTACGTTTCATTTGTATCTTTCCCTCTGTTTTCTTCTATTTTTTAACTTTCATAGTGATAATTTGTATATACCCATGTACCGGAAGTCCTATATCTGAACTGATATCCATTACGCCCCGTCTCATGTTGAAAATCTGCATCATATACATAGGTTACTCCATTGATATCAATTTCTACCCATGCATGATCAACCATTCCACCTCCGGCTCTTGGAACATAACCATATACATATCTTGCATTATAGCCCAGTCCCTTTGCTAACTGATAAAAAGTTGCTGCATAAGTACGACAATCTCCTATTTGCTGCTCTAATCCATACAGGGCAAACCACTGTGGATTTGTATAACCAGTTCCTGGATTATCTCCAAGTGTACGATATTTGATATTGTTAACACACCACATAAAACAACTATACAAATTTCGTCCTGCCTGATTATATACATTTTGGATTCCATTATTAATACGCATCTGTTGTGGAGTCATCGTTATATAATAATTACTATTACTTCCCGGTGCTGCAGCTCCCTTTGGAACAAGTTTTACTTGAATAGCCTGCAATTTGTTTCCAAGTTTTGTAGTTCCGGCTTCCTGACCATTTTTTGCCCAGCCAAGCCATCCATAATTTGACACATGCGTGCGGTAATAGATATCTGCATATTGTGCCAACTCACCCGTTAAACGAATTTGAACCGCTTCTGCTTGATTTTTTCCGTCTCCAGCTATTTCTCCATTATTTTTCCAGTCCATCCAGCCAACATTACTTACATGCAAACGATATTCAATTGTTCCATTAAATACATTTTTTCCCATAGAATCAGATGTACTCATAGTCAGCTGCTGAATTGCTTTATTTTCTCCTGTTGTTCCTGCAATCTGCCCATTTGTTTTTGTAGTCTGCCAACCAGATTTTTCAACATTTGCCGCAAAATTAATTTCGCCTATATTTTCTGTTGCCAGATAGCTTCTCGCTGTTGTATCAGGTACGTTTGTATCATTTTTTTCATAAAGTTTGATTTCAATAGCCTCTACTCCTGCGTTATAGCCGACAGTTCCAGCTGTCTCTCCATTTTTCGTCCAGCCAAGCCAGCCAAATCTTGCGCTATGAACACGATAATAGATATCGTATTTTTCTTCCAGTTCGCCTGACAAACGGACTTTTATGGCCTCAACTTTTTTGTTTTTCCCTGTTGTTCCGGCTGTCTCTCCATCCGCAACTTCATCCTGCCAGCCAATATCCTGTACATGTGTCTGATAAATAACAGACCCCTTCAGCCCATTTTGTCTTCCCCAGTCAGTAACTTTAATATTCAAAGCTTCTACACTCAAATTTCTTCCTGTCGTTCCGGCCGTTTTTCCGTCATATACATTTGATTGCCAACCAATATTTTGTACATGGGCTTTATAAATAATTGCACCTAAATTATCTTGCGAAATATAACTTCTGCTGCTTTGTTCTGGTTTATCTGTTGCATCTTTTGCATATAATTTTACTTCAATTGCCTGTGCTCCCAAGTTAAGTCCTATAGTACCTGCCTGTTCACCATTTTTTGCCCAGCCTAACCAACCATACTCTGCTGAATGAACACGATAATAGATATCATATGCTTGTGCCAACTCTCCTGTCAGGCTTATTTTTAACGCTTCTATTTTCTTATTTCTTCCTGTTGTTCCGGCTGTACCCCAATCAGAAACTGCATTCTGCCAACCAATATCCTGTACATGGGCTTCGTAACTAATAGAGCCTGACATATTTTTTCTTCCGGCATTTGTCACTTTTAACTGAAGTGCTTCCAAATTCAGGTTTCTCCCAGTTGTTCCGGCTGTTTCTCCATCATAAACTTTATCTTGCCAACCAATGTTTTGTACATGAGTCTTATACATTAACAAACCACGTGTCTCTTCTGACAAAAAGCTGCATTCTGTCTGCACCGGCTTGTCCTCTGCAGTTTTATTATATAATTTAATTTCAATTGCCTGTACAGCATATGCATATCCAGCAGTTCCGGCGTCTTCACCATTCTTCGCCCAGCCAAGCCAACCAACATTTGTAGCATGAACACGATAATATATGTCATACTGTTCTTTTAAATCTCCTGTAAGATTCATTCTAATTGCTTCTATCGGAAGATTCTTTTCTTCAATACCAGCTGTTTCTCCATCTTTTACTGCGTCCTGCCAGCCAATATTTTGCACATGCGCACTGTACTCAATTCCGCCTGTCACATTTGTTTGATTATCTATTTTTATCTGCAGTGCTCTCATTGCACGATTCTGCCCTGTCGTTCCGGCCATTTCTCCATTTTGTTTTTCTTCCTGCCAGAATCCACCATGTAAATATGCACGATATTTTAATTGAATCTGCTCGCCATTTTCTGCAACAGTCTCTGGTTCTTTCTGTATATCCTGAACCGTTGTTGGTGCTATATTTTCTTCTACCTCCTCCTGCTCTAATATTTCCTGTTGTTTTTCCTCTTTAACTATACTGTCTTCACTACTATTTTCAGAAGCTTGTGACTCACTTTCTCCATTATTTTCAGTCTGATCAATAGAACCATTTTCTTGTGTTTGTACAATTTCGTTTTCCTCTGCAAGCACTGTTAATGGGCTTGACATCAACATAATAGAACTGAGTAGAAGTACTCCCACACTTTTTATATTTTTCTTCATGTATTTTCCTCTTCCCTCTTAGACACCATTCGCTTTATGCTATACTAATTCTTTCAGTTTTGCCCTGTCTATTTTTCCATTCGCATTATGTGGCATTACTTTCATATATACAACTTTTCCAGGAATCATATAATGAGGAACTCTGGTTGCCAATGTGTCTGTAATTTTTTTTGTTTCCATTTCTATCCCATCATAAAAGAATACTATTTTTTTCCTTTTCGTATTATACATACATGCACAATCACGAATTCCTTCTATTGCATTCCCGGCAGATTCAATCTCACCTAACTCAATGCGGTATCCCATATGTTTAATTTGAAAGTCTTTTCTGGAAATATAAATCAGGTTACCAGTTTCATCATATCGGACTAAATCTCCAGTATGATATATGCGTTCTGGATAACGTTGGTGTAACGGATTCTGCACAAATGCCAACTTTGTTCTTTCTGGATTATTATAGTATCCTAATGCCAGACAAGAGCCTCTCATACATAATTCTCCAACTTCACCATACTCAACTTCTTTACCTTCTTCGCTCAAAAGAAGTGCCTGTGAATTAGCTATTGGAACACCTATTGGTAATGGCTGTCCCTCTGGCTCATTCCCTTTTCTTATATATGCCGTACACACAAACGTTTCTGTTGGTCCATACAGGTTTGCATACACAGCGTCTGGTAAATATTTGACCCAATAATCTAATTGTTTTCTTTGTAATACCTCTCCTGCAAACATAATTTGTTTTAAATATTGAGGAACTACTACATCAAATGTCTGAAGATTTGCAACAATCGCCATTGCGGATGGAACCCATAAAAATGTAGATATCCTTTTTTCATTCATATATTCAATTAATCGGACGGGGAATCCAAAAAAACTTTGTGGTATAATAACCATTTTAGCGCCAAAATAAATTGCTCCATAAATATCATGTATTGATACATCAAAATAAAATGGTGCTTGATTTCCAAAAACTGATGTACTATCAATTTCAAAGTTCTGCTCTAACCATTGCATATAATTTATTACAACTCTATGATTAAGCAAAACACCTTTTGGCACCCCTGTCGAACCACTTGTAAATAACACATATAATGGATCTAATTCTGTCATGTCCATCCTTATATTTCCAAGCATATCTTTGTCGATTTCCTGTTCTGACATGTCTTCCCAAAGCACAATTTGACTATTTTTAGCAAAACTTTCTGCAAGTTCTTTATGCTCTTTATCCGTAATAATAATTTCCGGCAAAAGTACATCCATGATAATTTGTATGCGTTCAATTGGCATTTTCACATCCAATGGGCAGTAAAAGTTACCGCTATATAAAACACCAAAAAAAGACACGATAGCTTTTACTGACTTATCCATAAATACAGCAATAGGCTCTCTATGTCTTCCAAGTTTCATTGCCAGCGACGTACCAATTCTTTGTGCTGTTTCTTCTACCTGCTTAAATGTCATACTGACATTTTTATCTTCATACACTTCTTTATCCGGAAAATGTATTGCAGAATTTTCTAAATACTCTAATACATTGCTTGCATTTTTCTTATTTTCAAATCCAACTACTTCCACTGAAGTTTTTCCTCCCTCTTGTAATTTCTTGTATATAAATACAAATATACACATATTATTATACCCCCCCCCCCGCATTTTTTTGTCAATCCCTTCTACATTAGACTTTACACCAGAAAATTTTCCTTCTGAAAACAAAATTTAGAATTTTATTGTAAGTTCATCAAAATCTAAGTAGGTTTACTAAATAAATTATTATGTACCTGCTATTTCATGTTATAATAAGATTCACTTATTTAATAAAGAACAGGGGTAAATTATGTTTAAGAAATTTTGGTTGATAAAAGAAGATGACATTGGAAAACAAAGTGTATTTTGGAATATGATGTCCAGCGGTTTGAACTCTATTGTATCAATGCTATTACTTTGGGTCGTAACTTTGCTGAATGGTGTATCCGATGCCGGGATATTTTCTTTGGGATTTTCTACTTCACAGATGATGTTGACAATTGGTAATTATGGAATGCGAAACTATCAGGCAACTGATGTAACAAATAAATATTCCATAAAAGTTTATGAAGCTTCCCGAATCATAACAAATATCATTATGATGATATCTGTATTAGGCTTTGTATGGTATGAGGGTTATTATTTCGAGAAGGCACTGATTACTATTCTGCTGTGTTTACTTAAAGTTACAGATGCATTTGATGATGTTTATGGTGGATATTATCAGGTAAAAGGTCGACTGGATATTTCCGGAAAAATCATGAGTATTCGAATTGGCGCATATGTTCTTGGGTTTATACTTACCCTTATTTTTACACACAGCCTGATTTTAAGTTGTTTGATTTCCATTATAATTTCAAGTATCGTATTAATTGTACTTATTCATTCAACGAAAATTATTATTCCTTTAGAAAAGCCTTCTTTTCAATGGAATAAAATTTGGAATCTGTTAACAGAATGTTTCCCATTGTGTATTAGTGCTTTTTTACTTATTTACATGGGTAATGCACCAAAATATGCAATCGATACTTACCTTACTGCAAAAGATCAAGCTTACTACACTTATCTATTTATGCCTTGCTTTGTGACCAATTTATTTGTAGGTTTTGCTTTGCAGCCTTTATTAGTTCGTTTATCTAAATCCTGGGTCCATAAAGAATATCGCAAATTCATAAAATTATGCGGTTTAATTTTTGCCGGAGCACTGTTCATCTCTGCATTGATTATCATCGCCGGAGCAATCCTTGGATGTCCAATATTATCCATTGTATTTGGTGTCTCCTTATCATCATATACACAAGTATTGGTGGTATTATTGATTGGCGGTGCTTTCTTTGCTTTTGCAGTTATTGAACAAGTTATATTGACTGTAATGCGCAGACAAGTATATTTATTAGTCGGATTCGGAATTGCCAGTGCTATTGCCATGTTTATCTCTGGAATTCTCGTTAAGAAGTTCGCCCTTTTAGGTGCTGCTTATGCATATACCATTTCTGCCGGAGCACTATTTCTTGTATTAGCATTTATGATTTTTATATTTTTATATCTTGAAAAAAAGAAAAACAAATAAAAAAATATAGCATATGTTCCTTTATCGAACATATGCTATATTTTTTATTTTTTATAGAATGCTTTTCCAATATCTTCTGGTGCTTTTCCACCTTTTTCTACTAATTGAATACGAATTGCCTCTACCTGACGCGCATATCCTTCACTTCCTGCTTTTTCTCCATTCTTTGCCCATCCTAACCAGCCAAACTCACTGGAATGAACTTGATAATACACGTCATATTTTTCAGCCATTTCTCCTGTAAGCTCAATACAGATTGCTTCCATCTCTTTATTTCTACCTACAGTTCCACTAACAGTACCATTTGACACGTAGCTTTGCCAACCGATATCCTGAATATGACTCTTATACTTAATTCCACCCGAATATTCCGGATATTTTAAATCTATCTGGATTGCTTCTACTTGTTTATTTTGCCCTGTTGTTCCTGCCAATTCTCCATTCTTAACTGCTGCCTGCCATCCTATATTTTCTACATGTGTGCTATATTCTACTATTGTATTTTTCTTTTTAAATGAACTTTGTCCATTTTCTATAGTAGGAGTTCCTTTTGGTACAATTAAAATTTGAATTGCCTCTATCTTAAGAGCATAATTCATCGTTCCGGCAGTCTCGCCATTCTTAGCCCAACCAAGCCAGCCCAAATCCTGCACATGTACCCGATAATATATATCATAATTATTTTTCTGATTTCCGGTAAGCGTCATTTCAATTGCTTCCATTCGACGATTCTGCCCTGTTGTTCCTGCAATTTCACCGTCCTTATGATAATTTTGCCAGCCAGTATCCTGCAAATATGAACGATATTTCACTCCTAACAAATCAGATTTTACATTCAAAATCATTGCTTCTATTTTTTTATTCTGACCAGTTGTTCCTGCTATCTTGCTTCCCAGCACTTCGTTTTGCCATCCAACATCCTGTACATGTGCAGAATATCCAATTTTGACTGTATTAATCTGATATGGAGTCTCTGTTCCACCTGGTGCTGCTGTTCCTTTTGGCAATAATGCAATCTGAACTGCCTGCAATGCATAATTATATCCTTGTGTTCCAGCTAATTCTCCATTTTTAGCCCAATCCATCCAGCCAATATTCGTCACATGCACCCTATAGTAAAGATCATAATTTGATGCAGCATCGCCTGTCAGTTTTAATTTAATTGCCTCTAGATTTTTTGCTTGTCCAACAGTTCCTCCTACCTCTCCATTAGACACGCTATCCATCCAACCAATATCCTGTGCATGCACCTGGTATTCAACCCCTAAATTTGCAACACCCGAAATATTTATTTTCATTGCCTCCATTGGAAGATTTTTCCCTGTGGTTCCCATCATCTGTCCATTTTTAGCGCAATCCATCCAACCAATCTCACGTACATGTGCACTGTATTCTATTGCTCCTGCCAGTTCCGTTGGTACCGCTATTGCTCCACTACCTAATGAATTATCTGGTTTATTTTCATTTCCACCTGATTCTCCTGAGCCACCTGAATTTCCGGAACCTGTTAAGACATTCTTCACGTACCCCGAACTAACATATGCATACATACTAGAAAAATCATAATTTCCTGCATCCGAAACAGTGGTACGATTTGTTGTTAACGCAGCATCACTTTGTACTTTATAAAAATTGCCTTGGCTTGAATCTAAAATAATAAATGCCTGATTTGAATAATTTTTTGTTGTGTGAATTACAGTAGATGAGCCATTCGCCTCTGTCCGAACATTTAAATCTGTATGTTCATTTCCTATAACATCTTTTATACCTATGGTATAACGATTACTGTCTTTATTCCCATATATTTTATCAATCATCCATGCAACATTAGCATTCTTTTCTCCCCAGTATGGATCTGACGCATATCTTACATTCATTCCACTTCCCTTATTACCGAGATATCCGCCTGAATATACCCAGTTTTTAGGGTTTAGATATCTTTTTGACATATATGTCTCTGTAAATGTTTTAATACATGCATCAATACTTTCATATGCGTTTGCACTCTGTCCCGGAGCTGCATCCACAGCATTTAAGCCAAACAGATTGTTTTTCTCCTGTGCAATGCTACTTTTTCCCCACGCACTTTCATTTGCTGCAATTCCAACTGCAATTAATGCATTTACTCCGTATGTGTTTTGATAATTTGTAAATACATCCCCTGTATTACTCATTTTATATCCGGCTGCTTTACTATTTATAATTTCATTTAGTTGAGCTGCTGAATATACTGTTTTGCTTCGTAAAGGAAGATATTGATAATAATTATAATATGGTGAAGAACTGTTAATCGAATTCGTTCTTACTCCTGCCTTATAATCATCCAGCATATTTGAAAATCTATCTCTCGTATAGAAATAATGTCCGTCATAACTATAATATTGTACACCTTCTGACAAATACGATGGTGCCGGTCCGTTATCTAATGATGTGATATAATTTCCCTGTGTAATATTTGTTGTAATATTATGTATTAATCGTCCTGAACTAACAGAATAATAACTAACAGATGCTGCGCTGTCCACACTTACAACCTGCACATCTTTTGCATCAACAAGTCCTGTCACTCCTGATAACAAGAATTTTACTTTTCCATTTTCTGTCCCAAGATATGCTGCATCAGCACCATATGCCCCACAAGTATACCCGGCGTTACCGGTTCCAACTTCGGTGTATGTTGTTACCACTGCTCCTTTTGTATTAAAGTTAACTATCTTTCCATCATTACTCAATAAATCAATCTCAAGCAGTCCCGACTCATCCGGTGCTTCCGAAACATTACCTTCTTCATCCATACTTGTTATCGTTTCGTCTTCTCGTACTTCAAGCTCTTCTGCGTTGAATTCTTCTGAATTTGTAAATTCATCCGCAATACCTTCTGTTTCTTTTGTTGCCTCATTTTCCGTCTTTTCCAAACTACTATCCTCAGTTGCCTGGACTGATTCTTGATCAAAATCAACCGCGCAGACATCTATTCCACTAGTCATAATGATTAGCATCAACATGCATAAACTCAACATCCAACTTAGCCTTCTTTTGTGTTTCATTAACTTCCTCCTTCCACTCTTTTATGGTATTTATTCTAATTTCCATCTTAACATAATTCATCTTTTTCGTCATCTATAAAGACAACAAAAGAACAGTTTCATCATCGAAACTGTTCTTTTAAATGCTAATTAATAGTTTTTATCTGTCCATTAACCATGGTTGAAGTTCCCGCTTCATCTATTACATATATATGAATATTATAGTCTCCAGGATTTTCTCCATAATCTGCCACATACAAATCCGTATAATAACTTCCATCATCTAGTTGATATAATTCTACCCACTGTAAATCACTCTGATCTGCTTCTTTCCATACTGCTGCCATAACAGACTGAATATTCCCTGGTATATTACTTATATTTGTTACTGATATCGGTAAACTACTATAATTGTAATCATAATCCCCTATCGACAACTCTGCTGACGGAATATTTTCTTCCTGTACTGTCTGCGTTCCTATATCAGTCTCTACTTCTCGTATATCCCCCAGCTTCTCCATCATTTTTGATTTTTTCTTTAACTCTGACTCCATCTTATCGATTCCAAAACGTTCTGTTAATGTCTGAGTTGATGAAAATAAATTTGTACCCAGGCCGAGACGATTTCCATCAATTTTAACTCCCAATGCAGCCAACGTTGTCGGGAAATTATCAAATGTTGTATAATTTCTCTTCTCTGTTGTTTCAAGTTCCGCTGCCGGATTAATATATGTAGTATAAACTTTTCTTGTATAATCGTCATCTACATCTTCACAAAAATCCTTATCCATTGTTGGATGATCTCCAGCAATAACAATCGTTGTGTTTTCATAAAAATCTTGTTGTTGAATCCAGTCAACCAATTCTTTCACCTGTCTGCTCGAACATGCCATAACATTTGCATACTGATTGTCTCCAAATTCATCTGTACACAATTCACATGGGTATCCATCTTCAAAATGTGTATCTACCGTCAACATTGTAAAATTAAATGGGGTGCTTTGCTGTGATAGTTCTGTTAATTTATCTTTTGCAAAGCTAAATAACTTCTCATCTTCATATCCCCACCATACACGATAATCCGGTGGAATCAGACCATTTTCACTTGCATAGTTATAATCATAAATATTATAATTTCCATGCTCTGTAAAATATAATCTTCTTCCTCCAAAGGTTGCATCTGAACCAATCATAAGATTCTGGCAATACCCTGCGCTCTCCAGAATATCACCTAAAGTAACTGCTCCTGCAAAAAAATGTTCCTGTGTATTCATATCATTTCCATCAATGGAAATACTCAATGGTATACCTGACGTATGTGCAAACATAGCACCCATTGTCCAGGTTGCGCCTGTCATTGCATAACCACCATTCAGTTCTTTATCTTCCCCGGAAAAATCTTCGTTTTCCTGTGCTAACTCTGTAAGTTCCGGAATTACGTTCTTATCAAATGCACCACCATTTTCTTTGTCTGCATATGTCATTTCCATTGATTCTAAGAAGATATAAATTAAATTTCTCTTTTGCTCTGGAAATGTCAATGCTACATCGGCCGGGTCAACATAATTATCATCAATAAACGATGAATATGTGCTTTGTCCATCCACAAAACTTCCAACATCTAATTCATTCCATGCTCCATGCACTGAAACTCCACTTACAATTATCGGAACAATGATAGATGCCCCCATAACAACATACCAACGTTTTTTTGTTCTCCATGCAATAAATAAAATTACGACTAATAACAACATCAAAATAGCCGGTACTGCACATACATCCAGATATTCCTGAATCATTCCATCATTTGTTCCCTCTAATGGAGCTGTCATATGGTATACTAATTCATCCATTGTTAGATTTGTCCATGTTTTAAACATCCATTTAATACTAAAATATAACAATGTTCCTATAGTCGATAGTAATGCTCCTAAAACAGCTCCGATTATTAATAATATTTTCTTTACCTTTTCTCGAATCTCCACTTTCATCTTCTGAATTCTTCCCTATCTTTCCCTTTCTTACCCAATCTTTATACTCGGTATATTATCCCCCTCCGGAAACATAGACAACTGCGGACTCACCTTTGCAAATGTAGTCTCTCTGCTTTCCAATGCAGCCTCCTCTGTTTCGAACAGCTCGTGATCTTTAAATCTTAACGCCCCACAGGCACCAATCCGCTGAACAATACATTCATCCCCATGACGGCCCATCACTTTAACTTTTGTTGCATATTTATTATCTTCTAATATGTAGCAAATATCTCCTGATACGTACTTCATTATTTCATCCTCTTTCTTGTACTCACATCAAACTCGGTTGTATTATATAAATTTATCCTTCAACCAAATAATTTTACATATTCTTAAATACAATATCACATTTTCTTAAAAAAAGCAAAAAACAGATGTGCTTTTTCACACATCTGTTTTTGCTTTTTAATTAACAGTAACTAAAAAACCTTTTTCTTGTAATGTTTCTTCAATCATATCTAATGTTTCTTCACTATCTGCCACAACTTTATGATAATGATAATTTGATGTAATATTTTTCAATGGACTTGACTTACCGCTTTTTATATCATCAATAAAATCTTTTGCCTTTTTTCTGGAATTAATATTCAGTTCAGCTTCCATTTGTCCATATACTTTATGATTCACTATCACATTTGCCACAGTCCCACCAAGATCTACAATGGAATACAGTTCTTCTTCTGTCTGTTCATCTGTATGCTGCACCTTAAATACCCTGTTTACACTAATCGGCTCATTTAAAAGATATCCTCTATGGGTTGATATAATATCATATCCTGCTGCCCGGATAAGTGCGATATCCTGTACAATAACCTGTCTGCTTACTTCAAATTCTTTTGCAAGCATAGTTCCCGATACCGGTACAGCATTCTTCTTGATCCGTTCAACAATTTGATTTCTACGCTCTGTTCCGCTCATAACACCCTCCAAGACACTTTCTACTTATTTACAGCATGGAGATTTTTCAGTGAAATATCCATAATTGGTGCTGAGTGTGTCAGTGCACCGCTGGAAATATAATCTACTCCAAGTGCTGTCAAACGACCAATGTTTTCTTTTGTCACGTTTCCAGAACACTCTGTCTCCGCTCTTCCGTCAATGATCTTGATTGCTTCCTGCATTTCTTCTGTTGACATGTTGTCTAACATAATGATATCTGCACCGGCTTCGACAGCCTCTTTTACCATATCAAGATTCTCTACTTCTATTTCAATCTTACGTACAAATGGTGCGTATTCTTTAGCCATCTCTACTGCTTTTGTAACACTTCCGGCTGCCCCGATATGATTATCTTTTAAAAGTACGCCGTCAGACAAATTGTAACGGTGATTGTATCCGCCACCTACACGAACTGCATATTTTTCAAAAATACGCATATTCGGTGTTGTTTTTCTTGTATCCAGCAATTTTGTTTTGCTTCCTTTGAGCAAGTCTGCTACAGAATGGGTATACGTTGCAATTCCGCTCATTCTCTGCAGATAATTCAATGCAACACGTTCACCTGACAGAAGCACACGAATATCTCCATATACTTTTCCCATCAGCTGTTTGTTTTTCACTTCGTCTCCATCTTTGCAATAGAATTCAACTCTCACTTTATCATCGAGAAGCTCAAATACTCGTTTAAAAACATCTAATCCTGCAATCACGCCGTCCTGCTTGCAGATTAAATCCACTTCTCCGTCTACAGCCTCTCTCATAACAGCATTTGTTGTCACATCCTCGCTTGATATATCCTCACGTAATGCCTCCAGAATTAACTGATCTACCTGTAATGTTGTTGTAATCTTATTCATGTCGTTTCTCCATTCTATACATAATTTTTCTTTGATTTTACAATCTAAAACTTCATCAACTTTTACGCTCTGATTTTTTCGTCCTCGGATTCTTCTGCTTCCACGTATGGTGTAAATGGATTTTCTCCACCGCAAATCTTCGTTGCTGCTCTCTGCGCAAATACAAGGCTTTCTAACAAAGAATTGCTTGCGAGACGATTCGCCCCATGAACTCCATTACAGCTTGTCTCTCCAACTGCATACAAATGTGGCATGGATGTTCTGCTGTCTGAATTAACCCATACACCGCCCATAAAGTAATGCTGTGCCGGAACAACAGGGATACATTCTTTTGTAACATCGTATCCTTCTTCCAGACAATGCTGATAAATATTGGGAAAATGATTCAGAATTGTCTCTTTATCGATGTGCTCCATTGATAACCAGACATAATCTGTTCCATCTTTCTGCATTTGTTCATGAATTGCCTTTGTCACTACATCTCGAGGAAGCAATTCATTTACAAACCGCTCCATATTCTTATTATATAATACAGCACCTTCACCTCGTACAGATTCGGAAATCAAAAATCTTCTTCCTGGCTTTTTGGAATATAATGTAGTCGGATGAATCTGTACATAATCCAAATGATCCAGACGGATTCCATGCTTTTTGGATATTTCCAATGCATCTCCTGTAAGATGTGGGAAATTTGTAGAATGTTTATATAATCCGCCAATTCCGCCACTGGCCCAGATTGTATCCGGTGCATAGATTTCAATTAAATCTCCAGCTTTTTCTGCTATGATTCCTTTGCACTCACCATCTTCTACCAATATGTCTGTCATCGTTGTATATTCATATATTGTTACATTATCCAGCTTTTTCACCTGTGCAAGTAATTTGCTCGTAATCTCTTTTCCTGTCACATCCTCATGAAACAGAATACGCGGCTTGGAATGTGCTCCTTCTCTTGTGTATGCAAACTCTCCACCTTCCAGACGTTCAAAGTCTACACCATATTGTACCAGTTCTTCAATGATTTGGCGAGAGCTTCGAATCATAATATCAACAGATTCTTTACGATTCTCATAATGTCCTGCCTTCATTGTATCTTCAAAGTAACTGTCATAGTCATCCTTATCATGGAGTACACAAATTCCTCCCTGTGCTAAAAAAGAATCACTACTCTCCAGATCTGCCTTTGTGATCATAACTATTTTTTTATCTCTTGGCAGATTCAACGCACTGAACAATCCTGCAACTCCTGTTCCTACGATTACAACATCTGCATCTATTCTCATCACGAAACCTCTTTCTAATATGCTGAATTTATTGTACAAATTTCCATCTTGGTTTGATTCATTTCTCTGCACATTTATTGCTGCTTACCTTATCTCTGCTAAGCAGTCACGCATATTGTTGTCATTATAGCATCCACCTTTACATCTGACAAGACAGATGTTGTACAAATCTTTACAGGTATTTTACACATTCATATTTCATTTTATACAAAATAATCTTTCTATTTTTTAAACTGCGAAACATATACCAAACTCTTATAAATTGAAAAATGAGAATACAGTTTCCTGCATTCTCATTTTATATCTTATTTTTTTATTCTACTTTATTTCTCTTGCCGTCGTATTTATTGTCTTTCGATAGTTTTCAGCTATTTGCAATCCTTCTACAAATCTGCATGCCTGTTCATAATAGTAATTAATTGCCGTACGAAATACATTTTGTCGCTTACCCTCCAGAAGATCTTTCCCAAATACAATCTCCCGCTGATATGGAACTTTTCTGGAATCATACTTCACATAATTTTGCTGATTATCCAAATTCACAATTAACTGTATATCTTTTCCTATTGTAAGGATATTTCCATCTCTTGTAACCTGTGCCTCCTGCATATAATCACCCTACCAGTATTTTCCCTTTTTCCAGATTTTCTTTCCCTGCTGAAACAATTTCAGATATTCTATTTTCTGCACAACTGTTTGTTTGATCTCTGCTGCTCTTTTTTCCGGCATATCCGTATATGTCAGTAACAAACTCTGTACTTTATCTGGAAAACCATCTAATTTATCTAAATTCAGGCATTTATTATTTTTCACATATCGAAGCATATCTGCTTCCCTCTTGCAAAACGAATTCACACGAATATCTAACAAATTTTCTTTTTGAGGAATGATATCTGTAGCATAAAATAATGAATTTCCTGTATCAAAAATCGGAGCCATTGCAACCAGCTTACCAACTTCTGAATCATATAAAAATCCAAAATTATTAAAATGTCGGTCTACATTTGTCAAAATGAAGTCTGTCATAATTGTATATTCCAATTGATTCCGCACTTCATTTTCGTTCATTCCTAATTTTACTGCCTGTTCAATAATCGCCTCATACGAAGACAGTTCATTCGGTATTTTATAGTTTTTTATCAATTGATATGCTGATACAAACTCATATCTGGTTGAAGTAAACAACGGATTTAACGAACAAGGGATTTCTTTACCTTCTATTTTTGTTGTCTCAACTTCATACGTAACATAATTCTTCCACCCTGACTGTTTATGTAGAGTAGTCGCAATTACTTCGTTTACCGCCTGTTGTGCATAATCATTTGCACTTAATTTCATCAGGTATCGGATATCATTTTTTATAATCCACTTTTTTTTCATTTCTCCCGTAACCGAAGAGGATGGGGAGAATTTTGAAATGTTGGCATTTATATCTATTTTCTCCGAATCAGTCAAAAGCAATCCCAATTCGTCTGAGAATGTATTTTCATAAAAATTCAAATTTTTCCAATATAGTTCTTTCCCTAATGGCTGCATCCAATAATGGTCTGTAAGGCTTAATCCATACCCCGATAACATCAAGGACAGATTGGACTCCTCATGCAGAAAATTTAACGCCTGCTGTATTCCTCTTCTCGAATCTGGGATTGCTCTTGATTCCCACCAGGATAATATGCTATTTGGACTATCTTCACTACAGCCAACTGGTAATTCTTTTGGCAAATACGTAGCCAACACGTGTTCTATCTTTCCGGAGGTCAAATCAATTGCAACCATAGCCACATCCAGGTCTTTATGTTTTAACACAAAGAGATTATTCGGAACATTGGATTCTATTGTACTCATGATTTCCACCTCCGTCATTTTTAACTACCTAGCAGATTTCTGCTCCTGCCGGCATCTCTTTCTCCGGTACCATAAGTGCCAGATTGCCTTCTGCGTCTTCTGCACACAGAAGCATTCCTTCTGACAGTACTCCTGCCAGTTTTGCAGGTTTCAGATTTACAAGAACCATAACTTTCTTGCCAACCATTTCTTCTGCTGAATAATGTCCTTTAATTCCTGAAACGATCTGTTTTACTTCGCTTCCGATCTTAACCTGTGAACAAAGCAGTTTTCTTGATTTTTTCACCTCTTCACACGCGATGATCTCGCCAACCTGAAACTGCATTGCTCCGAAATCATCAAATGTAATCTCTGGTTTTGCTTCGATATCAATAACTGCCTCTTCTTCTTTTTCTTCTTCAACCGGTGGGTGAAGTTCTGCAACTTTCTTCATAACCTCTTCTAAATCCAGTCTCTGGAATAAAATCTCCGGCTTGTCTGTTACATTACCATTTCCAAGCTGCTCTAAAATCTTCTTGCTTGTAGAAGGCATGAAAGACTCCAGAAGTTCTGCTCCTGCTGAAATTCCCTGAATCAGATTCCACAGAACTGTTTCAAGACGATCTTTCTGTGCTTCATCTTTTGCAAGTACCCAAGGCATTGTTTCATCAATATATTTATTACAACGTTTAAACAGATTGAAGATTTCTGTAATTGCATCTGCTACGCGAAGCTCATTCATTTTTGCTTCTACGGCTTTAGGTGTTGCTTCCATAACTGCTTTCAGATCTGCATCTACATCGCCAGATACTCCCTTATCTGTTACAGAGCCGCCGAAGTATTTGTTTGTCATAGATACTGTACGGTTTACCAAATTTCCAAGTGTATTTGCCAAATCTGAATTCATACGCTCTACCATCAGCTCCCATGAAATAACTCCGTCATTCTCAAATGGCATCTCATGAAGTACAAAGTAACGAACTGCATCTACGCCAAAGAAATCTACCAGTTCATCAGCGTAAAGTACATTTCCTTTCGATTTACTCATCTTACCATCTCCCTGAAGCAGCCATGGATGACCAAATACCTGTTTTGGAAGTGGAAGATCAAGTGCCATCAAGAAGATTGGCCAGTAAATTGTATGGAAACGGATGATATCTTTACCGATCAGATGTAAGTCTGCCGGCCAGTCTTTTTTAAACTGTTCTGTGTTTTCTCCATCACAGTCATATCCGATTCCTGTGATATAGTTTGTCAAAGCATCCAGCCATACATATACAACATGTTTTGGATCAAAATCAACCGGGATTCCCCATTTAAAGGAAGTTCTTGACACACACAAATCTTGAAGTCCCGGAAGAAGGAAGTTATTCATCATCTCATTTTTACGAGATACCGGCTGAATAAATTCTGGGTGTGTATTAATGTGCTCGATCAGTCTGTCTGCATATTTGCTCATTTTAAAGAAATATGCTTCTTCTTTTGCAGGCTGAACCGGACGTCCGCAATCTGGACATTTTCCATCTACAAGCTGTGACTCTGTAAAGAATGACTCACATGGTGTACAGTACATACCTTCATAATGTCCTTTGTAGATATCTCCCTGATCATACAGTTTTTTGAAGATTTTCTGTACCTGCTTCTCATGTTCTTCATCTGTTGTACGGATAAATTTATCATAAGATGTATCCATCAGATCCCAGATTCTCTTAATCTCACCGGATACGTTATCTACAAATTCCTTTGGTGAAATTCCGGCCTCTTCTGCCTTCAGTTCAATCTTCTGTCCATGTTCATCAGTTCCTGTCTGGAAAAACACATCGTATCCCTGACTTCTTTTATATCTTGCAATTGCATCTGCAAGTACGATCTCATATGTGTTTCCAATATGCGGTTTGCCAGATGTATAGGCAATCGCTGTTGTGATATAATATTTCTGTTTATCTGCCATCGTGCTCTCTCCTTTATTCTTTCAATGTTTTTAAAATCAGTACGGAATGTCGTCCCATGTTTACAACAACTTCTCCGTCCTGCACAATATATTCATCATACTCTGTTGTAAATCCTTCTTCATATGTATACATCAAACGATACATACGGGTATTTTGTGGTACTTCTGCAAGCCACACCGGGACTGTTATTTCTTTTAGTTCTTTGCTGTTGTTCAAGATTACAACAATCTGTTCATCATCCTGAAAACGTCCATATGCCAACACGTTATTTGCCCAGGTAAGCATCTTGATCGAACCTTTTCTAAGGATTTCCTGTTCTTTGTGAATGCGGATCATCTCTTTATGAAAATTTAATAATCGTTGATTTTCATTCCCCCATGGGAATGTACGGCGATTATCCGGATCTGTAAATCCGACAACTCCAACCTCATCTCCATAATATACAGTCGGTGCTCCAACCCAGGTCATCTGTACTGCGACTGCCTCACAGAATACAGCCTCATTAATTCCTTCTTCTGCGGCCTTATATCCAAGCTGTTCTACTCGACCGGCAATATGATTTGTTCTTGTGAGAAATCTGGAATGGTCATGGTTGGATAATTCGTTCATTGCAACCTGCAAAGATGGTGTCAGCATGCATGCCATAAAATGCTTCATTGAATTCACAAATATCTCTGCATTACCCCACAGATCAGTACGGCGCTCATTACTATGCTTCTCCATACCTGTCAAAAACCAGGTTAATGGCTCCATAAATGCATCATAGTTCATAACGCTGTCCCACTGATCCCCCTGAAGCCATTCTCCCGGATCTCCATAATGCTCTGCAAGAATCAATACATCCGGATTCACATTCTTCACCTGTTTACGGAATTCTTTCCAAAACATGTGATTATATTCATTGGAATATCCAAGGTCTGCCGCAACATCCAGACGCCATCCGTCAATATTATACGGCGGAGATACCCATTTTTTACCGATATCCATAATATATTGCACCAGTTTTGGTGAATCTTCGTAATTTAATTTTGGAAGTGTGTCATGCCCCCACCAGCCATCATAATTATAATTATATGGCCATGCGCTTTCCTCTTCCTTAAAGAAATGGAAGAAGCTGCGATACGGACTCTGAGAACTTACAAAAGCACCCTGTTTATCCTGATAAGCCGGCTGCTGCTCATAAATTCTCTCTCGGTCCATCCATTTATTGAAAGAACCACAATGATTGAACACCCCGTCCAGTATCACTCGCATGCCTCGCTTATGCATTTCATCTACCAATTTTGCAAATAATGCATTGCTGGCTTCCAGATTTTCTTTATCGCCTGTGCGGATCTGATATTTCGTAGCATGGGTATTGTCCATATCCCCTTCTGCCAGAACCTCTCCGCCATCTTTAACAATCTTTCCGTAATGTGGATCAATGTAATCATAATCCTGAATATCATATTTATGGTTTGATGGGGATACAAACAATGGATTGAAATAGATTACTTCGATTCCCAAATCCTGAAGATAATCTAATTTATCCATAACTCCCTGCAGATCTCCGCCGTAGAATCGGCGGATATCCGGTGTTGCCGGCATAGAGCCCCAATCTTTGACCTGCTCACATGGCGCTCCGATATAAATATATTCCCTGTCTTCCACATCATTTTGCGGATCACCATTATAAAAACGATCCACAAAAATCTGGTACATTACTGCACCTTTTGCCCAATCTGGTGTGGAAAATCCAGGTACGATCTTGAAATCATAGTAATCGACAATACGATCTGATACCCCGCAGCGATTATAATAACAGATTTCTCCGCCACGCTGGATTTCAAAACAGTAAACCAATGGATCCTCATCCAGTGTCCACTGTATTTCCCAAAAATCAAAATTTTCTATACTATCTGCCTTCTGCATCGTATATCTGGCTTTTTCTTCACCAACAAGCAGAATCACATCTGCAACATCATTTTCTGCTGTTCGAAACCGTAGTGTAACAGTTTCTCCTGCCTTTGGTTCGGCAGGCATCACATAAGACGAAGTCCCATCACAGAACAAAGCGTCTCTTTTCATAACTCTAACTCCTCTCAACTACCGTACACATTATTTTTCAAAAAGTGCTTCAAACTCACTTCTTGTAAGCTTTTCTTTTTCTAACAGTAACTGAGCACAGGACTCCAATACCGGATGGTATTCGTCTAACAGAGCTTTCGCTTTTTCATAACAGTCATCTATAATGCGTTTTACTTCTTCATCAATTGTTGCTGCAACCTTCTCACCATATCCTCTTGATGAAGCATGACCGAAATCTCTTCCGATAAATACTTCGTCACTGTCATTATCATAATTAATCAGACCAAGCTTTTCTGACATACCGAATTTCGTGATCATTGATTTTGCAATTGCAGTCGCCTGTTTAATATCCTGGGATGCCCCCGTTGTGATATCATCAAATATCTGTTCTTCTGCTACGCGACCCCCCAGTGATACGATAATTTCCTGTAACATATGTCCTTTTGTATTGAACATATCATCTTTTTCCGGAAGTGGCATTGTGTAACCGCCTGCACCACCTGTCGGTACGATAGATACGCTGTATACAGGTCCTACATCCGGCAGCACATGGAAGAGAATTGCATGACCTGCTTCATGGTACGCTGTAATCCTGCGTTCCTTCTCAGATACAATACGACTCTTCTTCTCAGGTCCGATACCGACTTTTACAAATGCATGACGAATATCAGCCTGTTGAATATACATACGGTTTTGCTTTGCTGCGAGAATTGCAGCTTCATTTAACAGATTTTCCAGGTCTGCTCCGGTAAATCCGGCTGTTGTCTGGGCAATCTGTTTCAAATCCACGTCATCTCCAAGTGGCTTATTTCTTGCATGAACTTTAAGAATCTCTTCACGTCCCCCAACATCCGGACGACCAACAATAACATCTCTGTCAAATCTTCCCGGACGAAGGATTGCAGGATCCAGAATATCTTTTCTGTTCGTTGCAGCCATTACGATGATTCCTTCATTAACTCCGAAACCATCCATCTCTACAAGCATCTGGTTCAGTGTCTGTTCTCTCTCATCGTGACCGCCACCGAGACCACTTCCACGTCGTCTTGCCACTGCATCTATCTCGTCGATGAAAATGATACATGGTGCATTTTTCTTTGCGTCCTGAAACAAATCTCGCACACGTGATGCACCGACACCGACAAACATCTCCACAAAATCAGAACCTGAAATTGTAAAGAATGGTACTCCTGCTTCTCCCGCAACAGCTTTTGCCAACAATGTCTTACCTGTTCCCGGAGGTCCCTCAAGCAATACACCTTTCGGAATTCTTGCTCCGACTTGAACATATTTTTTTGGATCTTTCAGAAAATCTACGATTTCTTCAAGTTCTTCTTTTTCCTCTTTTAATCCGGCAACATCTTCAAATGTTACCTTCTTTTCACCAGGAGCACTCATCTTCGCACGACTCTTCCCGAAATTCATGGCTTTTGCGTTCGAACCGCCTCCTGCCTGTCTGTTCATTAACATAAACAAGAACATCACAACTAATGCCGTCAACATAACCGGCAATACTGTTGTCTCAAAAATTCCTGATTCCGCTACATCCGGCATCTTATAATCTATATCATATTTACTGAGAAGCTCCTGCACCTTATTCACATCTGATACATTCACTTTCCCTGCTGAGCCACTATTCTTTAACACAAATGACACTGAGCCGGTTGGTACAGTCCGGTTCTGGTTAATTGTTACGTCACTGATGTTGCTATCCTGGACTTCCTGTACAAATCTTGTGTAAGTCACTTCCTGCCCCTGGGCCTGGATCCGGCTTGCAAACCAAAGTGCAAAAAGCACTGCTATGATGACTACAAAGAATGTTACGCCAGTGCCTTTATACTTCTTGCTGTCATTATTCAATTTAATATGCTCCTCTCTACTCCAGACCTTCCACTACTCCGATGAAAGGCAGGTTTCTATATTTCTGCGCGTAGTCCAAACCATATCCTACTACGAACTCATCTGGAATATTAAATCCAACATAATCTACTTTCACGTCTTTCACGCGGCGTTCCGGTTTGTCTAATAATGTACACAAACGAACACTTTTTGGATTTCTCTTCTTTAAAATATCAATCAGATAGTACAATGTACGTCCGGAATCAATGATATCCTCTACGATCAACACATCTTTTCCTTCAATTGCTTCATCCAGATCTTTCACGATTTTTACAACTCCGCTGGATTTTGTGTCATCACCATAACTGCTGACACTCATAAAGTCCATTGATACAGGCACAGAAATTCTCTTTGCTAATTCACACATGAAGAAAACTCCGCCTTTCAGTACGCAGATCAAATGTACCTGCTTTCCTTCATAATCTTTACTAATCTGTTTTCCCAATTCTACGATTCTCTCATCTACAGCTTTTTCAGATACTAACTCACGAATTGTTTCTGCCATTTTCTTTTCCTCCATCACTTTTGTATGTTTCTACTTCAATTTGCAGAATCCACTTAGTTAACTGCTTCACCTGATAAGCCTGGCTCATCCGGTGTCCCAAAACCCATAAAATCTCATTGTTCTCTGCGAGCAACAATTGACTGTCTCTTACCTCTTTCGGGATTTTTTCATCTACAAACCAGTTCTTTAGTTTTTTTTGATGACCTTTTTCATCAATTACAATAGTATCGCCCGCCTGTCTTGTTCTAATATACAGACTGCTCTTTATTATACCATAATCAAACCATTTCGTGTATATTTTTTGTGGTATATCCTTTATCGAAAGATTTTTAGGCTTTTCCAGTATTTTACATCGAAGTTTAAGATTCCTGTCTGCAAGTATGGTTTCACCCGGAATGTTCAATTCCGCCATACATTCCTGCATGATTTCTGCTTTCTTTTCTTCCCCGAGCGAATATGTTCTTTGTTTCTCCAACCGGATTCCTTCATAATTTCGTTTTGCATGCATTTCATAAGGAAGATCCAGTGTCCGTCCTACTTGCTTATTCATTAACTCCATCATCACATCGACATGTTTGTGGCTCAAATCTCTTTTTTTGCCCCCCACTTGTTCCATGCCTTTTCGGATTACCATTTTCTTTATCAATTCCGGAAATGTTTCAAAGGATTTTTGCTGAATCTGAATCCAACATGCTTTTTCAAAATGTTCCTGTACACATTCTTGATATGCAGCCTCCACTTGTTCCTGCATATATTCCTGGAGCTCCCATATCTGCTCCATTGTTTCATTCATATGCCGTACTGCAGCCGAATTGACCTGTTCTTCTAAAATCGGAAGTACCAGATGCCGCAATTTATTTCTTGTATAATCTGTCCCTGCATTCGTTTCATCAATACAATAGGATTGCTTTCTCTTGGCGAGATATTCTTCAATCTCTTTTCTGTTCATACATAACAGCGGACGGATAAATTTCCCATTAACCGGACGGATTCCTCCCAGTCCGTCTAACCCGGTTCCTCGTGACAGATTCCAAAGCAATGTCTCTGCATTATCATTTTGATGATGTGCTAACGCAATTTTATTTCCTCCGTATTTTTTGCACACACTGTCAAATGCTTCTCTCCTCACCATTCTTCCGGCTTCCTCCAAAGATTGTTTCCTCTTTTTCGCAATTGATTCCAGATTTACGCGGAAAATTTCCAATGGGATTCGATGCTGCTCGCATAATGCTTCTACAAATTGCTGATCTTTGTCTGCTGCCTCTCCTCTAAGCCCATGATGTACATGCACTGCAATTAAATCAAACCCTATTTTTTCTCTCAATTCTAAGAGCATCAAAAACAGGCATACCGAATCTGCACCTCCCGATACACCTGCAATCACCCTATCGCCACAGGTGAGCATATGATATTTTTGGATAAATTTTTCTATTCGTTTCATAAGTAAACTATACTCAATCTCCCCGAAAAATGCAACAATCCCTTAATATTTCCAAATTCCGATAACCAATACGGTCATATCATCCTCCGGCGGTTTGCCTGTCCAATTCAATACCTGTTTTAAAATGTGTTGTGCCATTTCTTTCGGATTTATGATTGCAGTTCCTTTTATAATCGTTTCCAATAACACATCCTGCTCCCCTACCGGCAGTGCATCCATAATTCCATCGGTGACCATAATCACAAAATCACCATCTTCTAATTGTCTTTTTGCGTGATCTACGTCCAGCTTATGAACCACCCCTATCGGCAGACTAGTTGAACGCAAATGCTCGATGCTATCTTTCTTTTTAATAAATGTCGATGATGCGCCGGCTTTTAAAAACTCACATATGCCGCTATACAAATCAAACACACACATATCTATTGTAGAATAATGTATCTCTTCCCGTCCCATTACCAGTGTTGTGTTAATCATCTGAATTGCCATTTTCTCAGGAAATCCTGCTTCAAGCAACTCCTCCAATAACTCAATCACCAATGTACTCTCGCGGCATGCCCGCTCTCCCGATCCCATTCCGTCTGACAATGCAACTCCCTGCTTTCCTCCCGGAAGATCCAGCATCATAAAATTATCGCCTGATATTTCACAGCTTCCTTTTCCGACTTTTGCAACTCCCTGCAACGTGTAGTACTCCGGTCCTTCCATGCATACTACCGTAATGTATTCTCTCCCCATTATTTGTGCCTGCTCCTTTGCGGGAGTTAGTTTTCGTCTGGCAGCAATCGAAATTTCTTTTACAATCTCACGGACTGTAAAACATTGCTCATACATCGCTCTTGCAGTTACATGGATTTCATATTTTCCTTCCGAATTCATAAAAAAATTAGTTTTTAACACCCGGACTCCTTTTTTCTTTAGTGCCTCAATAATTCTTTTTTCCAACCATTCATCATGGAAAATACTATCCTCCATTTCCTTTGCGGTCTGACGTATCATTTCGGCAAATGTGTCCATCTGGATTGCACATCCCTCTCGGCTTAATGCCATCCTGTTTGTCCACATCATATTCTGCCGGGCCGCTTGAAATGCCTCTAACATTTCTCTTAGAAATCGCGGAGCACGAATACAGCACTGTTTCAGCTTGCGCTTCGTTTCTACATTCATTTCATCTCCATAATTATCTACTGCCGATAATATTTCATACCCCATCTGACATGTGTGCACATAATTTTCTCCCCAGCACCAATCTCTTTTTTCACATTTTGTGCAGACATGCTCTTTCACTTGAGCAAACATCGCATCAATCTCATCATTTGTAAAAGATTTTTTCTTATTTTCCATTTTCAAAAATGTATTCGCCAATTGTGTAAGTGAATCTGCAAACTTTTCTATCTGTGCCACGTAAGGGCTTGTATGAAGCATCTGTCCTTCTTCCATTTTATTATGTCACCTCCAAAAAGAATGTGCAAAGCACATTCAAGCTCCTGCGGCGGCCGCTTGCGACATTTGCATTGTACGCCGCAGTGCGCATCCTCGCGGAGCGTTTATCTCAGTCGGAGATTTAACTCCGACTGAGATAAATTTCCCTAATGTAATAAAAAACTCCGGAGTTTTCTCCGGAGTTTTTCGTTCGTGTTTTTATTTTTCTATATTCAATTCGTCTGCTTGAAAAGAATCTCATTCGGATCCACTAAGCCCAGTTTATCTTCCGCAACTTCTCGTATGTAATCATCAGTCTTAACATAATCCTGATATTCTTTTATCTCTTTTGACCGTTCTTCCTCTTTCTTTATCTGGGCTTCTAATTCAGCTTCCTGCTGTTTATAGTCTTGATTTTTTGAATAAATAGAGATGGAACCTATGCCAAATACTAATGTTAACACTGCCAATCCTACGCAGATTATCTGTACACTTTTCATATGCGGACGGGCTGTTCTTTTTTTCTTATGGCCCTGCTTTCCTGCTTTTTTATTATTCATAACTGCACTCACCTTACTTTGCGAACTACATGTTACGTCCCTTCTACTTTTCTATACCTCTGCTTGTGTTTTTATAATATCTGGTTTGATGTTTATTTTCAAGTAATTTTTACATATTTCTTAATAAATTGTTACATTGACATTACTATTCACTCCCGTGTCAATCACTACGCTGATTTGCACGGAGGATACACATCAGAAAACTTTTCGTTTCACAAGCCATGCACTTACACTTCCCAAAATCACTCCCAGAAGGAAAAACCATCGTATCGTTCCATGCGTTGTGCGATACATCTGCCTAAACAAATAACCCCCGGTTCCAATCCAGAACAAAAAATCTTCCAAATTTATCATTACAATTGAATGCCGTATTAATTTTCTCATCTGGATCAACACTTGATAAACAATAAATAAAATGCAGCCAGACAGCCACGCATAGAAAAAAATAACAGCTTCTGTTCTAATTCCAAGCATCATAGGCATTTCCTATTTAAATAATTTTGTAAACAAATTTTCATTTGGATGCCCTGTTTGATTTGTATCGGAATAAATAATACTGTCTATATTGCCGGCAATATCTATCTCTCCCTTTTCCACGCTAAGCCTATTTACATGCAGGTCCGTACCTTTGACCAGCAACATACCTTGTTCGGTCTCAAGCACAACTTCATTTAAATCAAAGGATAATACGTCAAGCACACCAGTCACCATACTTGTCTTTCGATTATTGATGACCAGCTTGTGTGCCTTTGCAATCTGCCTTTCTTCCACACAAACTCCCCCTCTCTCAATATCTCCAAAGCATGTTTTCCATGTCTGGATATGTCAGGAGTTTCTCAACCTTTCGAGATTGAAAGTATCTCCATTCAAATATATATGAAAGAGTTTTAAATTTTATGTCTTTTTATTTTTTACAAATAACGGAACAAATCTTTTGCTTCTTCTTTCTTTGTTGTATCCTGAATATCCAAAACTTCTACTTTAACTGTCTTTGTTCCAAACTGGATTTCTATAATATCTCCGACCTTTACCTTTACAGAAGCTTTTGCGACAACTCCGTTCACCAGAACTCGTCCCGCGTCGCAGGCTTCATTCGCAACTGTTCTTCGTTTGATCAAGCGGGAAACCTTCAAAAACTTATCTAATCTCATCTTATCTTTCCTTTTCTTTAATCCTTTTTTCAGTAGAAGAAAGGCAGAGGATATAACCCTCTGCCTCTTTCTCCTTTATTCACAAGGCATCCTGCGATGCCTACTTTTCATCTATTCGTCTTAGTTTACAGCATCTTTCAGAGCTTTTCCAGCTTTGAATTTTGGTGCGTTGCAAGCGCTGATTGTCATAGGCTCACCTGTCTGTGGGTTCTTACCTGTTCTTGCTGCTCTCTTGCTTACTTCAAATGTTCCAAATCCAACTAACTGAACTTTCTCTTCTTTTTTCAGTTCTTCAGTAACAACATCGATAAAAGCCTTTACTGCTTTTTCTGAATCTTTCTTAGAAATTTCTGCTCTTTCTGCGATTGCTGCGATTAATTCTGTTTTGTTCATATGAATATTTCCTCCTCTTTATTATAGTAGAATTCTAATTCTAACCGGGTAAAGGCTCTTCTTCGCCGTTTCTCGGCTTTGCCCTTAGATACTGTTATACAATTTCCACTACTATTTGTCAAGCATTCTACGCTTAAAAAACGGCGAAAACACGTGGTTTTTGCCGTTTTTTCCACCTCCTATAACCGAAAGTCAAATATCACTTCTAAAAATCGTAGTTTTTCCTGATTTTGAGCTACTGCAAGCTCAAGTTTTTCGACATTTTTCTCTGGCATCCACGCCTTATTGGAATGATAATAAGCATTCACGATTTTCCAAAATTTCTCCGGATAAGCTATTTTCAACGCGATATATTCTAGTTCTTCTTTCTGCAGTGTCCTCACACTGTTATACCGGCTTAAAATTTCATTTCCAAGTACAACACTCCAATGATATTTTTCCATAACTTTCCGCAAAAAATAATACAAATCCAACACCTGCACGTCTCTTCTAAAATGTTCAAAATTGGTTGTCACAACCTTTTGAGGAAGCAAGAGCACATTATGATAATTGTAATCTCCATGGATTAACAAACCTTCTTCAACACTCGATTTATAAAGCTCATCATATTTAGAATTTGCAAGACGCTCCTCCACCGCTTTTCCCGTCTCATACATTTGCTCAAAGGATTTTAAATACATTGCTTCAAATGTCTCTTTATTCACGCGTTTCCGCACAAATGCCCTCACCTTTTTCAATTCGCGGTTATGACATATCATTTCTTCTTTCAAATGTCTTCCCGCCGGCGGCCGTATCTCCTGTTTTTCCTCTACACTGCATATGTCTCTCCATTTCATATCAAGGTGCAAGTGTGCCAGATTTTCTGCTGCCATAAGCACATCTGCTTCACGCCGCACCTCACACTCTCTCCCGTCATACCATTTTTTCAGCAGATACCGGCTTCCATCTCTCGCGGTACTGACCAATTTATTTTCCGAATTCAGTATCGGTGTGTCCACATATTTGCCACTCTCTTCAAGCTGACATAATAGCGTATAAAATAAGAGGGCACGTCTGTCAGAGATTTTTGTCTCTTTTAACAGCATCGTTCCCTCTTTCGTGTTGATAAAAAACGCACCCCTGATTTTACGGGTGCTTTCTGCCTCAATTGGATATTGTTCTAAGATTTCTAATTCACTTTCTCTCATTGCTGCCCCCTACATTACACGATTCATAACTCTTTTTAATCTATGTAAGAGGCAGCCAAAGTATTCTTAAAGTCCAAGCCTTTCTTTTACATACTCGCAAAGCAGCTCTTTTTTATTACATTGTGGATCATCAATAACCCACTCCAATAGCTCATTCAACATGTTGCCAAGTTCTCTTCCCGGCTTCATGCCAATCTCCATAAGATCCTTACCCGTAACTGCAAGGTCTCTGAGTGTCACACAATGCTCCTTAATCAAAGTATCTTGATAAATCTCTCGCATTGCAATGATATTTTCAATCTTTGCACGTCGCTGATATGAGCTTTGTGCTTTTACATCAGCCATACGAACTGCCAGATAATATGGGAATAATTCTACTCCTATACGATTCATGGCACGTCGTACATTCGGTCCTGTCGCCTCGATGCGATAATCATGATAACATACCAGTTTTGTTACTTTTTTAATCGTATCATTATCCATCTTCAGGCGCTGCATAATGGAACGTGCTTTCTCCTCACTGCCAATTGAGTGCTCTTTAAAATGATCTTGTCCGTTTTCATCTGTCGTTTTTGCAAATGGTTTTCCCATATCATGGAATAACATCGTCAGACGCAGTATCTTATCCTGCTTTACATTCATGATTGCATGAAGTGTATGCTCTGCCACATCATACATATGATGCGGTGTGTGCTGCTCCACCCCGACCATACGGTCCCATTCCGGAAGAATCACTCTTGTGATTCCCAACTCATATGCATCCTTGAGACGCTCCGGATGATCTGACATAAGCAGCTTTATCAATTCTGCCTGTATTCTTTCTGCGCTGATATTTTTCAATGACAACACCTGTGAACGAATTGCATCTGCTGTATGCTCTTCAATCGCAAAATCCAGCTGTGCGGAAAATCTCACTGCACGCAGGATTCGCAGAGCATCTTCTTCAAAACGTTCCTTCGGATCACCTACGCAACGGATCAAATGATAATTCAGATCCTTCATTCCTCCAAATGCATCTACTAGACGAACATTGTCATTATATGCCATTGCATTGATTGTAAAATCACGACGGCGCAAATCTTCTTCCAGCTTATTTGTGAAGATCACTTCCTTTGGATGACGGCTGTCTTCATAAACTCCGTCAATTCGATATGTCGTCACTTCATACATATCTTTCCCCATAAGAACCGTTACCGTTCCATGTTCAATTCCAGTATCTACTGTTCTCGGAAAAAGTGCTTTTATTTCTTCCGGCTTTGCAGACGTAGTGATATCCCAGTCCTGAGGTTCTTTTGCAAGAATTGAATCTCTCACACATCCTCCAACTGCATATGCCTCATATCCATGCATCTGTAAATTTTCAATAATCTCTGTCACTTTGCCAGGTAACGTAATCTTCATATAATTTCTGTTCTCCTCTTAGCCTTATAATTCGCAGTTATTTACTGTTCTTGGGAATGGAATCACGTCACGAATGTTTGACATACCTGTCAGATACATTACACAACGCTCAAATCCAAGACCAAATCCTGCATGACGTGTAGAACCATATTTTCTAAGATCCAAATAGAACTGATAGTCCTTTTCTTCCAGCCCAAGCTCTTTCATTCTTCCAAGGAGCTTGTCATAGTCATCCTCTCTCTGGCTTCCTCCGATAATCTCACCAATTCCCGGTACAAGACAGTCTACTGCTGCTACAGTCTTACCATCTTCATTCAGTTTCATATAAAATGCTTTGATTTCCTTTGGATAATCTGTAACAAATACAGGACGTTTATAAACCTCTTCTGTAAGATAACGCTCATGTTCTGTCTGCAGATCACATCCCCAAGATACTTTATAATCAAATTTATCGTTATTCTTCTCAAGAATCTCTACCGCTTCTGTATATGTTACTCTTGCGAAATCAGACTCTACAACGTTCTTCAGACGCTCGATCAATCCTTTATCTACAAATGAGTTGAAGAAGTTCATCTCTTCCGGAGCCTGTTCCATCACATAATTGATAACATATTTCAACATAGCCTCTGCCAGCTCCATGTCATCTTCCAAATCTGCGAATGCGATCTCTGGCTCGATCATCCAGAACTCTGCAGCATGTCTTGTTGTATTAGAATTCTCAGCTCTGAATGTTGGTCCAAATGTATAAATGTTACGGAAAGCCTGTGCATAAGTCTCACCGTTAAGCTGACCACTTACTGTAAGGCTTGTCTCTTTGCCAAAGAAATCCTGACTGTAATCTACTGTTCCGTCTTCGTTCTTTGGAAGATTTTCCATATCAAGTGTTGTTACTCTAAACATCTCTCCTGCACCTTCACAGTCACTTCCTGTGATCAACGGAGTGTGCACATATACAAATCCTCTCTCCTGGAAGAACTGATGAATTGCATATGCTGCCAGAGAACGTACACGAAATACTGCCTGGAATGTATTTGTTCTCGGACGAAGATGCGAAATAGTTCTAAGATACTCAAAGCTGTGACGCTTTTTCTGCAGTGGATAATCCGGTGCTGAAGCACCCTCTACTGTGATTTCGTCTGCCTGGATCTCAAATGGCTGTTTTGCCTGTGGTGTTGCAACTAATGTTCCTGTCACTACGATTGCAGCTCCGACATTCTGTTTTGAGATTTCCTGGAAATTCTCCATCTTGTCATGATACACAACCTGAAGTGGTTCAAAATATGAACCATCATTTACCACGATAAACCCAAATGTTTTAGAATCACGGATACTTCTGATCCATCCACCAACTGTTACTTTCTTATCCAGATATTCTTCTCTGTTCTTAAATAACTCTTTTACTGTTATCAAATCCATATCAAAATACTCCTTTTTCTATCTTCAGTTACACAATATCAGTATTATAGCACTGCTCGTTTCTAAAGTGCAATGCTTTCAACACATTATTTACTCCAACTATCTTCTTTCGTATTTCTTATTTTACATATCCTATAAATGTATTTCCGCTTCCTGCCACCATTGCTTCCATTGTCGCAGTATCTACCGTCTTGCCTTCGCCTGTGTCCGGATCAATATAAGTGACATCGTCTGTCGTATATCCAACCAGCAGAATCGCGTGACTTGCATCTGTCATAGCAATAACCGGTCTTCCTTTATTGATAATGTAAAGAATCTGGTTTAATGAACACCCTGTCAAATCCATTCGCTTTGCATCATACTTCTCCATATAATTTGTACATGCCTCCAATGAAGTCTGATCATCCGCTTTCTTAAATGCCCCTACATCTGTACTGTACACCAGATCTCGGTTTCCTTTTTCCCAGACATAAGCCTGTTCCGAAGAAATCACAACACCGGAAACCTGCTCTGCTTTCTGGATTGCATAAGCGGCTTTATCATAAATTCCTACCAGCTCGCCCATACCATAAACATAATATTTATCCGAACGTATCTCATCATCAAACGCTATCGTGATCGACTTTGATGATACAACCTGCTTTGGTCTTAATATCTTCGGTGACATTTCCTCAATTCCATCCGCAAAGGTGAATCTCATCTGTCTTTCTTTTACGTCCGATGAAGTAACCTCCAGTGTGATATTATTCTTTTTACGTTCTTCATTACTCGTAATATAATCCTGAACTGCCGTAGTATAAGTATTCTCATTTCTCGTCAGACGATTTAGCGTTACCATATTAGAATCTACCAGTACATCGGAAATATATACACCTTCCTGTGCATATGTCTTCAACACCTGATTTGAAGAATCCCTGATTTCCAACTGATACATCGGCAAAATGTCCTGCCCCGTAACCGTGGTCCCTTTATCCGACTCACGTATTCTTCCTACAATAAAGTCACCTGCAACAAATCCAAGCGGACGAACAGCCTCTTCTTCATTTGCTTCCACTGTATAAGATTTTCCATTTGCCAGGTTCAACACTTCTACCTCTGTAGCTGTATTTACCGAACCATCTTTCTCATATGCGATCAAATGTCCGTCCTCGGATACCACATACTGTCCTTCGTCCAGATCTTCTGCCAGTTTGGTCTGCTCATAATCTTCCATTGACACTTGATAAAGCGTACCGCCTGCGAGTACATAAAGCATCTGTTGCCCTTCGTTAAAATATACCATCTTTCCAAGCTCGTCTTCCGCAATTGCAAATGACTTTGTACTCGGAATAAATGCCTTTTCCTGGACGGCATTTTTATTATCATCAAAGTAATAAACTGCAACACCAACCTGTCCTTCATATTCTCCACGATTCATATATCCATATACGGCAAATGTTATATTTCCCTTATTGTCCATTTGAATGATACGTACTGCGTGCTGGTCGTTTCTGGAACGTTCATCCTGCCCTTCCATATTAGCAAAGCTAAACACTTGTGATAATTCATCTGTATTTTTATTATATAACCACAAATCTCTCTCCTGGACAAATGCTACAATAGTTCCTTTTTTATTTGTCGCATAGGCAACATCTGAATTCGTCACGCCCAGCATAATTCCATCTTTATCTATCACCTGCTTGTTTCCGTTGAATATCTGGTTCATCGTTCTTGAATAATCCAGCAGATACATCTGCCCTGCATTACAACGCACACGGAAAAACTCTTTTACATTGTAAGTTTCCACTTCGCCGCTGTCTCCGGTACATGTCACCTGATATCTTGCTAATAAAGACGTATATACTGTATTACATTCTTTGATGCTCCAGTCCACATCTGTTGACACTTGCGGATTTAAGTCTCCCCACTGTAGATGTGAAATATTCGAATGAATATTCACAGTCTGCAATGTTGTATTATCACTTTCTTCATTTGGCTCAAGATAAGCTTCCAGTTCTTCTGCATATTGTTTGTCAAATGTTTTCTCATGGATGCTTTTAGCAAAATTCAGACACTCTCTGGCTGAACGATTGAAATTCTGCTCGATTCTTGTGTAATAATAAACATCCTTATCTTCCAACGTTAAAGTTACTTTTAGAACTGCCTCCTGAATTGAATCATCCACTGCACGACTTAAGTTTAACGTCACTTGCGATGATTCCGTATCCGAATTTCCACCATTCCATTCTTCAACATTTTCTTTCAGATAGCAGTCCTTTCCGTCAAGCGAATACGCCTCGTAAGAAATTTTCCGGATCTGCTCTCCATAACCATAAAGATTCAACTGTAATGTCCTTGTTGCTGCCACCGGAGTGATCGTATCACGCATTGCTGTTATGTTCATCTCCGTAGTGTACCCTGGCAATGCATTTACCTCATTGTCATCTACAATGACCGATACCATCGGCAATGTCGGCTCCCCTAAGCTAATCGTCTGGTCATCGGTTCCCTTATTCATGACCAGACTGCTCACAAGTACTGCTGCTAAAAATATCAGGATGAGAATTCCTATTTTCATCCATTTCCTTGAATTTTTTCTTTTCTTCATATTCAGTTTTGACCCCTTATATTTTAAATTTTGTTTTCATTTGGCTTCACCTGTCCATCTCTGCCTAATTAAGCAGTCTCCCCAATGTCGGTGACGCATGCAAAAATTCTTCGCATGCCTGAATCTGTTCTTTACATTGTTTTTCTTTCTTTATATGCTTCTCCTTTGACTTCACCGCTCGAAGTAAAATATTCTTCGGTGTATGTTCCATATCTATAAATTCCAGAACCTGTGTATCATATCCCATACTTTCCAGATATTCTGCTCTCAGACCATCTGTCACAAGTGCTGCAAATCGTTCTTTTAGTAATCCGTATTTCATAATCGGAGCCAGAACCTCATTTTCAATCTGGCTGTTCAATTCATGCTGACAACAAGGAACTGAAAGTATGACTTTTGCATTCCAGCCAACAGCCTTTGCCAGTGCATAATCTGTTGCCGTGTCACATGCATGCAGTGTCACGACCATATCAACTTCATTGACACCCTCATAATCTGCAATATCGCCCTCTAAAAATGTCAGTTTTTCATATCCGTATTCCTTGCTCAATGCATTACAATGTGCGATAACCTCTGATTTCAAGTCTAATCCGATGATGCGGATATCGTATTGCTTCAATTCATGCAGATAATAATACATTGCAAATGTCAAATAAGATTTCCCACATCCAAAGTCCAGAATTGTGATTTCTCTATCCTTATCCAGCTGTGGCAGGATATCCTCAATAAATTCCAAAAAGCGATTTATCTGCCGGAACTTATCAAACCGTGTTCTCACAATCTTGCCATCTTGTGTCATAACCCCAAGATCCTGTAAAAATGGTACCTTCATACCTTCCTGTAAAATATATTTTTTGCTTCGATTATGTGCCTGTATTTTGACATTTCTGCTTGTTTTTACAGCTTTTTTCTGTATTGTAACCTTTCCCTTTTTACTGACAAGTATCGTATAATCTGTATCTTTGGTTGCCATCTGCATTTGTTTAAATTCTTTCATATAATCAACAATTCTCTCAACTGCTGCCTCCGGCTCCAGATTTTCGTGAAATGCTTGTGTCTTCGAAAAAGATTCTAATTGCAAAAACAACCGGTCTTTCATCATTACCGGTCTGACTTTTACTTTTATAATTCCCTCTTTTGTACGTGGATTACTCAAAATAGCCTGTATAAAATCTATATTTAATGTTTCACATAACAATTTTTTTATATTTTCCATATTTACTCTTTCTATATTTAAATTGTTACTGTTCACAGTACCTGAAAACAGTAAAATCAAATTCTCTATCGAATATAATTTTTCCTACTATCGGATTTATTTTATCACAGAAGTTTTTTCGGGGCAACCGACAAGAGAGTGAGTTTATGGCTTTTTTACAAAATGTAAAAAGTCACAAACCCACTCCCTGTTATTTCTTCTTATCGACTTTCTTTAAGTGGTAATGTGATCGTCACCTTAAACAAATCACCATCCACATATACTTCAAATGTTCCACCTTGCATCTCTGTCAATGTACTTGCAATAGAAAGCCCGAGACCGCTTCCTTCTGTACTTCTTGAAATATCTCCACGGATAAATCGTTCTGTAAGCTCTTCTGCTTTAATATTCAGCTTCTGAGCAGAAATATTTTTCAATGTAAATTCTGCCACTTCTTCTTTGATTTGCAGATCGGCATATACACGTGTTCCCGACATTGCATATTTTGCCGCATTATTGAAAATATTTTCCAAAACGCGCCACATCCTGCGTCCATCTACATGAACAATAACCGGGGATTCCGGAACAGATGCAATCACTTCCAAATCATTTGCCGACATCTTCTCTTCGATTTCGCCGATTGTCTGATTCAATATTTCCACAAAATTGACATCCATCATCTGCAGATTTATATTGCCACTGCTCACCTTTGATGCTTCTACCACATCCTCCGTCAATGTCTTTAACCTCTGAGACTTTTCCTCTAAGACTTTCAAATATCCCTGAATCTTTGGATCATCAATGTCTTCCCGTTTTAACAAATCCACGTAATTAATAATCGATGTCAGAGGTGTTTTAATATCGTGCGACACATTTGTAATCAAATCCGTCTTCAGTCTTTCACTTTTGATTTTTTCATCTACGGCACGATTCAATCCATTTCCTATATCATTTATCATCTCCGCAGTATGTTTATATTCGCCCTTTAGTTTTTCTGTCGGTATCTGATATTCCAAATCTCCGGATGCAATTCTTTCAATTCCTTTTCGTACCTTATCCTTTGCAATTGCATTTCGCACAATATAATATAACCCTACAATTTCCGCTACGAACATAAGGAAAATAAACATTCCGACACCCGAGCTCATACCGAGCCAGTGAATACATACAAATCCGATAAATACCAGAACTGCCCGCCAGGTAATACTTCGATTTCTCCAAAAATCTCGGAAAAACCTAACAATTGCACGCAAGACTTTGATACACCATTTTAAAATGAAATATAAAATACTATTTTTCCAGAGGATTCGTCCCTTAATCCTTCTTACCAGACTAAGATATCCCGCAAGGAACAATACCATACTCAGTCCCATATAAATCGTTACGAGCACATAATTCATTCCTGACAAAGAAAATGTATAATAATACTGTTGAGATGTGTTTCCCCAACCCACAGCATCGTAATAGGTTCCTTCCCAGCATTCTCCGACAAACATCGTCAGAAAAATCCATGGCACGATTACAAGTGCGGCTCCCAATTCGCTCTTCCAATAATCAAATGAATTCAAATGAAGTTCTTCATCTTCTGAATTTCGCCCTGCTACTGCTGTCAGCCAGACTATAATGATTAAACACAGTGCTGTGCCGACTATAATAAATGCACTTGCCATATTGATATATGGAGCATATTGCCGGTAATTTTGATTATATGTGTAAAATACGTCCTGAACTGGAAAATCTGTATCGACCGTTGCCACAAAAATATAATTATCGGATTCTTTATTGTCTCCTTCTAAAATATGGAAGACTTCTTTCCATTTTCTGGCATCTGTATCTTTTAAGTTCGATTCAAAATCTGCCAACTTAGGCTTTACTACAACATACTTGCTATGCTCTTGTTTTTTTAATTCTTCTATGTTTTTATCTACATCACTATATTGTGTCCATGCACTATTATTTGTGTACACTTTCTTCGCCTGCTGATCCACAAGCAGATACTTGAAATTTGTATTTCCTTCCGAAAAATCTGTGGAATCTTTATATTCGCCATACTGTTCTGCATCATAAGCAATATTCTCCAATGAACTGCTCAAATCGTTGTATATCTTATTCAGCTTTCCATTTAACTTTTCATTTTCATTAATGAGTGTTAACAGATTTTTTGCACCAATCGGTGCAGCCTCTTCTTTTCCTATTGAAGAATCCCAGTTACCGTCATATAGCCAACAATCTGTGTAGAGAGTATTTCCTTTTTCATCTTCAATTCGGATGGTATCATAATAATTTGACATTCCCACGCCATAATTATAGGACAAATTATCATAAAATGTTTGCAGCTGACTATTCTCCTCTGCATTTTCCTCCGGTCGAAGCTGGGCTCCATTTAAAATAACCTTGAGTTTAGCATCATTGATCAAATTTTGGAATTCATTATAATAATAGTAATAGTATTTTCCATCTTTTTTCTTACAGACAATAATGCGATAATCATCCGCATCCTCACTGCTCGTTTCTTTTGCCTGTCCCCATGCTGCCAGCTCACCTAACTTGTATGCAACTCCGGAAGTATTCTCCCCGGATATCGTTCTGCTTTTTGCATACTCTGTAATATCTACAATCTTATCCGGATTATATTTGCCATCTGTCTCGAATTCGTCTTGTATATGAATCCTCTCCGCCACGTAGATTGCCGTCTGATACATTGTTTGCTCAAATGAATTTGCATTCTCATATTTTTTCTCTGCTCGTAGCTTTGCATCATATACTACACCATTCAAGCTTGCCAATAAAATAACACTGATTCCAAGCAATATTGCTGTAACAATCGCAACAAAAACCAATATCGCCTTTGTAATCGGTTTCTTATACCATTTCTTCATATAATCACACCCTTACCTCTTGATTTAGGAAGCTGCATTTTATATTTACAGCTTTTCAATCTTATATCCGACTCCCCACACTACTTTTAGATAACGTGGTTCTCTCGGATTGATCTCAATTTTTTCCCGGATATGACGAATATGTACCGCCACTGTATTATCAGCTCCGATTGCCTCCTCATTCCATATTGATTCATAAATCTGGTTAATTGAAAATACTCTTCCCTGATTTTTCATTAATAATTTTAAAATATTGTATTCAATCGGTGTCAGTTTTACAGATTCCCCATCTACTGTGACCTGTTTCAAATCATCGTTCATCTGCAGTCCACCGGTCTCATAAATGGTATCCTTCTGTTCTTTTGCATTCCCGCCAAACTGGGTATACCTGCGAATCTGTGATTTCACACGTGCGACTAATTCCAACGGATTAAACGGCTTCGTCACATAATCATCTGCACCTACATTTAATCCTAATATCTTATCTACGTCCTCTGATTTTGCCGATAAAATAATGATTGGAATACTATGTTTTTCACGAATCTTTAATGTTGCACGGATTCCATCCAGTTTTGGCATCATCACATCCAAAATTAACAAGTGCACTTCCTCTGTCTCCAACAGCTTTAATGCCTGTTCGCCATCATATGCTTTCAAGATATGATAGCCTTCCTGAGTCAAATAAATATCTATTGCCTCTACGATTTCTTTATCATCATCACATACTACGATGTTGTACATTCTTCATCACCTCCCTTACAGTATACATGATAGAATGAAAAAATTAAAAAGGTTTGGGGGAAATCTTATGATTTTATTAATGTTCCATTCACTGTTCCATTCATATGCTATTTTTGCTGCTTTTCTTTCAAGTCGAACGTCTGTGAGACTTGGCGCGTGATTCTGGTCAGCGGAGCTGACATATTCCTATCAGAATCACTGCGCATCCCCGCGGAGCGTTTATCTCAGTCGGAGATTGGACTCCGACTGAGATAAATTTCATATTTTCATAATATTTTTTCGATTTCTTTTATAGTTTTAACATATTTTAGACATATTTTCTGGATATAATAATCTCAGATAGTTGATACAGCAACTATCTCCCCCTCATAAAGTTAAGATATCTTGGACAGATTTCAAGATATCAAACTTTACTCTCATTCCTTTTAGTTAAATAGAAAACACGAAATCCGTTAGCCATAGTGGTTAACGGATTTTTGTTTGCCCACATATTATTCTTTTTCGGACTTTAGTTTCTAAGTTGTTTATAATTTTTCGATTTCTTTTATAGATTCAACATATTTTAGACACATTTTCTGGATATAATAATCTCAGATAGTTGATAAAACAACTATCTCCCCCCTCATAAAGTAGACATCGGGCGTAACTTCCCGATGTACACTTTACTCTCATTCCTTTAGATAACTATAAAACAACGAAGCCCGTTAGCCCTTGTGGTTAGCGGGTTTTCGCTGTTCTGTACTTGTTGCAAAATCCGCTTCGGTCAAATCTCGGTCAAATAATTTTCTAAAGAAATGTTGCACCTTTTCTATTCTCTTTCTTATTCTTGTTCTGATTATATGATTTCCTTATACAAATTCTGTAATTTATCCATTTCCGATTTTGCTTTATCATCTGTGACGTGCGTATACAAATCCAGTGTGATTGCTATGGAATAATGTCCGAGGAATCCTTGTACTACCTTTGCGTCAATCCCGGCTTCAAAACAACGCGTTGCAAAAGTATGACGAAGTGCATGTGGATAAAAATGCGGAATCGGTATAAACACTGTCTTGTTTTTCTCTGCCTGCTTTTTTCGTTCCTTATTGATAGATTTTTCTATCCAGTCTAACGTCACTTGAAAGGTGTGTTCTGTAATCGGTTTTCCGTTCTTTCCAACAAACACAAGATTTTCAAATCCCTCTAATGGTTGCCATTCACTAGCTGACAACTGCATTTCTTTCAACTGAATCCACTGACGTTTTAAAGCCTTATACACACTGTCCTGCATGGGAATCGTCCGTATACTGTTCTTTGTCTTTGGTGTCTGGTACTTGAATACATACTTCTTTGTTTCCTTATCTTTGATATACACCAACGTTTTATTTACAGAAATTTCCCGTTTCCGAAAATCTACATCATCCCATGTAAGCCCAAGCAGTTCTCCGCCACGCATTCCCGTTCCGAGTGCTACCTGTATGAGATTCTCGTGTATTCTCTCCTTTGCGTGTTCCAATACTTCCCGTTGTTCTTTCACAGTCAGTACCCGTATCTGTTTTGTCTTTGTTTTGGGAACTTCCACTCCTGCACATGGGTTGAATGTAAGAATCCTGTTATGCACTGCATATTTGAACATAGCATTGAGAATATTATACACATCCCGTATAGTCTTTGTGCTGTAATCATCATCTGCCATATTCTGAAGCAGACGTTCCAAAATAATCGGATTAAAATCTGCCACACGTTGTTTTCCTATCTGCTTCTTTATGTAACGTCTGTAAAAATCATCATAACGTACTTGTGTACTCTCCTTGATAGTCCGCTTCTTATGGGTATTCAGCCAGATATCAAACCATGTATCCAGAGTGATATTATCGCCCTTTCCTTTCAACCCATGCTTGACTTCATAGCGTAAATCTTCCATTTCTTGAACTAACTTTTTTAAGTCCGCATTATCTTTTGTATACGTTTCTCCTTTGTAATAAAACCGCCCTCTGTAAATTCCGCTTTTTCTCTGCATAATTCCCGGCGGTAATGGATTTCCTTTTAAGTCCTTGCCCAATCTGCACGCTCCTTTCCGTGCAAGGACTATCAGAACTGGTCTGACAGTATTATATGCTTATTTGTGTTTATACTGCAATTACTTCATATTTATTTTTCAGATTATGCCCTTCGTTTTTCTTCAAAAACTGGTCTAAAACCTCAGAGCGTATAAGAATCTTATTTCCAATCCTTATGACCGGAATCTTCTGCCATGTAATCAGCTTTCGCAGATTATTTCTTCCAATTCCCGTATACTCTGACGCTTCATTCACTGTAAGGGCTTTCTTTGTCTGTATCGTGTTCTGTGTATGTTCTGTCAAAGATTCTCCTTTCTTCTTCCCTCAAAAGGAACGATTTTTTATAGTCCTCATATATGCGTTGTTGTTCTTCGTTCATCTGCCCCCGTTCTATTAGCTGGCGGATATAATCTCTGTTATCCAGTTTTCCGATTTTATCCATTAGCTTTAAAGAGGGCGAAACTGCTACGTTCAGCCACTGCCATGTTCGTTCCAGTGTCTTTTTCTCTGGATTCATGGTCAACTTTATCTTCCCTACATCCTGCATGAGTTCTTCCCACGGGGGATAAGTAGGATAAAGCCGTTTTCTTGTAACCGTGCTGTTTTCCGGCTTCTGTAAAAACCGCACTTTCTCGTTTAATACAGACAACGCAATCCGTGCCACATCCCTGTCTTTCAGAAGTTCTTCTACTAATCTGACCGCTTTTTTGTGCCGGAATCGAAGTTCATATCTGTTCCAGTCCGGGTTGAGTTCTTTTCCGAACTTTTCTGCCTGTTCATATCCCTTTTCATAGAATGTAATCCGAAAATCACTGTGTTTACTGCCGAGATATAGTGTTTTTCCCTGCGCTTCTATTTCATCCTCTTTCAGTCTATCAGAACGATTCTCTGCTGTATCACGCAACTGACTAGATATCAGCCCCTCGTTTTTCAGACGAATCAATTCCGGGATAGACAGATAAGGCTTTGTATCGTCGATTGCCAAGTCTATCCTCGGAAAATTCACCGGGTATCTGCAAACTCTTTCCAGAAAATCAAACCATGTTTCCTTATTCATCATAAGGAAATTTTCATAATTCCTGCACCCCGAACCACTCATAAGAATCTGAAATCCCTCATACTGTGCATTTCCTGTCGGTTTCAGAATCTTGATATTGTCAAATCTTGCTATCAGTTCGTGTCCAGCAATTCCTTTTTCCTTACCATGCAGTTCCATAAAACTCAGTGGAATCCGCAAGATATCTTCTATGATTATGAACACGTCTACACCTTTGACAGTAATCTGACACCAGTCAATCAGTGCTGTCAAATCTTCTTTCTGACGAGTTACCCCCCTGTTAGTATAGGGGGGTTCTGAAATTTTCATTACCTCTGTTATCATCATCCCTGCCTTTCGTAGTATGCCGTGGCTTTCGCCACGTTCCCGGAACTTCCTCTACTCCCTTTGCTCCTTTCACGCTGTACGGAGCAGTCCGCAGAGAATTTCCGGGAACAGTCTCTACACGTTTCCTTTTCCGGTAACAACACGGATACCCTTGCAGGAGATTCTGTCCACCAATACCGGGAAGTTTCCTCTCTGCACATAAGGGGCATATACCGCTTCTTCTAGTTCTACCACTGTGTAAGGCTCTACCTTTGGAAGTTCTGTTGCTTCCAGACGGATATCTACGCTGTTTCCAAGTTTCATGCTTCCGAGGTGAAGTTTCAATGCTTCCACTTCCTCGGTTTTCTTCCGGGTTTCCTTATCATACTTGTAGCAGTAGTCTGCTCCCATGTAACGGAGTTCCCCGAACGCTTCTCTGACCTGTTCTTTTGTCAATGTAATCTGCATGCTACATTTCTCCTTTTTTGAAATCATGGTGAATGAGTGTCTGGTAAGTGTGACAAGTCCTTTTCATATCCACGTCTATATTTATTTCATTACTTTTCTCCTTACCTCTTAACCTCATCATAGACCTGTTTTTTCTTCTTGTCAACAATTATTTTACTTTTTCCCTTACTTTTTATTTTTGTATTTCAAACGCTTAACTATATCTTTTTATAACTTATTATAATTTTACCCTTACATTTATCCTTATCTTGTGTTATGATGAAAACAGAAACGAGGTGTGCATATGTTTGTGAATAAAGAAGCAGTAGGAAAACGAATTTTACAGATACGCAAGAAATACGGTTACAGTATGCAGAAGTTTGGGGAAATCATAGATAATGCCCCGAAAGGCTCTGTAAACAGTTGGGAAAAGGGTGTGAATCTTCCCAATGAGAAACGCTTGAAGCAGATTGCCACGTTGGGCAATATGACGCTGAATGAACTTCTGTATGGTTCATTTAAAGAATATGTAGATATGCTTATCACAGAAAAACTGGGGATTGAACTGCCGGAAGAATTTACCAGAACTTTCTATTCTCTTTTAGAGCAGAACGGATTTACCTACGGGGATGATATCGAAATTGTCCGGCTTGTAAACGGCTTTCTGACTTATCATAACCTTACAACAAAAGAAACCGCCATTTTCTATCAGCCAACTGCATACTCCGGCGATTATTTTGACGGTATCATACAAAAAGCGGATTCTTCCGTTCTGGTCTGCCGGGCATATGCAGATAAGGCAAACAACACCTTACATATCATTCCGGCTTTTGAGAATGGACAGACTGAGGAAGTAGCAGACTTCTTTCATGCACTGAAAAGCATAACCGCTCCACACAACAACAATTATTTCACTTCCGGCTTTCTGACACTCGGACTGGCATTGAGAGATTCCAAAGTAATTATCTATGGAATTGATGAAAAACAGGGAACAGCACAGGTAATCCCTTACGAATATGATTGCGAATCAGACGCTTATATCCAGAATGAACATCTGGCATATACCAGACAGGATAGCTTTTTCCGAGAAGCCACGAAAGAAGCGGTCTATCGGAAAATGCAATCCGACAGAAGTAACCCATAAGATAAACAAGAGGACTTGCAAGGTTTGTGACCTTTCAAGTCCTCTTATGTATCATGATGGTATTGGCTGTGTCCGTTCCGTAAAGGACTGCCCTACGGCGTCTCGGCTTCGCCTTGTTCCTTTACCTCACTAATAATAATGTTCTGATAGCAGAACTCTTACTTATACTTTTATCTTACTATTCTTTCAATTTTTACCGTTTCACCATCAATATTATACTTAAAAAAATAAAATTTAATAACATTTCCTTCTGATACTTGTTCTAGATCACCTTTACACTTAGTACAATCTAAACTAACTTTTGTCGTATCAAAAAATAGACTACTTTCTTCCTTCTCATTTAGTTCTATTAAAAGTGTATCAAAAGTTTTCTCTACAACAACCCCACTCAAATGAAACCAATGAGAATTATCATCTCCACTAGAACGCAACTCCATATTTTGACGATTCTCCTTAAAAACATTTCCTTTTACGCCAAGCACAATTAATACTATTGCAAGCAAAAGTATGATTAACAAAATCAATCGTTTCTTATCCATTAAATGTAGTCCCCGATATGTCTGTCCAACTATCAAAATCAAAATTCAAATAACGTACTGTATCCCCCCATCCATCAAATACCATCAATGTATGTACTGTATTTCCAGAATTATATGCTCGCAAAGTTGCATATCCCTCTGCTGCCATTGAATGCCCCGCACGTTCTCCAGTATCACTGCTAATTATACCACAATGGACAACTGCTATATCTCCTCTATCAATGCAATTAGTGAAAAAATTATAATTGGGACTATAGTCAGTATTTTGTGTTACAGAAACATTCTTTCCAGCACAAAAGTCCACAAATCCAGGTCCAATATTGCCAATAGTTGTTGAACCATATGTTATTCCTCCACTCTCCGATGAAACTGTCGTTCCTGTTGAATCCCAAATATCCATATAATCACCTGCAATATCTGTATAATCAACAGCATTATAATATGCACCACATGCTAATAATGCACTAACTGCACATGCATAATGTCCTGTTACACTTTCTATATACGGCTCATTAAAGGAAATAAATTCTTGAAGATGATTTGTTGAAACAAGCGTGTAGTTTTCATAAACTTCAGCAACATCTAGCAAAACCTCATCCCAAGTAGCTGGGTCTTTTCCCCTACTCTCATTCAATGACAGTACTGTTTTTTCTAATGTTTACTTTAATAATATATCTTATTTCCTATTTTGTCTATATTTTTTATGTTTATTTCAAATATTTCATTCTATTTTATTTTTATCAAACTATTTTCAAACAAATCCAAACAAAGAATCTCGGGGCAAATTTCGGTCAAATCAGGATAAATAAATATAACACTTTATATGTAAGTCAATTTTAAAAAAGCCTGTAATTCCGGGCTTTACAACACTTTGTAACACAATATAAACCAGTTCGATAATCCCTCATTCCTTTAGATAACTATAAAAACACCAAAACCCGCTAGTCCTTGTGATTAGCGGGTTTTGCGTTGTATATATTATGTATATATCTCAAATCCTATATTCTATTTTCCATCCATGCCAGAATATCCTGATAAACTTGATCTCGGTCTGTCTCATTTAACAACTCATGCCGGTCTCCTGCATACAACTGTAATGTAACATCCCTGATTCCTGACTCTTTATACTTTTCATAAACCTTACGGACACCCTTTCCGCACTTTCCGGCCGGATCTTCTACTCCTGCAGCCATAAGGATTGGAAGATGTTTCGGAATCATAAATACATTCTCTTTCTTTTCCATTCGTGTCATGCCTTCTAGCATATTGCCGTATGCATTAACTGTAAAGTGGAAAGAACAAAGAGGATCATTGACATATTCCTGGAGCTTCTCATCATCACTGGTAACCCAGTCAGCTCTTGTCTTCGGATGTTTGAATTTCTTATTAAACGTTCCGATTACCATGTCCTCAACTAATTTACTTCTATAATGGTCGCCTTTTACTACTGCAATACCTTTACACAATACCTTTCCAAAATTCAATACCGGTATCGGACGTTCCGCAACAACTCCAATTAATATTGCACCTGCAAGTCCATTGCCGTACATCTGGATATATTGGCGCAAAAGGATTGAACCCATACTATGTCCTAACATAAAGTATGGAACATCCGGATATTTCTTTGTAGTCTTTGTTCGAAGCATATGCATGTCTGCAAGCAGACACGCATTGCCATATTCTTTTTGAAAATATCCATATTCTAGCTTACTCTGAACAGATTTACCATGTCCTAGATGATCGTTACCAACTACATAAATACCTTGTTCACTTAAAAACTGGGCGAATTCATCATAGCGATCTACATATTCTATCATTCCATGACAAATCTGCAGTACTGCTTTTATTTCCCCTTCTGGTTTCCATTCAATTGTATGGATTTCAGTATTACCATCTTTTGATGGAAAATAAAATTCATCTTTCATGTTAACCTCTACCTGTCATCTAATTTAATATAATCTCGATATGGTGCAAGCGGTTTGTATGCCGGTCGAATAATTTTATCTACATTCTTCAGCTCTTCGAGACGATGTGCACTCCATCCAACGATACGTGCAGCTGCAAAAATTGGTGTATATAATGCTGGTGGAAGATCTAACATGCTATATACCAGGCCACTGTAAAAATCAACGTTGGCATTAACACCCTTATACATCTTACGTTTTTGTGCAATTACTTCCGGTGCCATCTTCTCTACTTTCTCGTATAATGCATACTCTTTCTCGCAGCCTTTTTCAATTGCAAGCTCTTTTACAAACTTCTTAAATATCTCAGCACGTGGGTCTGATACAGAATAAATCGCATGTCCCATTCCATAAATCAGTCCTTTGCGGTCAAATACTTCTTTATTCAGCAGCGCTTCCAGATAACCTCTGACCTCATCATCATCTGTCCAATCTTTCACACAGAACTTCATATCTTCAAACATCTGCGTTACCTTAATATTCGCACCGCCATGCTTTGGTCCTTTTAAAGAAGCCATTGCTGCAGAAATAGTAGAATATGTATCTGTTCCCGAAGAAGTAACCACATGGGTTGTAAACGTTGAGTTGTTACCACCGCCATGGTCCATATGCAGAACCAGGGCCATATCCAGAATCTCTGCTTCCAGTGCGGTATACTGTCGATTTTCACGAAGCATCATCAAAATATTCTCTGCAGTTGATAATGACGGATCTGGTGCATAAATATATAAATCCTGACCTCTTCGATAGTTATACGCATGATACCCATATACCATCAGCATCGGAAACTGTGCGATCAAATTCAGACACTGACGTAAAACATTAGGAATATCTGTATCGTCTGCCTTCACATCATAAGAATATAATTGTAAAATACAGCGTGAAATATTATTCATCATATCTCTGCTCGGTGCTTTCATAATTACATCTCGAACAAAGTTCGGCGGAAGCATCCTGCGCTGTGCTAACATCTGCTGAAAATCTTTTAATTCTGTCACGTTCGGCAATTCACCAAAAAGGAGCAAATATGCGATCTCTTCAAATCCTGAATGCTTGGCATCCAAAAATCCTTTTACCAAATCTTTGATGTTATATCCGCGATAATAGAGATTACCTGCACACGGCACTTCTTCTCCGTCCACAATCTTCTTTGCACAAACATCTGATATATTTGTCAGTCCTGCTAATACACCTTTACCATTCAAGTCACGCAATCCACGTTTTACCTCATACTTTTCATATAAGTCTCTGTCGATTGCATTATTCTCCTCACACTTACGTGCTAATTGCTGGATTGCAGGAGTGTTGTTAAATAAAATGTCGTCTACATCTCTCATTGTTGCTCCTCCTTCACGTCGTATTCATTTCATTATACTAAAACTTTACCTATTATACAATGAATTGTATATTAAATTTTACACTAACAGGTTATAAAGTTTTTATATTTATTGCTCTGCACTCGATAAAATATTACTCAATCTTGCGAATTCCTCTAGAGTCAAAGCTTCACCTCGCACACTTGCTCCCTTGCCAAGAGTTTCAATTGCAGCTTCAATTTCTTCTTTGCTAAATTGAATTTCGGGTGAGTTTTTCAAACCATTCACAAGCGTTTTTCGTCTCTGATTAAATGAGGCACGAATAATCCGGAACATCAATTTTTCATCTGCAACCTGTACCGGTGGTTCCTCATATCTCTCAAGACGGATTACCGCAGACCCGACTTTCGGACGAGGCATAAAACAGTTTGGCGGTACATTTGCCACTATATATGGTTTTGCGTAATACTGTACTGCAAGCGACAATGCTCCATAATCTTTTGTTCCCGGTCCGACCTGCATACGGTCTGCTACTTCCTTCTGTACCATAACCGTAATGCTCTTCAGGGGAACATGATTCTCAAATAATCCCATAATAATCGGTGTTGTAATATAATATGGCAGGTTCGCTACCACTTTGATCGGCTTTCCGCCATTTTCCTCTTCTGCTAATTTTGCAAGATTCACCTTCAAAACATCCTGGTTTATAATCTGAACATTGTCATATTCTGACAATGTATCTTCCAGAATCGGAATCAATGTCTTATCAATCTCTACTGCAACTACTTTCCCCGCTGCACATGCCAGATACTGTGTCATAGTCCCAATCCCTGGTCCAATCTCTAATACCATATCATCCTTTGTAATTTCTGCCGAAGCAATAATTTTATCTAATACGTGTGTATCAATCAAAAAATTCTGTCCAAATTTTTTCTGAAATGAAAAATTATATTTTTGTAATACAGCAATTGTATTTTGCGGATTCCCTAATGTAGGTTCTTTCATCAAATTTCTCCTCTTTTATATCCCCTGCTCTATACATCTAAGTTCTCACAGGATTTACTTTTATCTATCTAAGCCATAAAATTTTCTTGCATTCTCTTCTGTCACAGCAATCACTTCTTCCGTAGTAGTTCCTTTCAACTGTGCAATTGTCTGTGCCACATAAATCAGATTCGAAGATGCATTTCTCTTTCCACGATTCGGTTCCGGTGCAAGATATGGACAATCTGTTTCCAAAACAATATGCGACAATGGTACTGCTTTTACAACTTCCTTTAACTTTTTTGCGTTCTTAAATGTCACAACGCCGCCAATACCTAACAGATAACCCATTTTGACGTATTCTTCTGCCATCTCTTTTGAATACGAATAACAATGAATAATCGCCTTCATATCAGCTGCATGTTCTTTCATAATCTCCATTGTATCCTGAGCAGCTTCTCTGCTATGAATGTTAACCGGCATATTTAGCTTTCTCGCCAGCTGTAGTTGACATATAAACCATTCTTTCTGAATTTCATGCTGCTCTTTATCCCAATAATAATCCAGTCCAATCTCTCCTACTGCCACGATTTTCTCTTCATGAAGTAATTGTTCCATCCGTGCAAAATTCTCTTCATTCAAATCACCCACTTCATCCGGATGTACCCCAATCATCCCATATACGAATGAGTATCTTCTCGTCAATTCGAGTACACGCTCCCAGGAATCTACCGTAGCACTTGCATCAACGATTGTTCCAACGCCTTGTTCCTGCATAGAACTTAATATCTGGTCTCTGTCCTCATCAAATTGTTTATCATCATAATGTGCATGTGTATCAAATATCATGTTAGTTATCCTTATATTCTTTAAACTTATCGTACATCTCTTCACCTGCCAGTTTAATGATATCCAAAATTTCATCCTCAGATATCTTCATATGTTCTGCAAGCTCACTCATCGTAATTCCACGGCCTTTTTCATCTGCCATTTTATGCAATGTCTCATCCAGATTGTTAACCTGGTTTTCCATCTTTTTATCACGGCGTTTTAATTCTTTATGCTCTTCCATCATCGCCAGAATTCCCTGTCTGATTTCCTGCTGAATAAATGCATCTGCATCATCTTCCGGAAGCATATCTAACGCTAAGATCAAACTGACATTTCCTTCCTGCACACAATCGCCAAGACAAATTCCTTCCTCATGAAGTTCTTTCGCAATCTCTACTACCTGTGGAAGATAAAGCTCTATCAATCTGCTCTTTGCAAGCGCATCCTGTGCAACTGCCTTCTTTAAAAGTTCTGCTCTCTCGCCCTCCTGCTCTTGCTTCATAGCTTTCAAATCTTCTGTATACTCCGCCAAATACTGCTTTTCTTCATCTGAAAATTTGTTCTCATCTATCTGTTCTGTTGTTTGCTGTTTATAATATCCTGACACAACAATCTTCTGCGACATCAAAAAATCATATACTAACAGCATCTGTTCCTCTGTCAGCCCATCCTCTGCAAAAAATTCTTTAATCTGTTCATTTGTCAAACGTTTATCCTGTACATCTGCCTGTTCCAGCAGCTCTTCTAATTTCTTACGAAACTGTGATTGCTCAATCATATTTTCCTCCCGATAATTTTAAATCTATCCGATATAATGTATTTATTATATCGGATAGATTTGCATTTGACAATTCCAGAATCTTACTCTATAAAACGATATCGTCTACTTTCTTAAATCCATTTAATTCATATTTTTCGACTGTATTTCCAGATACGAGATAAAAATATTCCCCTGCATACAGACCTCTTACATTTCCATAACCGGTCATTTCTCTTTCAAATAAACACTTAAAGCCCGATTCATCATAGGAAAAGATATAATATTTTGTATTCTCCCCATAAGCTACAAAACCAATCATATTTTTTTCGACATCTATCATTGCTGCCTTATACTCATATGTGACATTGGTCGAATAACAATCTTCCATTACATACTTCTGCACTTCCGCTACATCTTCCGGATTCGAAATATCAAACATGGATAATTTCACACCATTCGTAGTTGTACCTGTGTCATCAACATCCATTCCAATCCCCAGCAGCAACCCATCTCCATACGGATGCAGATATTCGGAAAATCCAGGGATTTTCAACTCCCCGATTATCTGTGGATTTTTTGGATCTGACAAATCTATTGAAAACAATGGATCTGTCTGTTTATATGTTACAACATAACCTGTTTTGCCAATAAATCTTGCAGAATAAACTTGTTCATCCTTTGCAATATCCTCAATCTTAGATAATTCATTCAATTTCTCATCCAAGATATAAAGATAATTAGTATCTTCTTGTTTCGCAATTTCTGAATCTGCTGAATCTCCAAACAAAACCAGTGGCATGATTTCTGAATCTCCATTTGAACTCACAGTCGTAACAAGACGAAGATTCCCCTCGTATTCATCTAAACTAAATGAATCATTCAATGTTCCGTCAATTCTTGTCTGTCCGACAGCTTTCAATATTCCGTCCTTATAAGAAATTTTTCTAATACATGTCTGAGTTACATCAGAGTCATCGGAATTATAATACGATTCACATACATAAATATTGTTCTTGCTGACATATACCAGCCCGGAACATCCAAAGATTGCTTTGCTGTCCACTTTTTCTTCCGGGTTCTTCAACGAGAAAGAACTTACCACTGTATAAGTATCACCCCTTACATACTGTGGCATACAAATATTACTGTCCTCTACTAATTTACCCTGTACACTCGGAACATATTCTCCAATCGCATCTCGTCCGTTTACAATGGATGCATTAAAATCACTTAATAAATATACATAATCTCCACTTACACGCATAGTGTTATAGTTCCCACTCTGCGTTACTTTTCCTTTAGACATTGGTTTATCCGGATTGCTGACATCATAAATCTCGGCTGTTGTTACAATGCGATAACTATATGAATCTGTTTCGTCCCCATAATAAGACTCTGTATAAACAACGACCAGTTGATCATCTTTAATATAAATTTCCCTAATATCTTGATTCTTCTCAAGGCGAATCGTAGCAGCCTGCTCCATATTCTGCTTCTCGATATTCACAATCTCTATTCTATTATTGTACATGGTATACAAATTCTTACCATCTGTCTTTACGATATCGCCCTCTCCGACTCCATCTTCTCTGACATTCGTATCTGAATAATCTGATGCTGTCACACCACTATCTACCGCTTGCATCACAGATGTGTCTGAGGATGCCACTGCTTTTTCCGATGAACTGTCCATGGATGCACCTTCAACACTATATGTTGCAGCACCACCTCTTGCTTGCACTGACTGGCTCTCTTCCTGCGCTTTAACATAATCATAAACTTCATCATAATCTTTAGCCGATGCAATCTGGGTCCCCGCTGCTGCCTTCTCCGTGTTTTTTGATTTTGTTTTTTCCTTCGATGATGCCGTATAATTGGAATCTGACTTCTTATCCAACTCTACCCCTATAGCAGTTCCTCCTACTATCACCGCACAACATGCTGCTGCGATTGCTGTATATATCGGCTTCCATCTCTTTACCTTTTGTTCAGTATGTTCCCGCAGCATCAATTCGATCCGCTCCGGTTTTAACTTATCCGGAACTTCTATTTTATCTGCTTCTTCACGAAGCTCATTCCCTATCTTTCTGTCCTTCTCATCTTCAAACTGTTCTTCTGTAACATGACTTTTCAACTCTTTTCCGCTCATAATTCCAACTCCCTTCTATGCAAGATTCTTACGAAGCTTCTCCAATGCTCTTGACTTTTTCGAACGCACTGTAGCCGGATTCATAGCCAACATATGTCCTATCTCTTCGCTGGAATATCCTTCTAAAATAGAACAAGATAAAATCATCCTCTCTTCACCATCTAACATCTGAAATGCTTGTAAAAGATCATAATTCTCTTCCTGCGATACCTCTTCTGCCGTAATCTCATCCTTTAATTCTTCCGTCTCACTGTTCTGCTTGAAATGCTTTTTACACTGATTCATCAATATCGTAAAAATCCAGCTGCGGAAAGACTCTTCTTTTTTCAATTTTTTTATGTTCTCATATGCGGCAATAACAGTCTCACTTACAACATCTTCCGCATCCTGGCTATGTTTCATTGTATATAACGCAAATTTATAAAGTTCCTGATAAAGTTGTGCATATAACTCGGAAAATGCTTTTATATCTCCTCGCTTTGCCTTATGAATCAACTTTAATTCAGAATTAAACTCATAACGACTCATGCATCCGCCCCCTTTCTTTTTCTTGTATATCTATTAGAGTTAAAAAATCTGTCTTTTGTTGCATGATTTCTGATTTTATTTTACCATACAAATCTTGCAATTTATCCACATCCTGTGCTAAAGTAAAAAAAAAGCATATTTCTTATGAATTCTAAGGTGACCAATCACCATCTATATTCTAATAACATTTCGGAAATCTATGCTTTAATACCAAACAATATATAAAAAACAGAAGAGGACTGAAAGTAATTAGAGATAAAGAGAGTTCCTTCTGCAAAGAGGAGGAAAAATGAATACTGAGTTGAAAAATGCTGTATTAGCAACAGACCTTAAAGCACAGTATGATGCTTGTGCAAAAAAACTGCTTGGCTATAAAGACATACTGGCGCAAATCTTGATAGGGGCGGTCGAAGAATTTCAAAGGATGTCCCCGGAAGAAGTGAAACCATTGATTGAAGACGATATACATATTGGAAAGGTCCCTATTGACCCAGGTCTTACCAATGCAGTTGTCAGAGTGGACGAAGATGGCAAAGAAATCATAGGAATGAATACAGTAAATGAAGAGGTGAACGCCGGATACATTTTATTTGATATTATTTTTTATGTGCGCTTGAAAGCGGGACGCTTGAAGATTATTATAAATGTAGAAGCTCAGAGAAAAGAACCGGCAGAATATGATATTCTTAACTGAGCTGTCTTTTACGCCAGTCGAGAAATTTCGTCCCAAAAGAACCGGGAGTTTGTAAATAGCAATTATAACGATATTAAAAAAGTTATTCAATTTGGATATGTATGAACATGTCAGAGAACAGCATGAACCATATTCATCTGACAAATGATACAATTATAGGAAATCAGGTCTGGAAAGGAAACGAGGATTTGGTGAATATCGCTATGATAGGGCTGGCAAAAGAAATCTCACCTAAAGAAGAAAAACATGAACTACACCGACTTCTGGGAGCGTTGTTGTCAGAAACATTAAACGAAGAAGAAAAATTAGATATACTCAAAAATGAATATCATATACCGATGGAAAAATCAATAAAGGAGGATGTGAAAGTAATGTGTAATTTAAGTGAAGGAATAGAAGAGCGTGGAATAATAAAAGGACGGACAGAACTTCTTAAACAGCAAGTCCGAAAGAAGCTCGCCAAAGGGCAGTGCGTGGAAGTTATAGCAGAGGATCTGGTGGAAGAAGTTGAGGTTATTCAGACAATTGTGGATGAGATCCAAACAAAGGAATAGATCTCGAAAAAAGGGAGCTATCGCAATGCGACAGCTCCCCTCTTCTTATCCTCTATAATAATTGATCAAACATCCCTTCAAGATGATCTCGCGCTCTGCATCTGTCATCTCTCCAAGCTTCAATTCAATCTCTTTCAATTCATCTCCTACAACTACATATGCCTTCACTACCGATTGCTTCTCTTCTACCACTTTTCTTACATCCGGCACGAAAATATAATCTCCGTTCTTGAACGGAAGTGCTTCGTGGTCTGCATCTGTTAAGAATGGAAGCATACCCCAGTTAATCAAGTTCGAGCGATAACGTTTTGTTGCATATTCATTTGCAATATTCGCCCATCCGCCAAGTACCTTCTGGCATGATGCTGCCTGCTCACGTGCAGAACCATCTCCTGGTTTCACTGCGAAAATTGTACTTCCTACACCTACATTGCCTTTGCCAACTTCTGGGTAATCCTTCTGGATAGCTGCCATAACAGGCTTTAATTCTTCTAAAGCTTCTAATGGGCATTCGCCTGCTTCGATTGCTTTCTGTGCTGCCTGTACTTCTTTAGCACGTCCTACATATGCAGGATCTTTTCTTGATAATGCAAATTCTGCAAGTCCAAGTGGATTTGAACGATATGATGAAGTCTCTCCTGAAGGAATCAATTCATCTGTTGTTGTAACCGGATCATGAATCTCAGAAACAACCTTCAATACAAGATTCTCCGGTAATGCTGACATTGCCGGCCAGTCTTTGATGTTTGGTCCAAACTGAATCTCTACAGATGGATCTGCTACTCCCTTGCTGTCAAATACTCGATTTGCATAAATGCTTGAATCGAAATGATACTTCTGTCCCTTATATTCTACATCCATTGCTGTTGCAGGTGTTAAGAATCCTTTGTTCGCTGCTGTTGCTGCAATAGAACGTGCATCCATCAATGCAACTGATGAAATCTGTCCGCTCTGCAGTTTAGAACCTTCACGGTTCGGGAAGTTTCTTGTTGAATGACGGATAGAGAATGCATTATTAGCAGGTGTATCTCCGGCACCAAAACATGGACCACAGAACGCTGTCTTCACAATTGTTCCGGCTTCCATAAGATCTGCTATCGCTCCATTTTTCACAAGTTCCATATAAATTGGTGTACTTGCCGGATATACGCTAAATGTAAATGCATCTGCACCGATATTCTTACCTTTGATAATATCTGCCGCAGCACAAATATTTTCAAATCCACCACCGGCACATCCTGCAATAATTCCCTGTTCTACATAGAATTTACCATCTCTGATCTTATCCTGCAGCGAGTAATCTACTGCTCCGTCTAAACTTACCAGTGCTTTCTGCTCTACATCATGAAGAATATCTTTTAAGTTCGCATTAACTTCATCAATTGTATATACATTACTTGGATGGAATGGCATTGCGATCATTGGTTTAATCTCGCTTAAGTTTACATAAACCATGCCATCATAGTAAGTACATGCCCCTGGGTTCAGTTCTTTATAATCACCGCTTCTTCCATGAATATCATAGAATTCTTTAATCTTCTCATCTGTTTTCCAGATTGAAGACAAGCATGTTGTCTCTGTTGTCATAACATCGATACCGATACGGAAATCAGCACTTAATTTGCCAACGCCCGGTCCGACGAATTCCATAACTTTATTATTAACATATCCATTTTTAAATGTTGCACCGATAATCGCCAATGCCACATCCTGTGGACCGACACCTTTCATCGGCTCTCCGTCCAGATAAATTCCAATCACGCCCGGCATCTTAATATCATAAGTTTTATTTAATAACTGTTTTACAAGCTCAGGTCCGCCTTCTCCCATTGCCATCGTTCCGAGAGCACCATAACGAGTATGGCTGTCAGAACCCAAAATCATCTTTCCTCCGCCTGCAAGCATCTCTCTTGCAAACTGATGGATAACCGCCTGATGAGGTGGAACATAAACTCCGCCGTACTTCTTCGCACATGTAAGTCCAAACATATGATCATCTTCATTGATTGTTCCGCCGACTGCACATAATGAATTGTGACAGTTTGTCAATACATAAGGAATCGGAAATTTCTCAAGTCCTGAAGCTCGTGCTGTCTGGATGATTCCTACAAATGTGATATCATGCGATGTCAGTTTATCAAACTTAATCTGCAGGTTTTCCATATTTCCTGATGTGTTATGTGCATTCAAAATACCATAAGCCATCGTATTCTTCGCTGCCTCTTCCTTTGAGATTGGAAGTTGTGCGTTGCCATTATCTTCTACAATTTCAGTTCCATTTAATAAATAGACACCATTTTCATATAACTTAATCATGTACGACCTCCTGATTTTATCATTTTTGTCTTATTGCTTTGCGTTACATTTTAGCATGGTAAAGCGCTGTTGTAAAGGAATAACTTTGTATGTGTATTCCTTGATTTTACAACAACGCTTTTTGTTTTTCCTTATTCTGTTAGTCGCGTTCACGCAAAATCTTTTTCACTTCAATCTTCGTCTTTCCAAGACCGATCACATCTTCCTTCTGGATTGCAACAGGCTCGTCCAGACTCTGTCCATTCAAGTATGTACCATTACGTGAATCCATATCTTTCAGATATAATCTGTCTCCTTCGTGAATAATTGCACAATGCAATTTTGAAATTCGCGGATCATCTGTGATAGTGATGTATTTTTCGAATTCCGGAGTCTTCTGTCCTCTTCCGATTCCAATATTATCGTAGAAAATGAAAGTATACTTCTCCCAAGTCTCCTGATTCTCCAAAATAATCTTCCACTGTTTCTTTGTTTTCTTCGTTTGCTCTTGCACATCAAGCGGTATTGTTGCATCACTGTGTCTTACCTGACGTCTGCGACGGGATCTTATATCTTCTTCCTCATCGTCCCTGGTATTGTAATCATCGTCATCATACTCGTCATCATATTCATCAGCAGGTTTCACTTTACGACTTTTCACAATAACCGTAATAATAATTCCAAGCAAAAGTACAGCTACCACGATCAATGCAATCAGTATTGTTGTTACACTCATTATTTTCAACTCCTTTGAGATTTAATCATACTATAGATTTCATCTTCTAGCAAGTCTTGGATTAATGATTCACAGATGATTCACAAGTAAAGTTACTGTTCACAGTAACTTTGACCAGTAACACAATCGGTATTCTTATGAGGCAAGTTGATCTATGCCTGTTTTGTGCAATATAACTGCTGTAGGTTTTTTCACCGTCTTATTCTTCTGCTTGAATCTCATCCACAATTGTCCGGATAATCTCAACCTCTTCTACCAGATCTTCTGCTATAACTTCTACACTCTGTCCTTTGGCGAGCTTCTTTTGCACTTGTTGTTTGAGGAGTTCTGTTCTTCCTTCCGCTTTTCCCTCTGCTCTTCCTTTTATTATTCCACGCTCTTCTATTCCATCACTCAAATTGCACATTACTTTCACATCCTCCTCTATTGATTTTTCCATCGGTATATGATATTCGTTTTTGAGTATATCTAATTTTTCCTCTTCTCTTAATGTTTCTGACAATAACGCTCCTAGCAACCGGTGAAGTTCATGTTTTTCTTCTTTTGGAGAAATTTCCTTTGCCAGTCCTATCATAACGATATTTACCAAATCCTCTCTTCCTTTCCAGATTTGATTACCTATAATCGTATCATTTACCAGATGTATATGGTTCATACTGTCTTCTGGCATATTCATGCATATCCAAATGGAATAGACTTTCTTAATTTCGTTATAATTGCTATTCACAAACTCCCGGTTCTTCTGGGATGAGATTTCCCGACTGACGTAAAATATGGTCCGGTTAAGAATATCTTATTCTGTCGGTTCTTTTCTCTGCGCTTCTACATTTATGATAATTTTAGAACGTCCCTCTTTCAAGCGCACATAAAAAATAATATCAAATAAAATGTATCCGGCATTCACCTCTTCATTTACCGTATTCATTCCTATGATTTCTTTGCCAGCTTCGTCCACTCCGACAACTGCATTGGTAAGCCCAGGGTCAACCGGAACCTTTCCGATCTGTATGTCGTCTTCAATCAATGGCTTCACTTCTTCCGGCGACATTCCCCGGAATTCTTCGACTGCCTCTATCAGTATTCGTGCCAGTATGTCTTTGTAGCCAAGCAGTTTTTTTGCACACGCATCATACTGTGCCTTGAGGTCGGTCGCTAATACAGCATTTTTCAACTCAGTATTCATTTTTCCTCCTTTCGCAGAAGGAACCTCCTCTATCTCTAATCTCTTCCAGTCCTCTTCTGCTTTTTTACGTATTGTTTGGTATTAAAGCATAGATTTCTGAAATGTCATTAGAATATAGATGGTGCGACGCACCTTAGAATTCATAAGAAATATGCTTTTAGACAGTTTAACATAGGTAGATCTGGGATTTCAAGATGGATTTTCCCAGCATTGATTTTTCTTTCTTTAATCGTTACTGTTCACTCCCGTGTCAATCACTACGCTGATTGGCACGGAGGATGCACGTTTTATCTTGAACGACATCTCGCCCATCGCCAAAGGCGATTTTAAATGGCGAGATGCGTTGCTGGTCACAGGTACTGTGAACAGTAACCAAGTAAATTTCCCGCTTTAAGAATATTTTTAGAAAATAAATGGTTTATGCCAGAAATTCTTCTAAAATCTGGCGAATTGTCTCTTCTTTTAAATTTGCCTCCGCATCCGCTTCTTTTTGTTTTTCAGACGACTTTCGAAGCAGTTGTCCTGCCTCTTCTTTTAATGGCACTCTCGGTTTTCCTTCGATATGGATAGACAAATTTTCCTCGGTACTGCTATTAGCACCCTGTTCGCCCTTTATATTTTCTGTATATGTTTCCTCCGATATTGCCTCATTCATCTTTGCCCTATCGGCCGCACTTTCTTTTTGTGCACGAAGCATCTCTGTCTGCTCTCGTTCACTTTGTTGACGCCGATATCTGCCCGCACATACATTTTCCAGATATTCAATCATGTAATTCTTCACCGCATTTAATTTGTAATCCTCGTCTGAAAGCTGTCCGACAACAAACAGTAAAATCATCTCGGCTGCTCCCAGCATAACGTATTGGTACATCTTTTCACACACACCTGCGGTCTGGTACCAGGAAATGGCTCCGACTACTGCCAGCACTCCTGCTGCCCAGACGCTTTGTTTTTCTAACTGTCTCCAGGTATGTACTTTCAAAAAATTCCCACGATATTCATAAATATATTTCTCCACAAATGCTTCTGTATTTTCTACACTGTCACGCAGCATGCATGCCTGTTCATATTTGGAGCGTACCAATTTTATCAGTCTGTGTGTACTCTTTGACATATTTGCCGCTGCTCCCAGCATCCGGCGAATTGTAAACAGATTCATCATTTTCGCAATGATTCCAATCACACCCACTGCAACCATCAAATGAAAAAGGATATCTGTACTTGTTACCACGTCATAGAACATATCTTAGCCCTCCTGCTTTCACTGCCCGCTATTCACATATTTTGTGAATCGTCTTATATTTTTGCCCACAATAATCCGGATTGTGTTGAAGCTATTATAGACCATGTCGTGCATATTTGCGTCATAAATCGTTCTACAAAATTCTACATTTCAACTTGTCGTTTTCGTATCCTGTCCAGTCCTCTTTTCCTTTGGAAATGTATAAACATTTATGATAACTCGCTCAACTAAAGCTGTTTTTCAGCTCTTATAGATCACTTTGCTATTCCATTTTGTTCCCCTTGTGCCCTGTCGATTTTGCATGAATTTAAGCAAGTTCTGGCATACGATTCTTTGTGTATAATGAAATGTTGAATATTGAAATGTGGCTGCTTATCCATTTACTTTTCTTTACTATTTTGCTATAATCTGTCTTGCTTAGAGAAGTTTGTTATATTCTTACACTTTTTAAAAGAATGAACATTACAATTCTCTGATTCACATATTTAGGAGGAATATATCATGGAATATAAAACAAAAGGTGTCTGTTCTCAGATGATTCAGTTTGACATTGAAGATAATAAAGTAAGAAATGTTGCATTTACAGGTGGATGCAATGGAAACTTGCAGGGAATTTCCCACCTCGTTGAAGGAATGGACGTAAACGAAGCAATCTCCCGTCTGGAAGGAATCCGCTGCGGATTCAAATCAACTTCCTGTCCAGATCAGCTTGCTCACGCATTGAAAGAAGCAATTGCTAAATAAGCAAAGCTTTCATATTAGATTCTTATAATTGAAAAGCTATACATAACTTCACTGTCATGTATAGCTTTCTTTTTTCTTTATTAAATTTTTACCCTCGAGCAATCACACCAGTCGCCGTCTGCTTATATGGTTTAGGTTTGCGGTTTGATGGAATCAAGAGGATTTTTCCTTAATATTTTTTATTTTTTTAAGTTATTATTTTCTCAATTCCAAGCAGACAGCGACCGGTGTGATTGCTCGAGGAGGGTAGGGCAGTTAGTCGATCATGATACCATCGGTGAAACAATAAGTTTCTTCGAATTCTTTTCCTTTTGTCACAAAATGATCGCTTCGAACTCGATAATATGTACCTCGTTCTACATTTATTCTTTTTCCAAATGATACATAATTACTATCTTTGCTCTCCTTTGTAAACACATCTACCATATCCCATTTATCAGTTTTTGCATTATATTTTTCAACATAAACTATCACTTCTACTTTATCGACTGTATGGTTAGCTGTTGTCTGCCCATATACATAAATTTTTCCGATTCCTGCTTTACTAATTGTGCAAGAGCCATCCATTAAATGTTCTCCACGAGTATTTACATTCTCTGTTATGCTCTCTGAACTATCTTGATTTGTCAAATATGAGCCATCTACCTGTTTTAAGGATGTTTCTTCTGCATTTATTGTCCCACAAAACAGAAAGCATACTGACAATATCAAGCTTAATGTTGACATGATTTTCTTCTTCATTTGTCTCCCTCCACAATCTTAAATAATTTGCTTTATAATATATAGACAAATGAGTTTTAAAATCCTTACGCGATTTTTTAATAAAATTTTAAATTTTTTATTATTTTATTAAAATCTGATTTTTTCATTATCCCTTTTAATTGATAATAAACACCTTTGTATTCAAATTCTGCAATTAATGACTTTTCTCCTATTTTTTCTATTTTACGTTCCTCTATTTCAACTTTATTCCCATCAATTTCTATCTCATATACATTTACTTCTGAATCTTCCCGCGTTACTCCTCTTGACGAGTCTGTCTGATTTAAATAAATTTCATATCGTATGGTTTCACCTTTATATTCATAAAACAAATCTGCTTGTTGTATATCTTCATTTATATTACAAGATACATAATGCATTTCATCTGGTCTATCCAAAATACGAACACATCTTTGTTTTATCATTCTATCCACTTCACTATAAGCATCGTTCTCTAATGCATTTTTCATTTCTTTACTATCCATATCCTTCACATTCGTCACATCCACCTGTGATTTCCCTGTAAACTTCTCTATCAGCTCCTTCATATACGACTTACTTCCCACACTGGACACACTCATCCCCATAACCAGCACGAGTATCGCTACCAATGCGACGAGTAGCTTGGCTCTTTTCTTTTTCTTATATGTCCGAAGCGGGAATTCTTTGATTTTATCTTCTTCCTGCTCTTTTTCATACCGCTGAATCTCTGCATAAATTGCATCGTCCAGCTCTTTACTGACTTCTAGATTATCCAACTCTGGATCTTCTGCAAGTTCTTTTTCTATTTCGGCAGCTTCTTTTTCAAGCTCCTCTTTCAGTGAGAGTTTTCTCAATTTTTTCATCTTATTGCCTCTTACTTATAGGTTTTGTTTGTTGCTGTTGCTCGTTTATAGATTGTCTATAAACGACATTATATATTGATAAACATCAACTTCCGTTTATCTTGACTTTTTTCTAAATACGTTTATTATGAATTTATGATGATTTTATTGCTGATTATATATTCTATGATAAGCAGCTTTTGATTATAACTTCTATGGAGGTCTTTTTTATGAAACGAATTATCCTTACCGGCGGTGGAACTGCCGGACATGTTACTCCAAATATTGCCTTGCTCCCTAAATTAAAGGACCTTGGCTATGATATTCACTACATCGGTTCTTATAATGGAATTGAAAAGGAACTGATCGAACCTTTCAATATTCCATATTACGGCATTTCATCCGGTAAACTCCGCCGTTATTTCAGTTGGCAGAATTTCACTGATCCATTCCGTGTATTGAAAGGACTTAGTGAAGCCAACAAGCTTGTTCGCCAGTTGAAACCGGATGTCATTTTCTCCAAAGGTGGATTTGTATCTGTTCCTGTCGTTATGGCTGGTAAACGCAACAAAGTTCCGGTTATCATTCATGAATCTGATATGACTCCGGGGCTTGCGAATAAACTTGCTTTTCCTTCTGCAACAAAAGTTTGCTGTAACTTCGTTGAGACTTTAAAGCAGCTTCCTGAAGGTAAAGCCGTTTTAACCGGTTCTCCTATCCGTCAGGAGCTTCTTTCCGGTAATAAAATCGCAGCTCTTGACTTCTGTGGATTTACAGCCGGCAAACCTGTTATCCTTGTCATCGGAGGAAGCCTGGGTTCAGTTGCTGTCAACAACGCTGTCCGCGGTGCTCTTCCTGAATTACTTAAAACATTTCAGGTTATCCACCTTTGCGGGAAAGGTAAATTGGATCAATCCTTAGTAGGCACAGAAGGATATGTACAATTTGAATATATCAAAGATGAATTATGTGATATATTTGCACTTGCCGATATCGTAATTTCCCGTGCCGGTGCTAATGCGATCTGTGAATTACTTGCTCTTTGCAAACCAAATCTGCTTATCCCGCTTTCTAAAAATGCAAGTCGTGGTGACCAGATTCTAAACGCCCGCTCATTTGAACGTCAGGGATTCAGTATGGTTCTGGAAGAAGAGGAAACAACAAAAGATACTCTTCTTGAAGCAGTTCACAAGCTTTACGACAATCGTGCCACCTATATGGATGCCATGCGTAATTCCGGACAACATGATGCAATCAATACCATCACCGGATTAATCGAAGAGGTTCGTTTAAACAAATAATATATTTTATTTTTTATACTTATTTAAAAACGTAATAATTAAGTTCAAGGCTCAATCACGAGTCTTGAACTTTTATATTTCATCCAACTCTTCGTATTCTATTCCATACTTCTTACGAATCCATACCTTTGCTCTATGCAACATCGTATAAAATGCCTGAGTACTCATCCCCATGATCTCTGCCGCTTCTATCTGAGTTATTTCTGTATCATATGTAAGCATGATTGCCTGATACCATCTTTCATTTTTCTTTAGCACGCCTGCCAGTACATTATCGTGCACTGACTTATGCTTTTTATGTCTCAACTCATTTAAGCATCGGCTCTCCGCACTCGCTTCCTGTGCTTTTTCATCTATATACATTTCCAGTGTTTTTTCAGATTCTTCACTAATGTATATTTCATGCTTCATTTTCACCAGATAGTTATATGCTGTATTTCTTGTTGTTACTGTCAACCATGCTTTAATGTTTGTATACTCCTCAATAGACTTTCTCTGTTTCGCATCCTGCATAAATAATACAAAAACATCGTGCGCTATATCATTTGCAACTTCTGAATTCCGTGAATATTTATATGCTACCTTGAAAACCACCTGCTTATATTCATCATAAATCTTTTTGATTTCATGACCTTCAATCAATGTTCTTCTCCAGTGCTATTTTAATTTATTCAGAATCTCTTCTTTATCTTCATCTGTTAATGTTCCAAGTTTCCATCCAAGTCCTACATTATCATCTTTGTATCTTGGAATCATATGCATATGGAAATGGAAAACTGACTGACCGGCCACTTCTTCATTGTTCTGTACTATATTGTATCCGTCACATCCCAATACATCTTTTAATTTGTTAACTTCTTTTTTCGCAAGTACCAAAACTTTTGCCGCAAGCTCATCATCCAAATCATACAGATTTCTATAATGTTCTTTTGGTAAAATCAGTGCATGTCCTTTTGATGCTGGGTTCAAATCCAGAATCACACGAAAATCATCATCTTCATACAGTGTTGCTGATGGAACCTCCCCCGCTGCTATTTTGCAAAAAATACAATTATCATCTCTCATGACAGTTCCTTCTTTCTAAAAAATTTTATACTGTTTCCAGTATATCCCATTTTTCCGGAAAATAGAAGAATAATAATTTTTCTTTTGCATTTTCGACAGTTTGTCTGTTTTGTTCACTTTCGTATCACATAGAATCTGAATCCTCGCCTCCTTCAAGTATAAAATCATTCCAGCTTCCCCAGCGGTTTCTCTTTAATCTCTTTGCAGCCTTTCTCCATGACTTCCAAGTACCGCCTTCTTCTCTGATTGCCTGCATCCCTTCCTCTACTTCATAATACCCTTTTGTATCTTCCGGGTCATACTGTTCTTCCTCTTCCGTAAGACGAAACACATTTCCATAATCTTCTGCAATTCGCATCTGGACACCTTCTGCCTTTTCTCCAAACATCAGGCGGTTTCTATTCTGCCTCTGTTCTTCTCTCCACTCTTCCATTGTACGTTTTCTCTCTTCCTCATGAGCTTCGTACTGTTTCATAATTTCTCCCAGATTATAGTTTTCCTGCAGCGTTGCTTTATGCAGTTCATATGCCAGAACAATCCCATTTGTATCTCCATAATCCAACGTTCTCACAAAATATTCTGTCAACTGATGAAAGGACTGAGTGAGTTTTCCGTCCCATCCTGGAAGATAACAAAAATACCACTGTTTTTCATTTAAGAAAATATATTCCGGATCTAATATCAGGCAATTGGGATTTAACATATAATTTTCCAGCTTTTCTATTATCTGAAGAAGTTCCATCACCAATAACTGAATTTCTTGTTGTTGGATTGGTTTCTTTTCATAAATAACAGCCATCGTTTGAAACCCTTTTGTTTGATACGTGTATTTACTTCTTCCGTCTAATGCCGCACCTCTTACCGGCAGGATTCCAACAATCGGATTTTTTTGAAGCATCGGAATCTGATAATCTTCTTCATATGATTTGTCCAAATAAATATGTAAATTGCTTTGATTTAATTTTGATTCGAATTGCGTCTGAAACATATTTTTCCTCACTCGCTTTCGCTATTCTTTATTGCCTTTTCTAGAATTGCTTTTCTTCTAATCTTCTTTTCCGGATTGACAACCGGTGCTCTTTGCCTGACATGAAGTTTCATTTTCTTCTTTCTTGCATAAATATCTACGTCTACCCATTCTTTCGTCACTGATGTTGTAACCTCAGTTTCTGCAAATAAAATTAACTTTCCACCGATTCTCTCACGGCAGAATTGTTCTGCAGCCACACTCTCTCCCGGCCATCTCTTCTGCTGTGCCCCAACGGCTGTTGTTTCCGCCGCCGCACCAATCAAGATTTGTTTATCATGATAATAAAATGAGGTGTAAACAATGAGCACAAACACCATAAAAATAATTGGCATCAAATATGCCATTTCAACTGTTATAACACCCTGTACTTCTTGATATTTTTTTATTCTTCCCATACTTGCACTATCCCATCAATATCACCGCAACATAACCTATACACAAAAACGGAATGAAAGGCATGCTTTGTTTTTTAGCTCCTTTATTCCACACTAATAGTAATATTGCTATAAGTGATGCACCAAGAAATGAAATCATCAATACGATTAGCAAATCCCATAAGCCCAAACAAATTCCCAGAATTAGGATAACAATTCCATCTCCATAACCGAATGCCTCTCTCGTAATCTTACTAATTCCTAGAAATACAATTCCCACAGCTGCACCCGACACAATAAGGATTGGAGAAATCGACGCTCCTTTTAAACTTTTCCATATCTGCATAACAATTGCCGTTATCCCGCCTGCACCTAACAGCCATATTGGAATTTTACGTGTTCGAATATCAATCACCGATAAACAAGTCAAATATACAATCCATACGCCCTGATTTAATTCGCACATTTGCTGCATGCTCTCCTTCCTCCTGCTTGTGATTTTTTGACAGAACGGATAGATCTCTTTAAACTGCTGCAATTCAATGAATTATGATATTTTGTTCCATAATCAGCAATATAAACTCCCGACATTGTGCTGCCATGTACACAATGTTCACAGGCATAATATCGTCCTCCTGACTCATTTCGATATCCTGACAGTGCTGACTGGGGCACAAACTGAATCTGTACATGTAATGCTGAACACTGATAATTCGTATGATAAACACTCCCCGTATCTGCTATATATACAATACTGTCATCCTCGTCATCCAATCCATTGTGCGGATATCCGGTCCACGCCTTAATTTCAATCTCCTGTCGGATTTTTTGTCCCACATGCATATGCTGTGGAAATGGCAATCTCACTCGATAGTTGACATAAATATGTATCACTTCATCTCCTGTATCGTAATAAGAAGTAAAGCAATGAATTCCTGCACTTCCACCATCAATAATACTTCTATCCAATCTCTCTGCCCCGACCATATTGACAATATCCGCTTTTAATTTGATTGGATTCAACACTGACACAATCGGAATCTGCTCTGCTGCCAGTTTTCCTGCATGCTGTGTCGCAGCTGAAACACTAAAACGAATACTTTGTATTTCTAAAATATATACGATACACAATATTGCAAATAAAAATATCGGTATTGCCATCGCTGCCTCTACGGTCACACTGCCATTCGTATAATCCTTGCCTTTATTTTTTCTATTCCTCCGCTGTTTTTGTACAGTACTGATTTTAGGATCTGATACAGGTACCTTTTCCTGCAATTTTTTAGATGAGTAATTATAATTTTGCACCATGCGGATTTTCCTTTCTAAAGATTTTCACATTTTATTTTTTTGAGGGATTTATAAATGCCGAAAAGGCACCCGTATCAAATCCCAAAACCAGCCTGTTTTTTGTACTCTGTTTATAAGAACGATTCATCACTTTTATTGTGATTCATATCCAAATTTACATGGAAACTGATATGTTTTCCCATTCCAGATTTCTGCCTTGTTTTGTAGCTTCATCCTTGTAACACATGAATCTGCACGAAAATATCCCTGATTATTTTCATATATCAGATTTTCTTCTACCCGGTCTAACGTCCTCATCGTAATCTCTGAGTTTTGTTTCAAAAGTAAAAGCATTTGCAAATATTGGGTATATTTCATACCACTTTCATCATCTCTTCCCTCTTGCGTATCCAGTGCGGTTCCAAGAAGAAATAACGAACTCAACTGCAATTGCCAGTTTGAATCATCCTTTATCATTGCTACACGATTGCCTGACAAAAGTGCTCGTATATCTATCACACTTTCTCCGAAACCCCATAGCATTAAAATTATCTGCTTTGCTGTCTCCATCAACTCTGGCTGTAGTAAAATCACCGCAACGGTAGCCGCCAACGCCGCTGCTTCTTCCTGCCTTTGTACGCTTCCCATCAAATATCCGTAGTTTAATGCAAAACGTGCCGCCATCAACCGTTTTATAACTGCTTCAAGATTCTCTTTATCTGACGACTTCCCGCACAATATATATTCCATTTCATAGTCCAATGTCCGATTTTCTGATTTCTTTTCAACAGCTGAACTAAAATGTTGTTCTATATATTGTTCAAATAATACTCTCTCTTCTAAACCGCCAACTCCTACTCTTGCTGGAAAACTTCCTCTGCCTCCGTTTAAAGTACGACTTGACAATTGCTGTTCTTTCGATATTGATCTGTTCGATAAAATAAAATTCTTCGGCAAAGCCAGTGCCAAAAGTCCCGATGCCTTTGTCTGAAGCAATTCTGAGGCTTCTTCCTCTATAACACTTCCGTTTTGTAATAATTCATTCTCCATCTGTTCTGTCAACTGACTTCCTTCAATCTCTCTTTCTTCCCATTGTGCAGATAATCCAATCATATTCTGTATGCTTTGAATTCCTGTCTGTTGTTCCATAAATGCCAGAACTTGTTCACGGAAAGCCTGTCCCTGATTATCTGTCAACATCTGTATTTCCGAAATCTCCTGTTCGATTCCGGCACTTCCATAATATGCAAGCCTGTCCAGAATCCGATTCTCATCGTATTGTCCTGACTGGTAAGAAGCATCCAACGCAAACACTTCATATTCCTTCCATAATTCCTTTTGATATTCTCCAAATATTGAAAAGATTGCTCGATCCACATCCAATCGCTTTTGATTCTTTGTGGTTTGAATTGTCGCACTTTCAAGCAGTGCAAAAATAAATGAAATAAGTAGAACAAAAATTAAACTTAGAAATGCTGTAATTTCCCCTGATACCGTTCTTTCACATTGCATCAGATACCTGCACTTTCACTTGTAATCTTTTCAAAAATTGTATTTACCAAATCTGTCAACTGATTCTTAAAAATAAGAACCAATGCAATAATCACGACCAAAATCAACAACAATTCTATAACCGACATTCCCGACTGGTCTTTCAGAATGTTTTTAAATTTTTCTGCTTCTTTCTGTAGTCTTATCTTCCCCATTAATGTAATTTGTTTTATCATAATGTCCCTCCATATCCTACATGCCTTATATTTGCAACGATAAAAATGCCGGTACGATAATCATCAGCAATACAACCGCCAGCATCAAAAACATTGGAAATAATATCTTCGTTCCCGCCTTTTCTCCCAACTGTTTTGCTGTGTTTTTCCGCTCATCAAACGCTGTATCTGCCTCCTGTCTCAACAATTCAGTCAAGCCTTTTGTGCCTTTTTTTAAGTTCTGTGACAACATTGTTCCAAACTTTTTATAGACTTGTAATCCGCAACGTTCACCAAAGCGTTCATAACATTCATTTTCTGCCATACCGCCTTTCATCTCATGCATTGTGTATGCCATCTCTTCATATACTTCTCTTTCAACTTTTTCTTTTTTTCTTTTTCCTTCTTCTACACTTACAGCCCGTCTTTTCTCCTGTTCATAGTCGTTGACAATCTTATTCCACGCATTTCTTGGTGTCATACCGGCGCCAAGAAAAAGTGTAAAACGACTTATCATTTTAGGATAATCCAATGCTAACTGCTGCTCTCTTTTTGAATGTGTTTCCTTTACCTTTTGTTTTTCTGACACATACATCAACACTGCCATAACAATACCGATCAGAAGTACTGCTGCTGCACGTAGATTCTTTGCATATTTCCAGATTATAACCTCCCCGTTTATACTTGTTGGAAGTAACATCCGTTTCTCTGTCTCGCTTAACCGGTCCTGCTCATCTACCTCTTCGTTTAAATTTGACATCAGTTTTTCCATATCTGTCTGTTTCGGTGGCAATATTCTTGCATAAAGAAAATACATTTCCTTTATTTCCTCATAAGATAACGTAGCTCTCAGTTCAACTATGCGTCCTTCCTTTGGTAAATCATCATTCTGAACTTTCCCCTGCAAATTCAACACTTCATAATTATCCAGCTCCCAGGACACTTTAATCCCCGTATCAGGAATATTACGAATAAGATTCAAATTACTTCGAACCTCATCAAGACTTCTATTATCTCCTAATATCAGCTTCTCCAGCTGAACTTCTGCCTTGGCCAGTTCTCGTTGTAATTCTGCCTCCGTATATTTCCGTTCGTGAATTCGGACAGTATATGGTTCTTTGGCATCTCCGATCCATACTTGTAAATCTTCTTGTCTGTCTCCTTTACCTTGCTTGTTACGTTCCACATAATTTATCCCTTCTTTCGTCATCGGAAGACTCTTAAGATTATCTGCAAGAAAAAGAATCAAAGATAATATTCCTGCTGTAAGAAGAATTATCCCTATTTTTTTCTGCATCGTATTCCGATTTTCTTTAAACTTCAATGTGTACCATCTTCCTTCCCATGTAATATGCCGCTATATAAATAATCAGGCACACACTCATCAACACGACTCCTGCAGCACTTCCATACAAGACAGATAAGAACTCCGGAAATGTAAAACGCATATACAGTACCATACCTAACGGGATCATACACATCACTTGAAATTCTAAGCTCTTCGCCGCTAACATCGTCTGGATCTCCCGCTCTACTTCCATCTTGTCTCCTATCATGCGGATTGACTCTTTTAAAATTGTAATGCTGTCTCCACCCATCCGCTTGGCTGTCGCAAACACCACCGCAAAATCTTCTGCATCTTCTTGCTGAACTCTTTTGGCAAACGCCCACAATACTTGTTCGGCAGTCTGATTCATACTTAATTTATGTGTCATAAGTTCAAACTCCTGACATATACGGCTATCCTTTGAATGTAATGTTTGCAACTCCTTTTCTGTGGAGCGAATCGCATTCTCTACCGAATATCCCACCTTCAAGGAAGACGCCATGATCTGCATTGCATCTCGAAACTGCATACGGAATTCCAATTCTTTTTTCCTGCAGCACTCTTCTCTCCACTGCTGAAAATATCCGATTGCAACCGGCAATAAGACAACACCTGCAATCCATGAATCATAAAATAAATATGCTAAGAGCAAATCCAGTACAATAGCCTTTGTAATTGCAACCATGTATTCCTTACGCTGTATATCCTGCTGCCAGCAATTTGTCCCGATGAACCAATTCCGCACTCTTCACCAGTGTTCCTTGAATCTTTCCACCTCGCATTCCCTCCTCTCGAAATTCGTATAGCGTCTGTGTTTGAATCCGACCGTTCTCAAATCCTAACACCTCCACTATCTCCAGCACCTTTCTTGACTTGTCCCTCAATCTTCCCAAATGAATAATAATATCTAATGCAGATGCAATCTGTCTCTGAATTGCCGTTAAAGGAAGGTCTATTCCCATCATCATCATCGTTTCTAATCGATGCAACATATCGGTCGGATTATTTGAATGTCCGGTGGACATAGAGCCGCTGTGCCCGTTCAACATCGCCGATGATATCATGTCCACAGTCTCATCTCCTCTTACCTCTCCAACTACGATACGATCCGGTCGCATTCGAAGTGCCGATTTGATCAAATCTCTGATTGTCACCGCTCCTTCTCCTTCCAGATTCGCATTTCTCGCTTCCAGCCTTACAAGATTCGGGACCCCCTTTATCTGTAATTCTGCATTATCTTCAATCGTGATGATTCGTTCATCCTTTGGAATATAGTCCGATAAGGCATTTAAAAAAGTTGTCTTCCCTGATCCAGTTCCGCCACTCACAAAAATATTATATTTGGCTTTGACAAGCATCTTTAAAAATTCTACCGCCTCTTCTGTGATACTCTGCCATTCAACCAACTGTTTCATCGTCACCTTTTCTTTTGGAAACTTTCTGATCGTCATGATCGGACCATTCAAAGCCACTGGTTTCAACACAACATTCACACGTGAACCATCTTCCAGTCTGGCATCTACGATTGGAGACAATTCATTTACATAACGATTCGTTCCTGATACAATCTGCTGGATCACATCTTCCAATTTTTCCTGCGATAAAAACGTCTTGTCAGAGCGGACTATTCTGCCGTCCCTCTCCACAAATATGTGATCCTTTCCATTAATCATAATCTCCGTGATTGAATCATCCTCTACCAGCTCCTGTAACACATCCAATTTACGAAAAGAATGAAACAATCGTCTGCTCAACCGTATCTGCTCTTTCAATGGCAAATACTCTTCCTCCGAAAATTCCTGTAACACACTATAGATAATCTCGGATAATTCTTCGTCCTCCATCTCTCTTGTAAGGTCTATCCGTTCCATCACCCGTTCATATAGCTGTTCTTCTTGTATATTCACGTTATCTTCTACCTCATTCTTTTTTGAATCGTTTTCTCCAAAACCTGTTCTTTTCCTGTTTTACGCAAATTTTCCGTATACTCTGCAAGCTTTGTCATTGCTGCCCGCTCTTCGATATATGGTGTGTAAACAGTATGGCATGCCTCCAAAATTTCAAACAAACCATTCACACTGTCTCCCAAATCCAAAATAATCTTCTCATAAATGCACTGATTTAAAATCTGTTGAAATAATTGTAACCATTCCTCTTTTTGTATCGCCTGCATATCCAAAATATATGGCATCGGTTTAATATAATCTAACTTCTCAAGCTGACCTGCCATCATACTGATCCGCATCCCGAGATTTCCCTTTTCCTGACGCAGATAATAAATCAAATCTGCCAGTGTCTGCTCTGTTGAATCGGTAAAATAGTAAGACGAACCCGCATATCCTTCCAGATTCAAATACAATACCGGTTCTCGCTCCGCTAATTTCTTTCCCAGTGCAAGAGCAAATCTTGTCTTGCCAATTCTATGAATCGGAGAATACACCCCGATCAATTGTCCTCCTCTTCGTGCTCTTGTACTTCTCTGCGTCTCCTTTCTCTTAACTCTTCTTTCTAACATCTGCGCACGTATTGCTTCTGCACTCTGATATCGATAAACACCAATCTCTCCGTCTTCCAATGCACTCCTTTTATCTTGTACTAACACAAACTTCCTTACCGCCGGAATCTGCCTTCTTTTTTCTTTTGGACATTCTTCTCCTGTCAGCAATGCATAAATCTTCTTCTCTTTTGCAAATTGCTCCGCGTCCTGCATACTGTGGAAAAGATAAAACTGTACTTCCGGTGACTTACTCTTTGTTAATACTTGAAACAGATTTTCCGAATATTGTTTTTGAGAATCACAAATTACAACATTTTTTACATACACTTTGTCCTCCTGTCTCTCTACACACCACACCTATAGTCCTATAGAGTTTGTCCGTATTTTACTTTGATTAATTCAACTTGAAACATTGTTGCGAAATATGCAACGGAATTCATAATTGATAATTGAATGATATACTTGCTCATCCAATCCCTAGAAATATCCAAATCAGATTGATTTGAAATGAAACAGCAGATGTGATAACTACTGTGTGAATCGTATTATAAACGTGTATTTTTTATTTGTCCAGATAGATTTTTCATCTTTTTTGTTTTTGTGAAATCCTCACAAATTTTGAAAAATTAAGATACTATATAACAGACATACCCCAGGTACTCCAAGCGCCCCGCTTGTAACCAACGAAGCTGCGTTAATCCCCACATTTAACGATGTTTGATCCGGTAACACATAATGATTTATAAAAAAGATCAGTGTTCCTCCAACAAGCGCACGAATAAAAAATGTCACAAAAAAAGATGCCAGCTTACGAAGCATACCATACCTCCGTCCAGAATTATTTTACCCAATTGTTATCCACTAAACAATTTAGATACACCATTCTCATTTCCTGAAATATCTATATGCTGCTGACATCTTCTTTATGTTCTTTATTATAAATTAATCTTTATTTCCCTGTTTGTTCTATGATACTGATAGAATTTCACACCTGCTGCGCTCATCATACGCTTAGATGCGATCACACTTGGTGTATCGGCATATTTATCACAGTCATAAATAACTTCCTTAATTCCTGACTGAATGATTGCCTTTGCACATTCATTACAAGGAAACAGAGAGACATACATTCTCGCCCCTTCCAGACTGCCGACGCTATAATTCAAAATAGCATTGAGCTCACTGTGTGTTGAATATACATATTTTGTTTCTAACGGATCTTCTCCGTCTCTCGTCCAAGGAAAATCATCATCTGAACAACCTCTTGGAAGTCCATTGTAACCCATTGATAAAATCTTATTGTCAGGACTTACAATACAACACCCCACTTGTGTATTCGGATCCTTTGAACGAAGTCCGGAAAGCAGAGCTACCCCCATAAAATATTCATCCCATGATATATAATCATCTCGTTTTGTTGACATATTCCCCTCCTGTTTTTCCCAGTTTTACACTTCTTCAAAAGACGCGTCTTTATTTAAGGTTTCAGCCAGTTTATCGATTGTCTCTGTCAGCCTCTCCATACATTCTCCATATGCGTTCAATGGCTGACCATACGGGTTCGGTATCTCCGATTCTTCACCGATAAATTCACTGAGCGTAAAGACTTTCGCAGCCTCACCATACTCTGACTGTACTTTTTCTTTTTCACTCTCACACATTGCCAATATCAGTATATCTTCTGCAACATCATTTTCTGAAAATGCAGTTGCTGTATGATTTTCCATCGTCATTTGTGCGCTTTTCATAACCGCCTCAGCTTTTTGATTCACCGGCTCTGGGAACAATACTACCAGCCCACGGGAATCAATGGCATATTCCTGGCATAAATCTTTGTGTCTGAGCATCTCTGCAGCCATTGGTCCACGGCATGTATCTGCATCACTCAAAAATACAATACGTCTGTACTTCTGATATTTCATAACTGCCTGTGCTGAGATTCTTGTATGTCCTGCCGCCTTCTCAAGACGATTCATGATTGCTTTTCCTATCCCCTGCAAAGCAAATGATTCACTGTAGATTAAATCTACTTCTTCTGCATCAAAATCACGCAGGATTGCATAAAGATTTCTCGCAATCGTTTCTTCATTTTCACGGCTTCCGATATTCTTGATCACACCATTTGTATAATACGCAATTGTTTCGTTCGTTGCAATGATTCCAACGTGCTTGCCCTGTCTGATTGCTTCATACACAAGCTGGCGGATTGCCAGAACTTCTTCCCTGATATTACCTTCTACAATCGTCAATTTAGCCTTTGGTGCATAATGACGATACTTCATTCCGGGTGCCTTTGGTGCCTTTTTTGTCTCTATTCCAAGAATTGTATCATCAATCGTTACATGATCGATCACTTCTTCAAACATCTCTGCTGTAATTGCACCGGGTCTTAAAATCATCGGCGGATTGACCGTCATATCAAGAATTGTAGACTCCAATCCGATATCTACGCTTCCTCCATCTATAATCATGTCAATCTTTCCGCTCAAATCTTCACTTACGTGTTCTGCTGTCGTCGGACTTGGACGTCCCGAAGTATTCGCACTTGGTGCCGATACAAATCCACCTCCTGCCAGAATTAATTCTCTCGCAATCGGGTCACTTGGCATTCTGACAGCCACTGTATCTAATCCTCCTGTTGTTCCATATGGCACGATATCTGTCTTTTCAAATATCATCGTCAGTGGTCCCGGCCAGAATCGATTAGCCAGTGCTTCTACGTCTTTCGAAATATTCTTAGCTACCTTCTCCAAATCTTCTAAAGTTGCAATATGCACGATCAATGGATTATCCGAAGGTCTGCCCTTTGCTGCATAAGTCTTTTTCGCTGCCTCCTCGTCCAGCGCATTCGCCCCCAAACCATAAACCGTCTCTGTTGGGAACGCTACCAGACCGCCCTTCTTAAGAATCTCTCCTGCTTCTTGCATAATCTTCATGTCAATATTATGTTTATCTACTTTTCTAATTATCGTTTCCATAAATTTTATTATACCATTTTTCATAGTAAAAAAAAATATGCATCTTCTAAAAAAGCAGTCTATCGGGCAAACTTTCTACTAATATTTACAGAAAAAATGCAAATTTCTAACTTATATCTTTCAGATATGTTTCAATTCCATTACAAATTGCATCTGCAACCTTTTCCTGGTATTCATCTGTGCTTAATTTTTCCGCTTCTTCCCGATTGCTTAAAAATCCGCACTCCACAATGATGAGCGGAACTTCTGTACGCTTCAACATGTAATAAGTGTCATTTGCTTTCGCCTGTCTTTTGTTATCTGCGTCTACACTCAATAAACTATTCTGCATATATTCTGCTGCACTTTTCCCTTCCGTTGAATGTGTATAATAGAAAACCTGTGCCCCACAAATTCCTTCCTGCTCATAACTGTTTTGATGAATACTAACTGCCAACACTGGCTTATTTTCATTAATTATATCTACTCTTGTTTTCATATCTTCCACTTTTGAGTCTGCCAGTCCCCTTTCATCTGTCCGGGTCATCATCACAACAATTTGCTTTTCCTGTAATTTGGATTCTACTTTCTTTGCAATCATAAGATTGATATCCTTCTCTTGTACGCCATTAATCCCAATCTTTCCCGGATCACTTCCCCCGTGCCCACTATCCAGCACAATCTGTACCTTTTTATTCTCTATCTGTGTGCTCTCTACACTTGTTTCACTTCCCATATCTTCTGCATTCTGACTATTATTTTGCATATCATCTACTTTACTTATAACATGTTCATAAAACTTTGTCCCGATAATCTGGCTCCCAATTGCAACTCCCATTAAACAGACTATCACGAGTACTGTTTTACCCTTTGTCTTTATTTCTTTATAATTTAACTTCAAAAAAACATCCCTTCCCACATATATTACTTTTAAAATATATGCAGAAAAAGGATGTCTCTTTCTTACTTATTTAATTTACGTACTGCAGAATCATATCCCAAACATCAGAATTCTCCCAACCAAGCTTCCACTCTGCAACACCTGCAAGATTATCACTCTTGATCAGTTTCAATTTCTCCTCCAGGGATTTTGTATCTTCCAGCCAAATTTTGTAGGTTCCATCTTCCGTTTTCCACTGTGCATAGTTCTGCTTTGTAGTATCATCCCATTCAGTCTGTGCACCCGCATCCTGAACTACCTGCTGTGCTTCATCCATGCCTAATGCTGTACTACTTACTTTATTCTTATAATTTGCCGCTTCAGTTCCCTCTTCGGATGCCAATTCAGCATCAGTCTTCGGAGTTTCTAACCAAAGTCTCGTGTAAAATGGAACTGCTGCTATCAGCTTATCAGATGATACACTCTTTGCTGCATTCTTAATTCCATCTTTCACATAATTATAAGATGATACAGAACCTGCTTCATAAGACCCTTCTGTATGTTCGTCATATGCCATAATTACAACATAATCTGCGACAATTCCCTGTTCCTTTAAATCATAATGCTCATTATATGGTTGCGGAACATAATTATCTACTGAAAATACTAATCCATTCTGTCTGCATTTTACTGACAATTCTCTCACGAACTGAATATAATGCTCTCCACATTCTGTTGAAATCAATTCGAAATCAAGATTGATTCCATCAATTCCTGTCTGAAGTGCTGCAGCAATAATCTGATTCGTCAGATTCTCACGTTTTGAAGTGTAACTTAATACTTCATAAGTCTCATCATAGCTATTGATTCCACCATGAAAATCTCTGACTGTAGCCCATACGTCAAGATTCACCTGATGTGCATAATTAACATAATCTGAACTTGCAAGTGATGTCAGATTTCCATCGGTATCTGCAATTTTAAACCAAGTAGGAGCTATCACATTAAGCCCTTTTGTAGATGCAATTGTTTCTAATGCATAACTGTTCGCATCTTCATTTTCAACATTGTGCCATGCCATATTAATCGTATGACCTACAGAAATATTCGTGTATTTTGGTTCATCAAAATCTCTTTTTGTCGTTTCTTTCTGAATCTTCTTTAACGTTCTTGTCTTAACATATCCGACAAATCCGTCTTCCGTTGCTATTTTCTTCCAGCCATCTTCATCTTCCAGCACGGTTACTTTATCTGACTTTTTCACTTCTGTCAAAATCGGGCTCTTCACTCCGCCTTGATAACGCACCTCTGTTTTTTTCTTTACGATCGCACTTTCAATCTCTCCCCAGCTACTTGTAATTGCAACACGATTCGGGGTTTTGTATATGTTGTAATCCATGTTCGTATACTGTTGGATGAATGGAACGGCTATATATGCTGTTCTTCCCTCTGTCTTCAGAATTGTATACGTCTCACTTTTTTTCTCTGTAACTTCTGTATAATCTTTGCTTCCAACTTCAACTGAAACATTGCCGTTTGGTAATGTATATAGCATAATGTTCTCATTCGGGTCCCAATAAAAACGTTCGTTTATATAATCTCTGACAACAGAATATTCCACATACGCTTCACCGTCAATCAATCTGCCTACCGCATTCCCATCGCTATTCTTGATTACTTTGTTGTTTACTGTGACACCCAACTCATTCTTATCACTAATTCCATAATAATTTTTCAAATCAGCTTTCTCTTTAGATGAACCATATTTGTGATAAAGTATGAATCCCAAGCCCACTGCGACAACTAAAATAATACATATTATTCCTCTGATTATAAAAAGTCTTCTTCTGCGTCTCGCACGATTACGTCTTGCTCTATTCACATTGTTTGAAGTTCTTCTCTGCGCATCTGCCTCTGGATACCCCGCTCCGGCTCTTCCGCCTCTACCTGACTGTACCGGTCGTCTGGTTTTCTTAACTTGACGCTTTTGGCGTCTTTCTCTTTCGTCCATGGCGTACCTCCTATCAGATTTCATTATACCATATTACACTGTCTGAAATAAAGGGGTTTACGACGGTTTATGCTCATTCTCAGTTTCATTTTTCTTTGTTACATTGATAAAAGATAAGGATTCGATATATCCATCTGCATTCATCTCATAATCCCGCATATAACTGCCTTCTTCCCGGGCCATTAGTTCTCTCACTACCTTCATCGGGCTGACATGACTTCCTTCCATCAACAGACAGACGCCATTCCTTTCGTATCCTTCCAATTCTGTATATAATTCTGTATATACCGTTCCATTACTTAAATCCATTTTTTTGACTCTGCTCCTTTCCATGTCGGTTCTGATAAATATGCATTTATATATATCATCTGTATATCGGAGGTTAGGTGTGTGACATGCCGCAAGATGATATGTCCAAAAGATAGTACGAACCGTACCATGACTTTCTCTTTTTTAATTATTAGTTGTGTACATGTCCTAGAACTCAGGACTCGAATTCTTTAGAATATGCAACTTTCCAATTTAATCTGAATAGTTGCTCGTATTTTTCGAATAGATTTTTTGACTGAAATGTTTATGAAATGTTTTTGTTATCCGAATTTAGATCTTACGATTCTAATTGTATTTCCCGAAATGATTCTTGCCTCCTCTCGTATATTAATTTATTTATCACGAAATACTATCTTCTGTACTTGCCATTATAGGAACATCTTTCCCATATTTCAATGTGTTTTTTGTTCATAAGTGCTGTGGATTTGTTGATAAGTAATATATTTGTGTTTTTCTTTACATTCGAAAAAGATTTGTTTATACTAATCATGAGAAATAATATATAAATGTAAGGATGTGATCATATGAAAATTGAAAAAATTAACGATAACCAGATTCGTTGTACATTGACACATGCCGATTTGGCTGCCCGCCATTTGAAACTAAGTGAACTTGCATATGGTACAGAAAAAGCCAAGTCCTTATTTCGTGATATGATGCAACAGGCATCATTTGACTTTGGTTTTGAAGCTGACGATATTCCATTGATGATAGAAGCAATTCCAACTTCTGCTGACACAATTGTACTTATTATTACAAAGGTTGAAGACCCGGAAGAATTGGATACCCGTTTTTCAAAATTCACGTCTGCAGGGGAGAATGATTTTCCTCTTCCTGAAACATTGAATAAGCTTGAAGGTGCAGATGAATTTTTAGACTTACTCAATAAAGTAAAGGGCGCTGCTGCCAGCGTATCTGCTACATCATCAGAACAGGAAGAGAAAAAAACAGCAGAAGATGCACCTGTTCCACTCAATGTCAAATTATATTCCTTTGACGATATCGACCAGGTCATTCAAATGGCACAGTTAATCGGTTCTCTTTATCATGGTGCTAATACTTTGTATCGTGATAACAACAGCGATGGCATTTACATTCTGGCACTGACGCAGTCAGAGCATACAAAAAATGAATTTAATAAAGTCTGTAACATGCTTTCTGAATATGGTTCTCCGGAGAAGGTATCTACTACGATTCTCGCATTCCTTGAAGAACACTGTGAGATTGTGATAGCAGCCGATGCCGTACAGAAACTGGCACATCTTAGCTAATAACAGATATTCATTTATCGTATCTGCTATGATGTAATCATTATTTTTAAGCAAAAAAATGTCCGAAATTCGATTTGAAGAATTTCGGACATTTTTATTTTAGTCATTTTAATTTATTTTCCTGCTGCTGTCATTGCTGCATTGATCTTCTCAACAAGTAAATCTGCATCAATACCATGAACCATAGCTGCTTCTTCTAATGACTCCATCTGTGAAGATGGGCATCCAAGACAATGCATTCCAATTTCCATTAAGATTGGAGCTGATTCTGGAAATACATTCAACAGTTCGCCGATTTTTGTAGCTCTTGTAATCTGTGCCATTTTCAATTTCCTCCTTATTGTTTCGTGTTTCCTATTATAATCCCATACATTGAATTTAGCAACTCTAAAAATGTATCAAATATCTGAATTGTCACTTCAATTTCCATAAATTTTAGACATCTTAAAAGTCAATTCTTTTTTTGTTTTTTTTCGACAAAAATGCATTTTCATAATTTGCACCAAAACATCTGTTCTTTTTTTATTAAAAGTAATTCACATAAATGTGGGTTTTTAATGTGGATAATGTGAATAACTATGAGGAAATCTCTAATTTATCCACCATTTTCCGAATTTTCAATGTGAATAAGTTGAAAACTCCATTTTCAAGATTTTCGACGTTTTTCTGTTTTTTTGTGCATTTTGCCATTCGCCATTTTCCCATTGGAGAACTTTTAACAATCTTTCCTGTCTTATTATTTTATAAACTTTCTGTAAATTCACCCTGTTACACACAAATACCTCATTACTGTCATACTTTTTCACATAACTAACTCCAAACAGTTGTTCATGTACTAGTTACCCACTATTTTCCCCCAACATATTAACAAAATGTGGATAACTTTGTGAATTTCTGTGGATAACTCGGTTTTTCATGTGAAAAATCAGGGGTATACCAGTGAAAAATTTTCCTTTCCCTGTTGATAATCTGTTGAGAATTGGTGAATAATCTTCTATTTTTCAGTAAAAGTCGGTGTATATTACACTATTTTTCATGTTGATAGTGTGGATAAGCTATTTGGCTAAGTTATCCACATATTTATCTCAGTCGAGAAGACTCCCACCTCTTCAGCTGGTGAGTAATAGCAAATTTGTCTCAGTGGGAGTCCAATCTCAGACTGAGATAAACGCTCCGCGAGGATGCGCAGTGATTCTGATATACTTTCTTCCTATAATAATGTAAAAAAATGATGCGGAAGTTTTTCTCCGCACCATTCTTGATATCTATAATACTCTCCTCACTGTCACAATTGGCGCATACGTTGCCGTGCATATACCAATCCCATCTGCTTCATTCATTGCATTTACAATATTTCCATCACCCATATACAAGCCGACGTGACCATCATAAAGAATCAAGTCACCCGGCTGTGCCTGTTCATATGATACTTCATATCCGACATTTTCCATATCCCATGTGGTTCGCGGAAGACTTATCCCAAAGTTTGCATATACAGACTGTACAAATCCTGAACAATCTGCACCACTAGTTAAACTTGTACCTCCCCATACATAGGGATTTCCAATAAACTGACAAGCAAAATCTATAACCTGCTGTCCTGTTGTATATGACGAAGATTGTAACGCAACCGTTTCTTGTGCCGTCCCCACACTATCTTTTTGTGCCTGTTTTTCCTCTTCTGCAAATTCATCTTTGTCCACTTTCTCAGTCGTGATCCACTCACCGGACACCCATCCGTCTACATCCCCTACTGTAATCGGATACCATCCATTTACTGAATCCCCTGTTACTTCATAACGTTCTTGTTCTAAAACTTGCAATAAAATTTGAAAATCGGTTCCCTGACCGGCTCTTACATTCAGCACATCTGCCGTTACTGTTGCAACTGTAACTTGATCGATTCCTGCAACCTGCGATACTACATTTACATTTTCATCTGCATCTGCTGCATCTACTACCATTGCACTCCCCGGAATCATCAATGCTCCAACTATTGCAGAAGCAATCAATTTTTGTTTTATGTGTACTTGTTTCATCTAAAACCTCCTTACTGTTTTTTCTTTATCTTTTGTAGGAAGTTTTTAATTGTTACACATTTGTTAACTTTTAGTTACGTTTGTATTGTAGCAATAACATCTTGTTTTGTCAATGCTTTACCAGGTTTTTCCATTTATGTTTTACGACTTGTTTTTACATATATTTCATATTTTCCTTGTTTTATGTAATATTTTTGTAATATATTATCTAAATTTATACTATTCTTTATATTCATTTTCATAAAAATTTATATTAAATTTTTTCAAAAAGTATTGACATTTTCCTCAAATAATTGTATATTCTAATTACAGTAATTGTTACTATTATTGTTTAAGTTTTAAGGAGGGATTCCCATGGCAACATTAAAATTCAGCCGACAACGAGAATCCATCAAACAGTATCTGGCCTCGACTAAAGAGCATCCAACTGCCGACATGGTTTATCTGCATGTAAAGGAAGATTATCCTAACATCAGTCTTGGAACTGTATACCGGAATTTGAATCTTCTTACGGACATTGGTGAAGCATTGAAAATCACCACTCCAGATGGAGCCGACAGATTTGATGGATGTGTCAAGCCACACAATCATTTTTTCTGCACTGAGTGCAGACGGGTTCTTGACCTTGACCTGGATATGAAGGAAATCGAACAGATGAACAAGGCAGCCGCCACGAATTTCGATGGCATTATAGAATCCAGTAACACTATTTTTTATGGTAAATGCGGTGACTGCATAAAATAGTTATAAACTCACAGATTTCTGCGAATTATAACTATGAAAGGTCTTAATTATACCAAAATTTCATTTTAAGAAAAGGAGAACAAAATTATGAAAAAATTTGTATGTACAGTATGCGGATATGTTTACGAAGGAGATGCTGCACCAGAGAAATGTCCAGTTTGTGGTGTTGGTGCTGACAAATTCAAAGAGCAGACAGGTGAAAGAGAATGGGCTGCTGAGCACGTTGTAGGAGTTGCTCAGGGTGTTAGCGAAGACATTCTTGCTGATTTAAGAGCAAACTTTGAAGGAGAATGTTCAGAAGTTGGTATGTATCTTGCAATGGCAAGAGTTGCTCACAGAGAAGGTTACCCAGAGATCGGTCTTTACTGGGAAAAAGCTGCTTACGAAGAAGCAGAGCACGCTGCTAAATTTGCAGAACTTCTTGGAGAAGTCGTAACAGACAGCACAAAGAAAAACCTTGAGATGAGAGTTGACGCTGAGAACGGAGCTACAGCTGGTAAATTTGACCTTGCTAAACGTGCTAAAGCTGCTAACCTGGATGCAATCCACGATACAGTACATGAGATGGCAAGAGACGAAGCTAGACACGGAAAAGCTTTCGAAGGACTGCTTAAGAGATATTTCGGCTAATATTTGACACTTCCAAGAGGGTGAGATGAAAGTCTTGCCCTCTTTTTGTGCCAGTCAGACAGGAACCAGACGGGAGCCGGATAGGGACGGAGTTTAGTGGCTTTTTGCGTAGCAAAAAAGCCACTAAACTCCGTCCCTATCCGGCTCCCGTCTGGCTCCTGTTACTCTGCTCTTATCTCGTTAATAAGTGCCCGAATAACAGAAATTTCCTCTTCACACTCATCTGCAATTATCTCCAGGCTCTTGCCTTTGGCAAGTTTCTTCTCAACTTGCTGTTTCAATATTTCTTCTCTTCCAATCTTAATTCCGTTCTTAAGTCCGTTCTTAAGTCCACGTCTCTCAGCACTATGCATATAAGAATTATAATCCCGGATTGCCTTTTGCCGAGCTTCGTATTCCATTCGCTTTATTTCATCTTCACTCATATTTTTTAATGCTTCATACGCCTCGCCGATATATTCATCCTTTTCTGCCATTTTCTTAAAATCCTCCTCACATCTCCCACCGAAAAAACGCATCCATTTCATAAGATTTGTTTCTTTTGTTTACTTGCTTTTTTCATTGAATTCTCCTCTCTTTTGTGACAACACAACTGTCAAAAGATACAAGAATTCCTAAATATATATATAATGTATCACATAGATTTTCCTTATGAAAGTCCCTGTATATTTTTTCAGTCTTTGTCTTGTTCGTTTCATCGGATTACCTGCTCGAATATTTGAGCTTATGAATTGAAATACCGATTTGATTTATAGATTTCTTTACAGATGAACGAATATCATCTGTGTTGATTTAGGATAGCATATAGCCTGGCATATTGCAATGAAAATGTGCTGTCACTTCACGAATTGTATTATTCGCAATATGTAACAGCACTCATGTTTCCAATTATATTGAGCGTATCTATTCTGCACTCAATTCTTATCTTTCCTGAAAGAACTCAATCTCTTCTCCAACCGGTCCTCTACAGAAAGCAATTCTTGCAGGGAACTCCGGTGTTGACGAAATTACAATATCGTTTGGCTCTATGAACACTTCATATCCAGCCTCTTTTACTTTTTTGGCACATGCGTCTACATCGTCTGTTGCAAGTGCAAAATGTCTGATTGTTCCCTGTCCCAATGGACATTCTCCATCGTTAAAAATCTCCATCAGACCTGCTCCAGTATTAAACATACAACCTGTATCCCAGGCTCTTACCTCTTCGAGCTCCAGAATCTCTTTATAAAAATGTCTGGTTTTTTCATACTCCTGCTCGCTGCAGCACTTCAGTGCTATGTGGTGAATTCCTTTTACTAAACTCATGGTTCTCTACTCCTTATCTTTTAGAATTTTCATTTTTAGAATATTTTAGCACCTTTTATTTTAAAAATAAATATTAAAGCAGTCCACTCATTAGATTTCTAATAAATCTTCATTCTTACATCCAAGTACACGACTCAATTTCAGTATGTCAATAGCCCTCGTCTGGTTGATATCTCTCTGTCTTTGTTCAAAAAGTTGTATTTGTCGCACAGACACCCCTGACAAATCTGCCAATTCCCGTTGCGACAATCCCGAAAGATTACGAATTCGTTTCAGATTCGTTTCTGGATAACATATATTCCACAACTCGTCTAACCGCTCTACAAAATGTACAAGATCCATTTCGTGATACACCTCATACATCCTCCGAATTTCTTTCATAGACACTGCTCTGTAAATTTTTGAAAATGTCCTACCATAGTACCATTGATAATATGCCAACGCCCATCCAGCCCAATACTCCGGAGATTTATCCAGGTACATCTCATCTGGATAATCTTCCATCAAAATTCCAGAATCACGGATTATCTCTTTAACTAACTCGCATCCCGTTTTTCCTGCTACATAAGTAGGATTTCCGGTCTCAAACTGCCTCGACACATCCGAAACTAAAAACATTTCAAAAAATTTGTCAATATCCATATCATAAGTATTTACTGCAAAATCCAACATATCTCCCAATATTCTCTGCGCTGACGTTAGATAATCATCGGAATAAGCGTGTATCGCCATTTTTCATCCCCTCCCTCATAATGTCCAACATGAACAACTCATGAATATCTGCACTTTCTTTTTTACGCTTTCTATATTCACGTCTCGCCTCACGTTCTCTTTCTACTTTTTTGATATAGTATGTTTCTGCATCAACATTTTCATAATCTTGAAAACGAATCGACTCAAACGCCTTTGGACTTTTCAATACAATTTGTTCCCCATTTTATATGTTATCTCATGTTAAAAAATGCTATGATATATACAGAACATTTACAGATAAACCCATTGCTAAATGATTGGTTCAAAACACAATCACATCTCGTAATATGTTTATATTAAAATTTTTCAGGAGGAAATCATTATGGTAAAAGTTGGAATTATTGGATGTGGTAAAATCGCTCAAAGACGTCATGTACCTGAGTACGCTTCAAATATCCATGCCAAGATCATTGGATATTTCGATGCCAGAAAAGAAGCAGCTGAAGCATTGGCCGCGCAGTATGGTGGGAAAGTTTACGATTCAATCGATGATATGCTCTCAGACCCGGAAGTTGAAGCGGTCAGTGTATGTACATCAAACAATACCCACGCAGAAGTCAGTATTCAGGCCATGCGTGCCGGAAAACATGTTCTCTGTGAAAAACCGATGGCCCGTACCGTAGAAGAATGTGAAGAGATGCTTCGCGTTGCCAAAGAGATGAATTGTTTTCTTATGATCGGACAGAATCAGCGTTTTAACACAGGTCATGTACGCGCCAAAGAATTAATCGAACAGGGAATTATCGGAAAACCACTCAGCTTTAAGACCTCTTTCTGTCATGGCGGTCCAGAACGCTGGCTTGCCGGTCCGGATCCCGATGACATGCCAAAAGACATCTGGTTCTTTGATAAGAAAATCGCCGGCCTTGGAGTTATGGCAGATCTCGGTATTCACAAAATTGATCTGATGCAATATCTGTTAGGTCAAAAGATTAAAGAAGTAACCGCAAAAATTTTGACTTTGGATAAAAAAGATTCTTCCGGAAATTTGATCGAACTGGAGGACAATGCCATCTGTATTTTTAAGATGGAAAATGGTGTCATCGGTACCATGAATGCCAGCTGGACCGACTATGGCGAGGAAGATAACTCCACTGTTATCTTTGGAACAAAAGGTCTGATGCGTATCTATGACAATAGCGAACATACCATTCAGATCAGTACTGACCGCAGTGATAAAATTTATTATGATCTGGATCGAATGATGACAAATATGGATCAAAGAGAATCCGGTGTTATCAGAGAATTTGTCCGGGAATTAGAAAAAAATAACTGGGCAAACGCCGCCGATGAATTTTCTGTAAATGCAATACGTGTAGTGCAGGCAAGTTTTCAGTCGAGTATTGAGGATCGTACGATCAAGCTTTAACGAAAAAACCGGGAAATCGACAAATGCTGATTTCCCGGTTTTTACTAATCTAAATTACTTCGATCCACTAAATACTCAATTGTATCTGGCACATCTACATTCAATTCCACTTCTTTTCCATTTCTTTGTGCAGACACTTTTATTACCCCCTGAGGTGTTTTAAATGAACAGCTAAAATGATTCATTGTATTTGGCATATATGGCTTAATCGTTACTTTTGTAAATCCAGGCTCCTCTGGGATAATTCCTGCAATACCATTGTAATACCATTCAATAATATGTCCCATCATAGTAGGCTGCAAGCATATTTGCTGTGATGGACTTTCCAAAACATCTTGGACGACTGATACAAATATATTTTTGCGTTGTCCCCATCCGGCTCATGCAAAGAACCACTAAACCCCGTCCCTACCGGCTCTCGCCGCTACAGCACAACTTCAAACGTCGTTCCACCATATTCATTTTCTTTTATTGATATCTTTCCATCATGCACGCGCACAATCTCCCGCACCATTGCAAGTCCAAGTCCGACTCCGCCTAACGCGCGGCTTCTTGATTTATCTACACGGAAGAATGGCTCAAATACTCTTTCTCTAAACTCCTCGGATATCCCATTTCCTGTGTCTTCAATCTCAATCACGATATCCGTATCTTTTTGAGCCGCTTTAACCAGTACCTGCCCACCAACATGATTATATTTAATCGCATTTTCCACGAGATTATAGATCATGCGATAAATCAAAATGTCGCTCCCTGTCATAACGAGTTCTTCGCTTTCCTCTACCAGCTTTACTTCTTTTTCCTGTGCCAGTGGCTCAAGATCCGCTAACACTTCCTCGATAAGAGAATTGAGTTCTATCTCATCTTTACGTGCCACCGTCTGAAGTTCACTCATATCTAACAGAGTTCTTACTAATTTACTAAGACGCTCATTTTGCTCTGTCATCATTTTTATTGTTTCTTTTGTCTGCTCATCACTAGCCGGATGCTCTGTTGAATTATAAATATCAAGCTGTGCCTGCATAAGGGCCAACGGTGTTCGAAGCTCATGCGCTGCATTTCCGGTAAATTGTCTTTGCACTTCAAAAGCTTCGGACAATCTTAAGAGCATTTTATTATATGATACGCTCAGCCTGTCCAACTCAGGAACAGTTCCACCTTCAATTGTACAGTCTGTAAGATTCTGAGCCTGCACTTTTTCAACAGATTTTGAGAAATCCCGAAGTGGCTTCAATGCACGTCCGCTTATAAAATAAGTCACAGCTCCGCCAAACATTGCTATGAGCACTGTGATCAAAAGACTTCTCTTCCTATAATCTTCTTTGCTGTCGTACACCTTCATGGAAAATTTCGCTGCAAAATCATCCCACTCATCATCCGGAATATCAATATATAATTCATCCGGATTTGTATTTTGACTATTTACCGTATCCTGCAATGAATCAATATAATAAATTCCATTCTTATATAAAAGAAGCGTCAGGCATCCGCATATAATAGCAATCAACAGTGTTGTAATGATTGTAAGTCTCCACTGGAGTGACATTTTTTTCATTTAAAATTTCCTCCTATCCTATAGCCCTCACCGATTTTATTTACAATCGGATCGAACCCAAGCGTCGCCTTTAGCTTTCTTCTTAAAGAAGACATATGCACACGAATAGAGCCACTAAAACTGTCCACCGAAGAATCCCATACATGCTCTATCAACTCTTCCTGACTCACCGGTCTGCCCTGGTTCAGCAACAAATATTCCAGGATTCCGTTCTCTTTTCTGGTAAGTGCCACCTTCTCTCCATTCGCGTACGCCATTCGTTCCCGCGTATCAAACTTCACCCCATCACATTCCAGGCAAACATTTTTCTGTATAAATTTTCTTCTTGTCAGACTTCTTACACGCGCCTCTAATTCTTGTAAATGAAATGGCTTTTCCATATAATCGTTTGCCCCTGCGTCGAGCCCGTCCACCTTGTCCGCAATCTGACTTCTTGCAGAAAGTATCAATACTTTTGTCTCCTCATTTTCCTTCCGAAGTTCCCTAAGGATCTCCATCCCATCCACTCCTGGCAAGTTCAGATCCAATACGATCAGATCATACTTTTCTGCATAGATCATCTCCAATGCATCCTCACCGTCGTAACACAGATCCACTTCGTACCCTGCATTATGCAGGCTTTTTCCTATCATATCACACAAATTCTTTTCATCTTCGACTATTAATATTCTCAATTTAACTTCTCCATTTTCTTAACAGAAATTTTACATCCTCTATTGTATAATGCGAATATCGAAAGGTCAATAAATCATCAAATGAAAGGAAGGAGTTTTATTTTGAAGTCAGTAAAATGGTCGCAGCTCGGTTTATTTTGTGTCGGTATTATCATGTTTCTCTATGGTATTTTCCGTGGTGAAGCCGCAGTTGTACTTAGCAAAGCAATAAAATTATGTTTGGAGTGTGTCGGAATTGGATAAGAACAAAAATATAATCTCAAAAACTTTAAGCCGCTTCCGCGGATGGATACAAGCAGCTGCAACACTGCTTACCAACATTCATCTGCCAAACCTTTTCAAAGGAACTATTTATCAGGGAAATGTCAAGACAGCCTGCGTACCGGGTCTGAATTGTTACTCCTGTCCGGCGGCTACAGGAGCTTGTCCGATCGGCGCTTTTCAGGCAGTGGTCGGTTCATCCAAGTTTAAAATATCCTATTATATAACAGGATTTTTTATATTAATGGGCGTTCTGCTTGGAAGATTTATTTGTGGTTTCCTCTGTCCGTTCGGATGGTTTCAGGACCTGCTCCACAAAATCCCCGGAAAGAAATTTTCCACAGCCAAATTAAAACCTTTACGATATGTAAAATATATTATTCTTGTCGTTTTTGTTATACTACTCCCTGCCCTTGTAACAAACTCGCTTGGCATGGGTGACCCATTTTTCTGCAAATACATTTGTCCCCAGGGCGTATTAGAAGGAGCACTTCCGCTTTCTATCACAAATGCCGGCATCCGAAGTGCACTTGGAAAACTTTTTACATTTAAATTTTCTATCCTTACAATTGTTATCATCCTTAGTATTTTATTTTACCGTCCGTTTTGTAAATGGATCTGCCCTCTTGGAGCGATTTATTCTCTCTTTAACAAAGTTTCGTTCCTTAAAATAAACGTAGACAATAATAAATGTGTAGGATGTCAGAAATGTAGTAAGGTCTGCAAAATGGATGTAAATGTAGTCGAGAGCCCTAATCATCCAGAGTGTATCCGATGTGGCGAATGTATCAAAGCATGTCCTACAGACGCACTTTGTTATAAATACGGATTTAGTAATAAATCCACAAAGAAGAATACAAACAATTAACTTTTAAAACAACCGATACAAAAACATTTCGGTTCAAAATAATAATATAAAAACAAGGAGATTTTAATTATGAAATTCAAAAAACTTATTGCAACAACAATGGCACTTTCAATGGTATTAACATTTTCAGGATGCACAAGCAAAAGCTCTGATGCAGACAAAAACAGTTCATCTACTCAAAGCAGCACAGCAGCTACTACAAAAGAAGACTCTTCCGATGACCTCAACGCACGCCTGGATGCTCTTTATCAGCAGGAAAATGAGCTTTTTGCCAAGCATCAGGATGCCTGGAACAAATTCTTTGGTCTTATGAATAAGGATGCTGCTGCCAGCGAAACGGATGAAAACTATGGGGATTTTCTTGCTAAAACAGTTGAAGCAAACAAGGATAGCTTCACTGAAGAAGAACTTGACATATTAAATAAAGATATTGAGCAAATTCGTGGCATCGAGGAAGAAATTGCGAAACTTGAAAAAGAGGTTTCCGCTTCCGATAAATCTGCTTCTGATAAATCCGATTCTTCTTCAAGTGTCTTCAGTGGTTTCGCCGGAAAAGATCTTGACGGAAACGATGTTGATGAAAGTCTTTTCTCAAAAAATGCTGTTACAGTTGTAAACTTCTGGTTCAGCGGTTGTAAACCTTGCGTAGCAGAACTTCCTGAGCTTAACAAATTAAACGAAACACTTAAGGAAATGGGCGGAGAAGTAGTTGGCATCAACACAGAAACTCTGGATGACAATCAGGATGGAATAAAAGAAGCTAAAAAAATCTTAGAAAAACAGGGGGCTTCTTACCGCAACCTCACATTTGATTCAAATTCTGAACTCGGAAAATATGCCGGAAATATTGTAGCTTTCCCAACTACTATCCTCGTTGACAGAAACGGAAATATTGTTGGAGAGCCATTACTTGGCGGCATCAACGAGCAGAAAAACTACGATAGTCTTATGAAGCAGATCCAGTCTGTTATCGATGCTGACGCTGCATCTTCAAAATAATAGCGTTGCTTTGTATCCATTGAAATAATAGTTTTGCTTTATATCCATCAGAATACTAGCTTTATTTTGTATCTATCGGGAAACATTGCGCCAAACACTTGCGTTCCAGTATTTTCTAGTATAGAATAATTCCGTTAATTATTTAACATACAGTTGATAAAAAACTAAAGAAATGAGGAAATACTGATGGACAATCACTTTAATACCCCTGCCGAAGTCATCGACCTAAGTATCAAGGCATGTGAAAATAAAACCCGCCTTCCACTTGGCAAGATGATTCTTCTCGGCATCATGGCCGGTGCATTTATCGCATTCGGCGGAGCAACAAGTAGCACAGCTGCACACGCTGTAGAAAATGTCGGAGTTGCCAGAGCTCTTGCCGGTACTATTTTCCCTGTAGGTCTGATGCTCATTGTCTTTCTCGGCGGAGAACTTTTTACTGGAAACTGTCTTATTGTTATGGATGTTTTCGACAAACGTGTAACTTGGGGAGGACTTTTCCGTGACCTGATTATTGTATTTTTCAGTAATCTGATTGGTGCTCTATGCGTTGACATTCTGATCGTATTCAGCGGAAACTTGAACTATTCGGGCGGTCTGCTCGGTGCTTACACAATTAAAGTTGCAGTCGGAAAACTTGCTATTTCACCAGTTCAGGGAATCACATCCGGAATCTTGTGTAATATCCTTGTTTGTCTTGCAGTCTTAATGGCTACTTCTGCAAGAGATATTGCCGGAAAAGTATGGGCAATTTTCTTCCCGATATGTGCATTTGTTGTTGGCGGTTTCGAACACTGCGTTGCAAACATGTTTTATATTCCGGCTGGTATTATGGCAGCTGCTAACCCCGACTATGTTGCAAAGGCTAAAGATGCTTACGGCATCACAGCTGAGCAGATTGCCACTCTCACACCACTAAACAGTCTGCACAATTTTATTCCTGTCACACTTGGAAATATGATTGGTGGAATGGTGTTTGTGGGATTGCCATTGTATTTGATTTATAAAAAGAAGTGGAACTAAAGTTGCTGTTTAGTTCACTGGGTGGGGATACGTTCCTTACAAAAAATTGATATAAGAAATTCGTGCTCAGATTCCATGAGCGGGAGACACATAAGAGCGTAGATTTTTGCTAAAAGCAAATGAATTTGAACTCAAACTTGCTGCTACGCAGCTTCGAACATGTTCGTTCAAATTCATTAACACAAAAATTTACGCTCTAAGTGTCTCCAACGCTCACTCCATATTCGCTCGAATTTCTTATATCAATTTTTTAGTAAGTAATGTATTGGCTCAAGTTGTGAAGTAACTAGCAACGCAAAGGATATTGGGGAAGATATCTGAGATAATGGATTTTTGGAATTAAAGATGCAAAATTTTGATGAGGAGTATCTGTGAAGCATAGAAAGAGCAAATTGAGGATGCACATTTTTACTAGAGAGTATCTGCAAGGCATAGAAAAAGCAAGATGTAGATGCAATTGTACATGACAGACAGGATGAAAAATATCTGCAAGTTTAAAGAAAAGTAAGTTGCGGATACATCGGTCTCAAAAAAAGTATCTGCAACAGCGAATATTAAGCCAGTGCAGATACAACGATTGCCACAAAGGCATCTGTACAAGCAAATAACCTCAGGATATAGATACATCAGACGCTAGAAAGCTACAACTCCAACTTCATCTAGTTTCTAGTATCTTCTTTCTATCTATTCACTACCTGTGCCGTTATACGGCTTTCGAAAATTATTATATACGGACTTCGTGCGAATTTGGAGAGAGTTTTAGAAGTAGTTGGAGAGCTTATATTTGCGTTAAAGAAATTGAATGAACATGTTTGAGGCTCACAGAGCCGAGTTTGAATTCAATTTCTTTGTTCTTAGCAAATATAAGCTCTCTTATCTACTTCTTAACGAACGGAACTTGAGTAAGAAGTCCATATATAATAATTTTCAAAAGGACTGCGTAGGCCACCCAAGTGAATCAATAAACCCTACCCCTCCATAAAATCCAATGGATTCACCGGAACACCATCCTTTTGCACTTCAAAATACAAATTTGCTCCTTCCATCGAATAATACTTTGTAGGTTCACTCACATACCCAATCAATTCTCCTGCTCCCACATAATCTCCAATCTGTAGCGGCACTTCCTTCAACTGTCCATAAACCGCTGTGTACCCATTTCCCATATCCAACGTTACCGTAACGCCAGTCTGGGCAGTCTGTTCGATATTACTTACAATCCCTGGTGCTGCCGCCCCAATCTCTTCTCCAACTTGTCCGCCTATGATTATTGCCGGATTATATTTATATTGCTCCAGCGTTGGAAAATATACCGTCTGATCCATACTATAACCAATTAATGTTGCACCGCTTGCAGGCCATTCCAGAAGACTATTTTCATCAAACCAGACATTATACGTACTGGCCGATGTTTCTGTTTCCTGCAAAGCATCCTCATTATTATCTGCTGTATTCTCATTATTATCTGTCGCATTTTCATCTGTATCCTCTTCTGTATCAGATGTATTTGCTTCTTGTTCAGGCAGCACAATATCACTTGTTCCTACTGACTGACTTTTTTCTTCTGTCCCTTTTGTTTCCTCCTGAGCATTCTTCACCTGCTGCTTTATTTTGTCCTCAGAATTGCGAAATGTATACCTACCAATACCTGCAATCACTGCAACAAAACAGATGACAACTGCAACTGCTGCACTTCTTTTTTTCCAGAATGAAGCTTTCTCTTTATTATTCATATTCATCACCTCTGGCTATATTTTTACCAGATAAATGAATTCTTATACCTATTTACTGATTTTATTCCATTGTCTGCTCCACAACTTCCGTCCCTTCATAAAAATACTGCAGAATTTCCCTATACGATTTTCCTTCTTTTGCCATCTGATTCGCTGTCCACTGGCTCATTCCCAAACCATGTCCATTACCGCTTGTTTTAATCTGTAATTCTCCCTTTACATCTTTTATAGAAAATGAACTCGATGGGAGTGACAGTGCTTCTCTAAATTGCTCTCCGCTACAAATGGTATTTCCTATTTTCATCTGCAACACATATCCGGCAGAATCATAAGCTTCTATTTTAAAATCCGAAAACTTATAGAGCTTATCTGCATCCTTTTCTTCCACCGCTTTCAAAAATGGCTGACATTTTTTCTGTACCTCACGATACGATATAGTCCGTACTTGTAATTCATCCTCTGCCTCTTCATCTTCCGGGCACTCTTTTGCCGTCAAATAAGGATATGCTTCTTGCCCTGTAACTTCCTGATAACTTCTCGTCATTCCGTTACTAGACCGATGAAACGGTACATATGCATATGTCCCCTGATAATACAACACTTGCTTTTTTGTTTCTTCCTCAGCTTGTATAAGCCTCTCATAATAAGAATCATCTTGAGCATTCATCTGCTTTTTTTCTATTTCTTTCGTTGTTAAATATTGTTCCTCAAATACAGCTTCTCTTCCATTTTGTCTTGCATCCTCATTTATCTGATACAATTTTGTCCGCACAACAACCGCCTGCGCCTTTATAAATTCTTTTTCTGCCGAAACCGGTACTTCTGCTGATAGCACTCCTGTAAAATATTCATTCCAGGGAACTTCTATGATTTCTTCCTCGCCTTTTATATCTGCCTGCTTTACTTTTACAAAATTTTGATTTTGGTTCCATTTTGTTTTCATATCCGCCCCATGAATAAACACGGTCATAACATATGGAAATAAAATAAGGATTATGAGGAAATATGCCCAGAATTTTATTTTCCGTTGTATCTCTTCTTTTTTCATCAGAACAGCCCTCCATATCATATGATATGAAGGGCTGTCCTAATATATTCCATATTTAAAGTTCTGTTATTTCATTGTCTGATGCGACCTCATCAGAATCTCCAGTATCTAATGATACTGCTTCATTTGCAATCGGCATTTCCTCTTGCGGTTCTTCTGTCTTTTGCTCTTCCTCTGTATCCTCTGTGGAATCTGCATCATGAGTCTCGTTATTGTTGCTCTGCTCGCGATTTCTCATCACAAAGAAGCAAATAGACTCATACAATGGTAAAAGTGCTCCGAGCACCGCATGTGCTACAGCCATATTTCCTGATGTCATATTGCGGTAAATCTGATAATTGACCATTACCCGCAAAGTCTTATAAAGGACCTTATATCCCAGACTTATAGCAAGTGCCAGTATGATCAGAATAATAAGAATCAAAATTCTTCCTGCACTTACATGCATCGTCATACTAAATATTGCAAGCATTCCGCATAAACACATCACTCCATAGATGACCGAAACCACAACGCCGTACATAAGCGGAATGACTGCAAGCCAGATTCCTGTATCACGCATTGTTTTGTTCTTAAATGTGATATCTCCGCTCAATTTTCCCTGCAGATATATTCTAAAGAATGGAATAAATGCAAGCCATGCATACTCATATCCTCTATGCTTTGCAATTGTATATAATCCTATACCACGAAGGATATAACTTGCAAGGGAAATAATCCCTATCAACAGCATTACAATGATATAAAACATCATTATTCCTATTCCGATTCCTGTAAATGGATCCTCTGCCGGTATGCTGTAGCTGTAACCATAAATATTATTATACATATAAATCGCCTCTTCTTTTATTCAGGCTGTCCAGACGGAACTGTTACTTTCTTCAATTTCCAAATATCTTTTACATACTCTTCAATTGTACGGTCTGATGTAAATTTACCGCTACATGCAGTATTTAACATTGCCATCTTTGACCATCTGTCCTGATCACGATATGCTTCTTCCACTCTCTTCTGAGCATCTGCATAAGATCTGAAGTCTTTCAGGATAAAGTATGTATCTGCTCTGTCTGTACACTGTGTATTCAGAAGTGAATTGTAAAGGTTCTTATACATCTCATGATCACCCTTTGCATATGTTCCATCCATCAGCTGATCAATAACACGTTTCAACTCCCAATCATTGAAATAAATATCTGTTGGGTTATATCCGCCATTGTTTTCATAGTTGATAACTTCTTCTGAGCTCAATCCGAAGATAAATGCATTTTCAATACCAACTTCTTCTACGATTTCCACATTGGCCCCATCCATTGTTCCAAGTGTTGGAGCACCATTCAGCATAAACTTCATGTTTCCTGTACCTGAAGCTTCTTTTGATGCTGTAGAAATCTGTTCGCTGACATCTGCTGCCGCAAAAATCAACTCAGCGTTTGATACGCGATAATCTTCGATAAATACAACCTTGATCTTTCCGTTGATGCTTCTGTCATTGTTTACAACATCTGCAACTGAGTTGATCAGTTTGATTGTCTCTTTTGCTCTCTGATATCCTGCCGCTGCCTTTGCACCAAAGATAAATGTTCTTGGATAGAATGACATCTCCGGATGCTCTTTGATCTGATTATACAGATACATAACATGCAGAATATTTAATAACTGACGTTTGTACTCATGCAGACGTTTTACCTGTACATCAAAGATAGAACGTGGATCTACATCGATTCCATTGTGCTCTTTGATATATTTTGCAAGACGGACTTTATTCTGATATTTGATATCCATAAATTCTTTTCTTGCTTTTTCATCTTCTGCATATGGTTTCAATTTTGAAATCTGTGCAAGGTCTGTAATCCATCCGTCACCAATCTTATCTGTTACCCAGTCAGCAAGAAGTGGATTACCATGAGCAAGGAAACGTCTCTGTGTAATACCATTTGTCTTATTGTTAAATTTCTCTGGCATCATTTCATAGAAATCTTTCAGCTGCTCGTTTTTCAAAATTTCTGTATGAAGTTTTGCAACACCATTTACAGAGAATCCTGCGATGATTGCCATGTTAGCCATACGTACCTGACCATCCCAGAGAATTGCCATCTTACGTACTTTTTCTTCATTTCCAGGATATTTTGCTCTTACTTCATTTACAAAACGGCGATCAATCTCCTGCACGATCTGGTAAATACGTGGAAGCAGTTTAGAGAAGAGGTCGATTGGCCATTTTTCCAATGCTTCTGCCATAATTGTATGGTTTGTGTAAGCACATGTCTTAGTTGTAACATCCCATGCCTCTTCCCATGTCAGACCTTCCTGGTCGATGAGCAGATGCATCAGTTCAGGTACTGCAACTGTTGGATGTGTATCATTCATCTGAATAACAACTTTTTCGTAAAGTTTACGAACATCACTATTTGTTCTCTTATATTTTGCAATCAGCTCCTGCAAACTTGCAGAAATGAAGAAATACTGCTGTTTTAAACGAAGCTCTTTTCCTGCATAATGATTATCATTAGGATAAAGTACTTCAACAATTGTTTTTGCCAGATTTTCCTGTTCTACTGCTTTGTGATAGTCTCCACGGTCAAATGAATCAAGCTGGAAATCAACAATTGCCTGTGCATCCCAGATACGTAATGTATTTACTACATGGTTTCCGTATCCAATGATTGGCATATCGTATGGGATTGCAAGTACTGATTCATAATTTTCCTGAATAAACTCATCACGTCCTGTCTCAGGATTTTTCTCGAAACGGATATTTCCGCCAAAGCGAACCTCTTTTGCATATTCTTCACGACGAAGTTCAAATGGATTTCCTTCTTTTAACCAGTTATCTGGTGTCTCCACCTGATATCCGTCTTTAATTTTCTGTTTGAACATTCCATAACGATAGCGAATTCCACATCCGTAAGCAGGGTAATTCAATGTTGCAAGAGAATCCAGGAAGCAGGCAGCCAATCTACCGAGGCCACCATTTCCAAGAGCTGCATCTGGTTCTTCGTCTTCAATCACGTTCAGATCGATTCCCATTTCATCCAGAGCTTCTTTTACTTCTGTATATGCTGTCATATTGATCAGGTTGTTACCCAGCGCACGTCCCATCAAGAATTCCATTGACATGTAATATACTGTTTTTACATTCTCTTCTTCGTACTTGTTCTGTGTCTCAAACCAATCATCCATGATAATATCTTTTACTGCATATGATACTGCCTGGAAAATCTGCTGCTTTGAAGCTTCTTCAATCTTTTTACGATATAATGTTTTTACATTCTCTTTTACTGCCGCTTTAAATGCTTCCTTCTCAAATCTTTTGCTGTACATGGTTTTACATCCCCTCTTTCCAAACTCCCATTGTAACTTGCTCGCCGTTTATCTTCCACTCTTTTACATAACCGGCTGGTTCTGCTTTTGTAACTTCCTCAGCAAGCACTTCACTGCTAATGCTTTCTGCGTATTTAGCAAAAATGCTTTCTGCTTTTTCACTTCCTGTATAAGTAACTCGGATCTTGTCCATAACTTCAAATCCAGCTTCTTTACGCATTGTCTGGATTTTACTGATAATCTCTCTTACAAATCCTTCCTCAAGAAGTTCTTCTGTCAGATTTGTATCAAGAACTACTGTAATTCCATTATCATTTTCTGATACATATCCTTCAATCTGAGCTGTATCGATCAACAAATCTTCTTTGAACAATGTAATTTCCTGACCGTCTACATCCAGATTTAATGAACCGTTCGCATTTAATTCATCCATTGCTGCATTACCATCTATTGTATCGAGAGCTTTCTTAATTCCACCCAACATTTTACCATATTTTGGTCCAACTGTCTTTAACTGTGGTTTGAAACTATATGAAGTAAAGTCTCTTACATCATCTGTAAATTTAACATTCTTTACATTCAACTCATCTGCAACGATTTCCTGATAAAATTCAGGTAATGTGAATTCTGCTTTCACAAACATCTGTCCGATTGGCTGACGGTTCTTAATGTTAGATGTATTTCTGCAGGCACGTCCCATTACAACAAGTTTGAGTACATTTTCCATATTTGCTTCAAGCTCTGTATCAATGTAATCTTCATTTACAACAGGATAATCACAAAGATGGATACTTTCTGGAGCTGTCTGATCTACGCTTCTTACCAGATTCTGATAAATCTGCTCTGTCATAAATGGAATCATTGGTGCAGCAACTTTTGAAACTGTTACAAGTGCTGTATACAATGTCATGTACGCATTGATCTTATCCTGTTCCATTCCTTTTGCCCAGAAACGCTCACGGCTGCGTCTTACATACCAGTTACTCATATCATCTACGAAATCCTGAAGTGCTCTTGCACTCTCTGGAATTTTGTAGTTTGCAAGATTGTCATCCACTGCTTTAATCAATGTGTTCAGTTTTGACAACAGCCATTTATCCATAACGGATAACTTATCATACTCAAGTGTATATTTTGAAGCATCGAATTTGTCAATATTTGCATACAATACAAAGAACGCATATGTGTTCCACAATGTTCCCATGAATTTACGCTGTCCTTCCATAACGGCTTTTCCGTGGAAACGGTTTGGCAGCCATGGTGCACTGTTAACATAGAAATACCAACGGATCGCATCTGCTCCGTACTGCTGTAATGCATCAAACGGATCAACCGCATTTCCCTTAGATTTACTCATCTTCTGGCCGTTCTCATCCTGCACGTGTCCAAGTACGATTACATTCTGGTAAGGTGCTTTATTGAACAACAATGTAGAAATTGCCAACAGAGAATAGAACCATCCACGAGTCTGGTCTACAGCCTCTGAAATAAACTGAGCCGGGAACTGTTTTTCAAAAATCTCTTTATTTTCAAATGGATAATGATGCTGTGCGAAAGGCATTGATCCGCTGTCAAACCAACAGTCAATTACTTCCGGTACACGATGCATTTCTTTACCACACTTTGGACACTTAATTGTTACATCGTCAATATATGGACGGTGCAGTTCAATATCATCAGGACAATTGTCGGACATAGACTTCAGTTCCTCAATACTTCCGATTGAATGCATATGTCCACATTCACACTGCCAGATATTCAGTGGTGTTCCCCAGTAACGGTTACGGCTGATACCCCAGTCCTGAACATTTTCAAGCCAGTCACCGAAACGTCCTTTTCCAATGCTTTCAGGAATCCAGTTGATTGTATTATTATTTGCGATCAAATCATCCTTAACAGCTGTCATCTTGATAAACCAAGACTCACGAGCGTAGTAAATCAGTGGAGTATCACATCTCCAGCAGTGAGGATAGCTATGCTCAAATTTTGGTGCATCGAACAGCAATCCCTTAGCATCCAGATCTTTGAGTACTTCCGGGTCTGCTTTTTTCACAAATAATCCTGCAAATGGAGTACTGTCAGCCATCTCACCTTTTTCTGTTACAAGCTGTACAAATGGAAGATCATAATTTCTTCCTACATTCGCATCGTCTTCACCAAATGCTGGTGCGATATGAACAACACCTGTACCATCTGTTAATGTTACATATTCATCACATGTAACGAAAAATGCTTTTTTGTGCTGTTTTTCTGCTGCATCTGCTGCACACTGATACAATGGCTCATACTCTTTGTATTCCAAATCTTTACCTTTATATCTCTCAAGTACTTCATATGCTGCCTGACCTTCTTCTGCCAGACGTCCAAGTACTGTGTCAAGCAATGCCTCTGCCATATAATAAGTATATCCGTCTGCTGCTTTTACTTTTACATAATCCTCTTTTGGATTCACACAAAGTGCAAGGTTTGATGGCAATGTCCAAGGTGTTGTTGTCCATGCAAGAATATATGCATCCTCATCTTTTACCTTAAAACGAACAACTGCTGAACGTTCTTTGACATCTTTATATCCCTGAGCAACTTCCTGTGCTGAAAGCGGTGTTCCACAACGAGGACAGTAAGGTACGATCTTAAATCCTTTGTAAAGAAGTCCCTTATCCCAGATTGTTTTTAATGCCCACCATTCAGACTCGATAAAATTATTGTCATATGTGACATATGGTTTCTCCATATCAGCCCAGAATCCAACTGTACTTGAGAAGTCCTCCCACATTCCTTTATATTTCCAGACACTCTCTTTACATTTGTTGATAAATGGCTCCAGACCATATTTTTCAATCTGATCTTTTCCATCCAGTCCAAGCATTTTTTCAACTTCCAATTCTACCGGAAGACCATGTGTGTCCCATCCTGCTTTACGAGGAACTTCATAACCTTTCATTGTACGGTAACGTGGAATCATATCTTTGATTACACGAGTCAACACATGACCGATATGTGGTTTACCATTAGCTGTCGGAGGTCCATCGTAAAATGTATACATTGGACTTCCTTCTCTTTCTTCCATACTCTTCTGGAAAATCTGATTGTCTTCCCAGAACTTTTCAACTTCTTTTTCACGCTCGACAAAATTCATGTCTGTAGAAACTTTCTGATACATATTATTCTTCCTTTCTCTTAATAATGAAAAAATCCCTCCGTCCTTGTAATAGGACGAAGGGTTAAATCTTCGTTTATAAACCACCTGTTACAACATACTCCAAAGCTTTTCTGCTATGTTCATATGCGTTCCTGTAACGGTGGAACTCCGGCAATTGCTACTCCATCTAATCTATTGATCAATCTGCTGTTTCATCAATTGCAACTCGGAAGTGATATTCAAGAATGTCTTACTCGTACCGGTCTTACACCATCTCCGGCTCGCTGTAACTTTCGGGTATTCCCTACTGTCTTCGTCATCGTTTTTCATAGTTTTTATAAATTTCACAGTGTAAATTATACGGAGAAATCGAGGTTTCGTCAAGGGCTTGACAAGGATATTTGTTGTTTTCCTCGACAAATTTTTCTATTACCAACCCACGCACTTCTATTTTCAAAACCTTTATGCTAGAATTATCTTAATTAATGGGAGAAAAAATACAGGATATCTTGTCGGTCACAAAAACATTAGGAGGAGTAAAAGATGAGTGGTATGATCAAACCAGTAGAATGGAAAGAAACTTATGTAAAAGTATTAGATCAAACTTTATTACCTGAAGAAGTGAAATTTATGGAAATCAGAGACGCACAGGTAATGTGGGATGCCATTAAAATGCTCTGTGTCAGAGGAGCACCTGCGATTGGGGTTGGAGCAGGTTATGGCGTTGCAATAGAAATGCAGAAACATGTCAAAGAAAGTACCGCAAAATATCATAAAAAATTAAAAGAAACCATCGAATATCTGGCAACTTCCAGACCTACGGCAGTAAACTTGTTTTGGGCATTAGATAGGATGAAAGAAACCGGAGAAAAATATGCTGATGAATCAAATGAGGTGTGCCAGAAGGCATTGGAAGAAACAGCTATAAACATTGAAAAATACGAAGAGAATGCATGCATATCAATTGGTGAAAATGCATTGACATTGTTAAAAGATGGCATGACATTATTGACGCATTGTAATGCCGGTGGACTGGCAACCGTACATTATGGAACAGCATTATCTCCAATGTTATTAGGAAAAGAAAGAAACATTAATTTCAAGGTATACGCAGATGAAACAAGACCTTTATTACAAGGTGCCCGTTTAACAGCATGGGAGTTAAATCAAGCCGGTGTTGATGTTACGGTTATTACAGATAATATGGCTGGAATGGTAATGAAACAAGGAAAAATTGACGCAGTAATTGTTGGCTGTGACAGAGTTGCGGCGAATGGAGATGCCGCAAATAAGATTGGTACATATTCCGTTGCTGTTTTAGCAAAACATCATAATATTCCATTTTATATTGCAGGTCCGGTTTCAACAATTGATATGAACACACCGACCGGAGACGATATCCCGATTGAAGAGCGAAGTGCGGAAGAAATAACCTGTGGTTTTGGCAAGCGAACAGTTCCGGAAGGAGTAAAAGTATATAATCCGGCGTTTGATGTTGTTCCTCATGAATTAATTACTGCAATCATAACTGACAAAGGAATCATAGCAAATCCTGACAAAGAGAAAGTTGCACAAGTAGTAAATGCAAAATAGCACATACCCCATCAGGGGCAGATATGACACCACTCATATCTGCCCCTGATTATTCCTTTATCCGTTTTACCTTCTTCTTCGGTTCTTCCTTCTCTTCCTCTGAAGATGCAGCCAAATTGGTAAAAACACAAACAATATTGCTATTGTAATGCCTCCCATTACAATCAATGGCAGGTACCCTTTCCAAGAAATTTCTCCATCTTTTGCTGCTTCTGTCTGAGCCGGTTTCTTCGAATCCTTTTTCTCTGTCACCGCTGCACTCTGTTTTTCTTTGTAAATATCACTTACCTTAACTTCTGCTTTTCCTACAATATTTCCCCGATAAGTGTATACTGCTGTTGCCATATCGGCATTATTACCGTCAGTATCCGACAACTGAATTTCACAGTCCACATTTGTAAAATCAACTGCTTCCGGCAAGACTATGTATGCGTTACTATCTGCAAAACTTTCAATATCCTCCGACTTTGATTGTTCGGACAGCATAACTTTTCGAAAGTTTCCAAATCCATACTCAAACATATTTCTCGTATCTTCATATGCATCCACGCCATAATCCCCAAGCACGACCGCTGCCAGTCTCATATTTCCATTATCCGCCATCGTTACAAGCGTTGTCTTTGACTGGTCTGTATATCCTGTTTTTCCGGCTTTTGCATATGGATAATAATAATAGTTTTCCGGCCAGAGCATCTTATGGTTCTGATCCAGAATACGTTCTTCCTCTACCAGATTTGTCTTGCCCAGTTTATACTCCAACGTCTGCTCGATTCTCTGGAAATCTTCTTTCTGATAGACTGCTGATGCAATCAGTGCCATATCGTAAGCCGTTGTATAATGATTTTCGTCGTGAAGACCATTTGCATTAACCCAGTGCGAATTTTTACATCCAAGTTCCTGAGCACGTTCATTCATTAATTCAATAAATCCATCATAACCTATGCCAAGATTTTCCCCGACATTCTTTGCAACTGCATAAGAAACTTCATTTGCTGATGCGAGTAACACCCCATAAAGTGCTTCTTCGAGCGTAATCTCTTCTCCGACACGCATTCCGATATTTGCATCATCCCACTCTAAAAAATTTAGACATTCATCTGTAAATGTAATCTTATCTGTCAGATTTGCATTTTCCAATGCAACTAATACAGTAAGCAGTTTTGTAATACTTGCAGGATATCGTTTTTCATCTATCTGTTTCCCGTAAAGGACTGCTCCGCTATCAATATCCATGACAATTGCTGACGCTGCATATACATTCGGCCCTGTCGGCCAGTTTTCCAATCCATTTGTATCTACCGGTGTGTCATAAGATGCCTGTTTTTTTGCAGCCTCCTCGGCTGCGATCTGCTCTTTTGTCTTCTCTTCCGGATTCGCATCCGCGGCTTCTTCTGTTGCCTCTGGATTATTTTCTTCCTCCGCATACACCAGTTGCATTGGCTGAGATAATAATAATGCTGCCGTGATTATTCCTATCCCGATTTTTTTCAATATTACTTTTCCCTTCATTTCCCACTCCTGTTAAATATGAGAATTTTTATCTCAGTCGAGAAGACTCCCACCTCTTTCAGGTGGTGAGTAACAGCAAATTGTCTCAGTGGGAGTCCAATCTCCGACTGAGATAAACGCTCCGCGAGGATGCGCAGTGATTCTGTAAAGAATGTGTCAGCTTACGCTGACCAGAATCACGCGCCAAGTCTCGCGGCTGCTCGACTTTATTTATTCTTTCCATCATATCCTTTTTGTACTTCCTGGGTCAATTTGTCCCCTCCAGAACTATACCATTCCTGGACAAATTCGTCAAAATACGAGAGTGGCTTTTCTCCGCAGACAATCTGTAAAAATGTTGCCTGTTCCAGTTCCTGCAATGTCTGCGGAATTTCCCCATCTGCATCTCCCATAGACAATGGCTGGTTTCCTCGTCCTGATTCTGATTTTGCCAAAAGCGGTACTGCCTGCATACGGGATGCATAAGATGCCCAGGCAGTTGCTGTCGTCAAATACCCTTTCATGTAAGATTTACACGTCTGATAATAGGCTTTTTCAATCCCTGTCAGATTGGTTGCTTTTATTGTTCCATCTAATGCCTGTTGAATATGTTCTGTTGTCCGATACAGGCCATCCCAATAATCTACGTTGATGTTCATCGGTCTGGCTTTCGGATCCACATTTAATGAAAAATAATCGTTAATCTCAGATGCATTTCTATCCTGATATCTTGTATAATCAAACAATACGCTTATGCATTTTCCTACGATTTCCGGATGTTCATATCCTTTCCTTACCACCACATACAGCCAGTCTTTATAAGATTCCAGCGTTTGTACCTGTTTCTTATTTGTCAACAAATACGGTTTCCAGACAGCGGACTCATTTGCCCGGCTTGTACTGCTCAACGGATTATTCGGTGCCCACCATTTTCCAAAAACAGCCCCGCAGGTACCATCTGCAATCATCTGATCCAGATTTTCTGTCTTTCTAAGAAGAAATCTAGAGTCAATGATTCCATTTTCATACAACTCATGTAAATATGCCAATGCATCTCTTGTCTGATTTGTCACAGATCCGTATACAACACTTCCATCATCCTGCAAAATCCATTTTCCCGGCATTGAACCCATTTCTGTAAAAATCGGATCAACTCCGTAGGTTGAACTGCTCTCTGACATCAAATCGGTACTGCATGCAATTCCAATTGTTTTGTTATCTCCTGCCATATCCTGTTCTACAAACTGACGAATGATTTCCATCCCCTCATCCATTGTTGTCGGTTCTGCCAGCCCAAGCTCTTCCATCCAGTCACTTCTGATCCACAAAAGCGTGGAGCCATGATCTATCACCGTATCTGGAAATGCGTATAACTTCCCATCAAATGTAGCCGAGTCCAGGACGCTTGTTCCATAGCTCTCATACATTTCCTTAATTCGGTATGTTACACATTCCTCATATACAGAGGACAAATCTTCCACCATTCCCCGTTCTACCAGTTGTTTCAATGTATCCAATCCTTTTACTACAAGAACATCCGGGATTTCTTTATCCTGAATTGCCATTTCTACAGCCTGCTCATAGGTTCTTCCATCCTCCAACTCAAAAACGTCCTTGTTCTGAATATTCAGCAGTTTTTTCAAATATCTTGTATATGCGTTATTCTCGTAAGTATCTCCCACCGGAAGGTTTGAATTTTTTGTCCCCGCGATTTTCCCAAGTGTATATGTAACGGTTTCCGGATATGCACCATACGCAGAATGTTCCGCCCGCTCCAGCACCCTCGTCTTTAAATCTTTCTTATTTTGATCCGCTGATACAGGAAGACAGCTCTCTCCTAATAAAGCAATACACAATGCCGTGCATCCTGCAATCACTTTCATTCTTTGTTTATTGGGAAATCTTTTTCTCGCTGTCTTTTTATTATATCTATGGTACTTCATTATCTTCTTCCCTTTCCATCCTAAATTCTTCCTTCGTATTCCATTTCCTGCTTTTCCGGAATCCGAATTTCTACCATAGTTCCTTTTCCTTCTTCACTCACAATTCGCATTGCTCCATTTTCTTTATATAGCAGCTTAATTCTTTCATAGACATTATGAACGCCATAGCCAGGAGACTGAATTCCCAGTATTTGTTCTGCTTTTTCCTGTGGCATCCCATTTCCATTATCCTGAACTTGAAATACAACCTGATTTTCCTCTTTTTTCACACGGATCGTGAGAACTTTTTCTTCTTTTTCAAGAGGATCAAGTCCATGATCTATCGCATTTTCTACAAGCGGCTGTAAAATCAATTTGGGTGTCATTATCTGATAACAACTTTCATCGATCTCCTCTTCAACCCGAAAACTATTATCATGCATAATTAATTGAATATTCAAATATGCCCTGATATTTCGGATTTCATTTTCAACCGTTGTCATTGTCTCACCACGATTCAAACTGGTTCGATAATACGTGGACAAATCCAAGGTCACTTTACTGATTTCATCCTCTTCTGCCTCTATTGCTTTCCAGTTAATAATAGACAACGAATTATACAAAAAATGTGGATTGATTTGTGCCTGCAACGCTCTCATCTCCGTATGCTGAAGCTCGATTTTAGCTTCATACACTTCCGATATTAATTTATTTAATTCTTCCATCATTCGTTTGAAAGAACGGATCAGCGTTCCGACCTCATCTTTAGAATCACTATCTACTGTTACTTTACGAAATCCACGGTGAACCTGATTCATATTCTCTGTCAATCGTTCCAGACAAGAAACCAGTCGTTTTGAAAATGCATACCCTAAAACAACCAATAAAACGATACATAATAATATAATCGGAATATTACGCAAACCAAGTATATATGCTGACTTTGTAATAATTTTTTCAGGACGATACAAATAAAAATACCATCCCGTATTTTCCATCTCCTGCCCCATGCACACATAGTTCTTTTGTAAATACTCTAACGACTCCGGCGACTTTGGTCTAAATACTTCATCCATAGAATAACTGGAATATATCACATTTCCGTCTTCATCAAGAATAATCCCTCCTGTATTATTCTTCAGTAATGAAGTAAATGGTTCCAGCATTACAGAATAATCCAGCTTCATTGCAAGCACTGCCGTGATATCATCTTCGTCATAAAACTTTCTTGCAACAACGATTTTCTTATTAGCACCACGTTGTACAAACCATTCCAGTATTGAACTGTCAGTTAATTGCTCTGCCCATTCTTCTCCTTGTATTGCTTCCATTGGAACAAGAGATGAACCATGCTCCACATCAATATTTCCCGAATAAATTGTTATCCCCTGAATCTCTTTATGATATATCTGCGGCATTTCCAAAAGTGGATCTACTACATTTCTATACTGAACGTATTTTTCGTAATCACTCTCTCCGGTCTGACTTAAAACATTTCTCAGATTCTGAGAATATGACAAATAATCAATTAGATTCTCATATATCTGAATCTGTCCTTCCATCGTATCTACAGCCTGATTCAATGAGTTCTGCATACTGCCTGTTTCCTGCTCTCTAAGAGATCTCAACACACCCATCTGCATATATATGACAATGAGTACTACCGGAAGCATCCCTGCCAGCACAATTATAAGTGTAGTCTTATAACGATATTTTAAATCTTTATACTTCTGCTTCAGTTTCCTTATCATCCATCTCTCCTTTTCGACATGACTCGGGTGTACTTCCAAAGAATTCTCTGAAACTTCGACAGAAATATGATGTATTTGAAAATCCTACTTCTCTTGCAATCTGTGTAATCTTCTTTGTCGAATTTTCCAACAACTCTTTTGCCTTGTTCATTCGCACCTCTCGTATAAATCGATTCAGGTTCATCCCCGTCGCTTCTTTAAAAATCGCACTTAAATATCCAGCCGACAAGTATACCTTTTCTGCCAGTATCTCAACATTCAATTCTTTTTCATAATTGTGGTAAATATAACTCTTAACTTCTGTGATTTCGCTTCGGAACCCTTCATTTTGTTCTTGTAAATAATTCTCCAGCTCCTGTATCGCAGTGGATGTGATGGAACGCACATCCTGTATTGTCTTGCAATGATATAATTGATCTACTTTTTTTGATAATCCTTTTTCTTCCGATGAAGACATTGCTTCATAAACTTCCTTTAAAATGCTTGAAAAAACAAATTTTGCGTACATTTCCGAATAAGGTTTATCTGTCGTATATTTCTGCTCCAATCGATGGAAATCCTGCCATAAATGTGTAATATCTTTGAACTTAATATCCTCTGAAATATTATTTAATATCTCTGAGTCTTCAACAATAACATCTTCTGTTGACTCCACCTTTTTTCCATGTACAAATATATGTTGCTTCGGCTGATAAAATTTTTCTTCCAGCAACTGTTCTAACTGCTGAAATTCCTCTGGCATTTCTTGAATACCGCTTACTTCCCTGCTTACCGCAAAATAGCAGTTTGTATCATAGTGCTGTTGAAAAAAATGATTTAATTGATTTGCCAGTTCTTCATAATCTGCATATTTTTCTCTGAATAAAAATAGTGACTCATTTGAATTCAGATTCAGGTAAAAAAAGTCTCTTTTTAACTTTTCTTTTAAGCTTTCAACAAAATGTTCTTCCTCTGTTTCAAAGAAATGATTGGTACTGCTCGCTATTATCATTCTGATATATGGATTCTTCTCATCTGTCATTTCCTGTGCATACGCCTGGACCTGTTGGTAATCTTCAATATTTCCTTTGTAAAGATAATTTTGAAGAAAATATTTTTTCAGATAATCCCCCTGTCTTGTCTGTTTTTCTTTATCTTCAATCCTGCTTTGGATTTTTCCTTGCACACGTTCAAATGTCTTGTGAAATTCTTTCGGATTGACAGGCTTTAGCACATAATCAACCACCCCATAACGCAAAGCATCTCTTGCATAAGTAAAATCGTTATACCCGCTGAAAATAATAATCTCCAGATCCGGATATAACTCTCTCGCTTTTTCTGTTAGCTCAAGCCCATTCATATATGGCATTTTAATATCAGAAAACAGAATATCCACTTTCCGATTCATCAAAATCCCCAGTGCCACTTTTCCATTTTCAGCTTCCAGAATTTCACACTCTGCCCCTTCTCTTTTCAACAATAATTTTATTCCGTTTCGTTCCAGTTTTTCATCATCTGCAATTAATATTGTAGTCATACACTCTATTCCTTTTTAACGTCCGAAAACAGCAGTATTTCTTTCTGCAAAAAATACTGCTGTTATCATATAATAAGTTTCTCTCTTTTATTTTAGTTTATCCATCTTCTTTTTACAAGGTTTAACCTTTAACTGCTCCTGCCACAACACCTTCGATGATGTATTTCTGACAGAATAAATAGAAGATAATAATTGGAACGATTGCGAGTACCAAAGTACCCATCATAGCTCCCATATCAACTGAACCATATCCACCTTTCAGATACTGAACAGCCATCGGAACTGTTTTATATTTTCTTGCATCCAGCACAAGTGATGGAAGCAGATAGTCATTCCAAATCCACATTGCCTGCAAAATTGTGATTGTCACACAAGTAGGTTTTGTAATTGGAAGTACAATTTTAAAGAATGTCTGGATTGGTGTGCAGCCATCAATCATAGCTGCTTCTTCAATTTCAAGCGGAATCGATTTCATGAATCCGGTAAACATAAATACCGACAATCCGGCTCCAAATCCCAGATAAATAATGATGATTCCCCAAGGATTTCCAAGCTTTAACATATTTGCAATTTTTGACAATGTATACATTTCCATCTGGAAAGGTACTACCATTGCAAATAAGCACATTACATAAATTGCTTTTGTAACCTTTGTATGTACTCTGCTGATATACCATGCACACATAGAACAGCAAAGAATAATCACTGCCACTGAACCGATTGTAATAAACAAGCTCCATCCAAATGCCTGAATGAGACCTGTCTTTTCAATTCCTCGTACATAGTTCTCCAGTCCGACAAACATCTTGTCTGTTGGAATTTTAAATGGAAATTTACTAATGTATGCTTTCTTCTTGAAAGAGTTAATAAATACAAGTGCTATCGGATAAAGGTATGCTACACTAATGATTGTGAAAATGATGGTCAACAGCCATCCGTGTTTTGCTTTTCTCGTTCCCATTACTGCTGCACCTCCTTCGATGTTGTCATCTTATTCTGAATGAGTGCAATAAGGCCTACAATAATGAAGAATACAACTGCTTTTGACTGTCCAACGCCTTCATATCCTGTTCTTCCATAGAATGTATTGTAAATGTTCAGTGCAAGCATTTCTGACATTTTTGACGGAGCACCATTTGTAAGTGCCAGGTTCTGGTCAAACAGTTTAAATCCATTTGTCAAAGTTAAAAATGTACAAATTGTGATAGATGGCATTACCATCGGAATTGTTACACTTTTTAATATCTGACTTGGACTTGCCCCATCAATTTTTGCAGCCTCGATCAATTCTCCCGGAATATTCTGAATACCGGATACATAAATGATCATCATATAACCTATCTGCTGCCAGCACATCAGAATGACTAATCCCCAAAATCCATATACTGAAGAATATGTCAATGTTTTTCCAACAATCGCCAGAATACCATTTAACAAAAGCTGCCAGATATAACCAAGCACAATACCACCGATTAAGTTCGGCATGAAAAATACTGTTCTGAAAATGTTTGTTCCTTTGATTCCCTTTGTCAATAACAATGCTACTGCAAATGCAAGTACGTTGATCAGCACTACTGTTACAATTGTAAATAATGCTGTGTACCATGTGGCATGGAAAAATGTTGAATCTTCTAAAATTTTCGTATAGTTTTTAAATCCAATAAATTTTGCATCCGTCACGGTTGTGAATTTACAAAAGGATAAATAGATTCCCAAAAGAAATGGTGCTATAAATCCAATTGTAAATGCAACCAATGTCGGGAGTACAAAAACCGGAAAATATTTTTTTATTGCTTTTTCCATAATTTTCTACTGCTCATTTTCTAATATTACTACCTATTCGTTTGCTGCTGCATATTCTGTTGCCCAGCCATCTACGAATGCTTTCTGTACTGCATCCCACTGTCCTGTTCCCTGTGCATACTCAAGAAGTGCGCTTCCAAGGTCGTTTTTCCACTGTTCTGATGGCATTGTTGTGAAGTTCCAGCTTACAGGTGTTTTTCCTGCTTTTGTATATTCGCTGTTTGCTTCTACGAGTGGATTAGCTGGAAGATACTCATCAAATGTTGTAAATGGTGTTACAAATCCCATTTCATTTGCTATAGCATCTCTTCCTTCATCACTTTCTACTACCCACTGTAAGAAATCAAGTGTTGCCTGGATATCTTCTTCAGATGCGTTTTTATTTACACACCAGTAGTTCTCAGATCCTGTACAAAGTCCCTGATCTTCTTCTCCGTCTACACCAATGTAGATTGGAAGCATTCCAAGATCCTCGTCAGCTACTTCATTATCTTTGATATCGTTGTAAGCCCATGTACCATTCTGATAGAATACTGCTTCGCCAAGTGCGAACTCAGATGCTGCATCATCACCTGTCTTAGATGAGATCATGCTTGGGTCACAAGTAGAATCTTTCAGATACAGATCCCAAATCTGTTTGTAGTTATCCAGATAAGTTCCTTTGATTGCATCTGTTGATGAAATTCCTTCATCTTTGTATTCATAGTAAATTGGAAGGTTTGCAAGATGAGTTTTAAATCTCCAGTCAGAAGAAGAATCCATACCTGCTGATGTAAATGCTCCTTCTACTCCAAGGTCATCTTTGTGTGCCTGGATTCCATCTGCAACTTTCTTCAATGCATCGAAGTTATTCAGATCATCAATTGATGTAATCTCTGCATCTGGTAACTCGAAATATTTATTCAATAATGCTTTGTTATAAATCAAACCATATGTCTCGATTACGTATGCAATACTTTTTACTTCATCACCATCTTTAAGTGCATAATCATCGCTCTGGAGGTCTTTGTAAACTGCACTGTCTGATAAGTCATAGCAGTAATCTTTCCATGTAGCCAGTCCAACCGGTCCATTTACCTGGAACAGTGTAGGAGCTTCGTCTTTTGCCATCTCTGATTTCAACTGTGACTCATATGTTCCAGAAGCAGCTGTCTGTACATCTACCTGTACGCCTGTCTCTTCTGTATATTTTTCTGCCAGGTCTACCCACTGATCTGCCTGCTCTGGTTTGAAGTTCAAATAATAAACTTTTCCTTTTGCATCGCCTTTTGCACTTTTTGAACCTTCGTCGCTACTTCCTGAACTTCCGCATCCTGCGACCATTCCACCAACCATTGCTGTACAAAGAAGCATAGCAATTATTTTTTTCTTTTTCATAGTTCTTGTCCTCCTTTTTATCGCTTTCAATTTGATGATTACATTATAAAAAAAACTACACTTTTAAGATATGATAAAAATTCCAGAAACATGTTCAATTTTCATGAAAAAATTAAAAAACAGATAGAGACGGGGTTTGGAGCCAATGGGGACGGAGTTTAGTGGCTTTTTCGCAATGCAAAAAAGCCACTAAACTCCGTCCCCATTGGCTCCTGAAATTATTCTGTTTCATTTTGCTGCCCAGTACGTATCCCGATAATAACCTTCACGCTATTATCACAGTTTCCTCTTATATATGATTTCAGCTATCTCTTCTACGGATTTAACCAGGTAATCTGCCCCATCCAGTTCTCCCTTCTCACCATAACCATACAGACATCCGATGAACGGACTTTTACAGGATCTGGCACATTCCAAATCCTGTCTTCTGTCTCCGATCACCAGATAAGAACCCGGATAGTCCCTGATAAATTCCTGCACGATTCCCGTCTTAGGGCAGAAATCATACGATTCACAGTCATAAAACCGTTCAAACCATCTTTCCATCCGGAATTCTTCCCAATGTGCTTTGCGATATGCCGCCTTACAGTTGCTTAAGATCACAAGATGATATCCTCTGTTCTTCAAAGCTGTGAGCATCTCTTCCGCTCCCGGATACCACACTGCCCGGTGCTTCCTGATCTGCCTGACCATGGAATCTCCCACGATCGCACTCGCCTGATCTTTGTATCTCTGGTCCAATTCCGGCAGAAATGTATCCCACATTTCTTTGCTGTTTAAGCCCAGCCATCCTGTGATCTGTGCCGTCTCTATCTTCTGTTCCTCTACAACATTCTGTTCTGCCAACCACTGATAAGCTTCCCTGAACGCCGGTTCATAGATTCCAAGAGTATTATGTATCGTTCCATCATAATCAAAAATGATTGTTTTTACCATCGGCTGCACCTGATTAAAGCTGCTTCATCAGATTTACCATCTCAATTGCGGACAATGCACAGTCATATCCTTTATTTCCTGCTTTACTTCCTGCACGTGCGATAGCCTGTTCGATATTCTCTGTTGTGATCACCCCGAATAATACCGGAATTCCTGTTGCAAGTTCAACCTGTGCAATTCCTTTGGCTGATTCATTGCACACCAGATCATAGTGGGAAGTATCCCCGCGGATAACTGCTCCTACGCAGATAACTGCATCATATTTTCCGGACTGTGCCATCTTCTGTGCAGTCAGCGGAATCTCAAATGCTCCCGGTACCCATGCAGCCGTAATGTTCTCTTCTTCTACTCCATGTCTTACCAGTCCGTCGACGGCTCCGCCTAATAACTTATTCACAATGATCTCATTGAATCTGGCAGCCACGATTCCGACTTTCATTCCCTCAGGTGCTACTACTTTTCCTTCTACTAAATTGATCTGTCTCATGATTTCTTCCTCCTGTTATTCATTAAATCTTTTTATAATTCTATTTCTTTGAAAATGTGTCCCATCTTTTCCTGTTTTGTCTTCATATATTTCAGATCATACTTCTGCGGTGGGATCTCCAGCGGTACTCTTTCATTGATCTTCAATCCGAATCCACCAAGTCCATAGACTTTGTCCGGATTATTCGTCAGAAGCCTCAATGACTTCACGCCGAGATCCGATAATATCTGCGCTCCGATCCAGTACTCTCTGAGATCCGGTGCAAATCCCAGCTTTACATTGGCCTCTACCGTATCATATCCCTGCTCCTGCAGTGCATATGCTTTGATCTTATTGAGCAGCCCGATTCCTCTGCCTTCCTGTCTCATATAAAGAATGATCCCTCTGCCTTCTGCTTCTACCTGACGCATTGCTGTCTGAAGCTGTAGACCGCAGTCACATCTAAGGGAACCAAATGCATCACCTGTCAGGCACTCCGAATGTACCCTGCAAAGTACATCTTCACCGTCTCCGATATCACCTTTTACCAGCGCAAGATGATGTTCTCCTGTAATATCATTGATATATCCGTGAAGTCTGAAATCTCCATACTGTGTCGGAAGGTCTGCAACCGCCTCTTCTTTTACATGTTTTTCATGAATTCTCATGTAATCCTGAAGATCACGGATTGTAACAAATGTAAGATTATGCTCTTTTGCAAGTTCCCACAACTGTGGTGTACGCATCATTGTGCCATCTTCTTTCATAATCTCACAACACACGCCGCATTCTTTCAATCCAGCCAGTCTCATCAGATCAGTCGTTGCCTCTGTGTGTCCGTTCCGCACCAGGACTCCGCCTTTTCTGGCAATGAGCGGAAATACATGTCCCGGTCTTCTGAAATCTTCCGGCTTCGCATCTTCATCCACACATTTCATGATTGTATAGGAACGTTCTGCTGCCGAAATACCTGTCGTTGTATCGACATGATCCACCGCAACGGTAAATGCTGTGCTGTGATTATCGGTATTCTCCGCAACCATCGGTGGAAAGTTAAGCCTTGCTGCAACTTCCGCACTCATCGGTGTACAGATAAGCCCTTTCGCATAAGTCGCCATAAAATTAATATTCTCCTGTGTCGCGAACTCTGCTGCACATACCAGATCCCCTTCATTCTCTCTGTCCGGATCATCCGTAACCAGAATAATCTTTCCTTCCCTCAGATCCCTCAGTGCTTCTTCGATTGTATTGTACTGATTGTTTTGTGACATTCTATTTATCCTCCTGTTCTAAAATCCGAATTCCTGCAAAAATTCCATCGTAATTCCGGATTCTTTTTTCTCTTCTTCACTCTTTCCAAGGCCTAACAGCCTTTCTACGTATTTTCCAATCACATCATTCTCCAGATTCACCGAATCACCCGGCACTTTTTCCAAAAGCGTCGTTTCTTCTCCTGTATGCGGGATAACCGATACCTGAAATCCCTCTTCATCTACTTTTGCCACTGTCAGACTGATGCCGTCTATACAGATGGATCCTTTTTCCACGATCAGATGTAATATCTGCGACGATGTTCCGATAGATACCCAGATGGCATTCTCCTCCCGGACCAGAGAGCGGATCACTCCGGTTCCGTCAATATGACCGCTTACGATATGTCCTCCGAATCTTCCGTCTGCCGCCATTGCCCGTTCCAGATTCACCTGACTTCCGGCTTTACAGCTTCCCAGACTGCTTCTCCTGATGGTCTCTGCCATCACATCTGCAGTAAATCCATCCGGCTGAAGTGATGTAACGGTCAGACACACTCCATTGACTGCAATACTGTCACCAATCTTCGTTCTTTCCAATACCTTCTTCGCCCTGACTGCCAGAACCCCTGACTCTCCGGTCAGCTGTATATAGCGGACCGTTCCTTTCTCTTCTACGATTCCTGTAAACATGGCCCCTCCTGTTCTTTTCCACATATCTGACAGATTATCCTAATATCTTCACCGATCCGGCAGATATCCGTACATTTCAGTTTCAATGCTTCTGAGGGAAGTCCGATGCCGATTCCTTCCACCGGTGTCTTACTGTTCTTTCCGCCAAATAACTTTGGTGCGATAAAACAGTGTACCTCTTTTACTATTCCTGCCCGCAGTGCACTGTCATTCAGTGTGCCTCCGCCTTCTAGCAGAATGCTGTCAATGCCCTTATTTCCAAGATATGTCATCAGCTTTTTAAGGTCTATCTGACCTTTTTCATCCGGACAGCAGACGGTATCTACTCCTTTCGCATGTAACTGTTCTATTTTTTCTGTTATTTCTTCGTTCTCTTCCCGTCCTGCATAAGCCACGATTGTCCGGTACTCTTTTGCACTTCTTACAATCTGGCTGTCAAGCGGTATCCTAAGACTACTGTCGCATACTATCCTGACCGGACTTTTCCATCCTTCCCCCCGGACATTCAACATCGGATCATCCGCAAGTACAGTCCCGATACCTGCCATAATACCCATATAGCGGTGCCGCATATGCTGCACTTCTTGTCTGGCCGGTTCTCCTGTGATCCACTTCGATGCACCCGTCTTTGTCGCAATTTTCCCATCCAGTGTCATGGCATATTTCATCACTACATACGGTGTCTTCGTCGTAATATAATGGAAGAATACTGGGTTCAGACAGTCACATTCTTCCCGCATAAAATCCCGAACTACTGTAATTCCCGATTCACGCAATATCTGTGCACCTTTTCCTGCCACCTTTGGATTCGGATCCCTGGAACCAATCACCACTTTTTTAATCTTCTGTTCTATGATTGCTTCCGTACACGGCGGTGTCTTGCCATAATGACAGCATGGTTCCAGCGTAACATAGATTGTCGCACCCTCTGCCGATTCTGTAAGCGATGCGATTGCATTGCGCTCTGCATGAAGTTCTCCGCATTTTTTATGATAACCTTCCCCGATGATCCGGCCGTCTTTTACGATTACCGCACCCACCATCGGATTCGGATTCGTCCATCCTTCTCCCTTTTTTGCAAGCTGGATTGCCCGGAGCATGTATTCCTGATCCGTCATTTCTCTTCCTTCTTTCTTAGTTATACAAAAACCCCTGCAGGATACCTACAGGGGAAATGATCTGTTACATATAACTGACAAATGATCTGTTAACCAAAAAAGCTCTGAAATGGATCACCATCTCAGAGCTCAGACACTACATTCATCTATTAAAATAACTGTACCATCATCTTCTTTCATCCAGACTATACTGTCGGCTCCGGAATCACACCGGATCATGCCTCTCGGCCCGCGGGCTTTACCGCCGGTAGGGAATCGCACCCTGCCCTGAAGATTTCGTTTTTTTTATCATAATACTTTATATATCATTTGTAAAGCAAAAGTTTGGAAATAGCAAACTCCGTCCCTATCTGGCACTCGAAAGTCCCTATCTGGTTCTTTTCCCCATTGCCTATCCATTTTGGATTTGCTACAATAATAAAAACCTATCAAGGAGGGCCTGCACATGAACACGATTGAACAATTAGATGAGCTTCAGAAGAAAGCAATACATACCCCGGAATTAAAAAAACGGTTTCTTGCATCAAAAAAGGCAGAAGACCCATTGGGGGAATTCTGCCTGATTTGTCAGCAAGAGGGCTATGATATTTATCCTATGGATATCATTCAAGCCGGAGATGAATTTTATGCCACAATGAAACGAAGCACCAATGGCGGTGGAGAAAATTCTCCTGTTCTCACTTGCGAAGATGATGCATATGAACTATTTTTCGCCGGTCTTGAAACCGACAACTGATTTAAGTCCTGTCTAGCACCTGGCTAAAAACTTATTTGCGTTTTCTTCTCTTCCATGTCACTCCACCGACACCTGCACCAAGTGAAGATACTGCAAGACCTAACCAACCAAGCACGCTTGTCACATCTCCTGTTTTAGCAGCATTTGTTCCACTTGTCTTTGTTGTGTTGCCTGTTTTATTGGTTGTGCTATTCGTCTTATTTGTTGTCTGTGTTGTCTGACTTGATTTCTTAACCAGTCCTTTGATTGCACTGTTCAAAGTATTGCTTGCCTCATCCACTGCTGTCTGGCTTTCTTTTGCCTGCAAAGCACTCTTTGCTTTTGTAAGTGCTGTCTGCATTGCTTTCCAGCTATCTGCTGTGTAATCTGCTTCTTTCAACGCTTCTGCATCAGAGATTGCTTTTTCAAGTGAAGAAGTATCAACACTTACCGGCTGTTCTGCTTTTACAAGAGCTGTCTTTGCTGCATCCAATGTTGCTTTTGCCTGATCTACTGCTTCCTGACTTTCTTTTGCTTCTGCTACGCTTCTTGCATTGACAAGGGCTGCCTGATATGTTGCCCAGCTTTCTGCTGTATAGTCAGATTCTTTTAATCCGTTCGCTTCTACGATTGCTGCTTCCAGTGCAGAAGTATCAACTACAACCGGTGCCGGAGTTTCTCCTGCAACCTTATAAGTAAATGCAAGAGGGGTTGTATATCCCGTTGAAGTTACTGTAATCTGGAATTCTGTTCCCGCTACCGCATCTTTAAATGGCGCTGCATCTGTCTTTAATGTTCCGTCACTTCCAATAATCTCAACTTTGCCTCTTCCGGTTGCTGCATAATCTGTGCCATTTACATTTACAGAAGTGATTTTCCCGATATATGAATTTAATGCATCAGCATCAAATCCTTCTGCCTGTACAAGTTTCTTATTCTCTGAATCATAAGCAGCTGGCATATTTGTTGTTGTCAGCAGGAAGGATGTAACAATATCTGCATATTTGCCATTTTTATCTTTTACTGTGAGCGTATATTTACCTGGTTCTATTGAACCTGCCGCTCTTGTTTCTGTAGCTGCCTTATATGTCAATACATTTCCTTCTACTGTCACGTCTAAACCATCCACACTATACTCTGGATCAAAGTCATCCTGAAGATTCAATTCAATTGTTGTCTTACCTGCAGAAATATCTGCATCTGCTACCTTAATTGCATCTTCAGTTTTTGCAAATTTTACAGGGACATACAGATCTTCGATATCAATTGTATACAATCCATTTGTTGTGTAATATTCAATATTGTCAATTGTCTTGCCCATCATAGATGTGTAATGTGCGGAAGATGTCGGGCAACCATGTACTGAATCTGTATATCCTGTACTCCAAGCCAGCTCGTTTCCTCTCCAGATATTTTCAAGATGACGCATACCATATGCTGTTCCATCTGTTGTTCTTACAACAACCGCATTTACATTAGAAGATGTGATTTCATCTTTCGGAAGTCCATCAAGATTAAGCTGATAATCACCATAAGAAGACTGTGTTAATAATTCTGCTGTAACTCCTGTCAGAGCTTTTGCTCCCTGTCCTTTTACCTCACTGAATACAAGATTGCCATTTTCGTCAAGTGAAACTTCTTTGTAGTTTGCAGGAGTCTCTGTTAATGGATAATAAGCATATGTTTCATTCTGGAATAAAGTATCTTTTCCTTCCAGTGTTGTTGTAGATGTTTTTCCACGATTTGTTACTGTAATTTCTACCTTATCTGTATCTTTGACTTCTTTATATTTTGTAAGATCTACAGAAGAATCCACTTTTACTGCATATGTAATACCATCAATTTTAGAACCATCTTCATTTGCATGATAAGAACCGCCTGAAAGTCCCGTTGTGCGTGTTTTATTCAATGTAGCTGAAGTAAATGCATCCACTTCTACTTCATTGTTTGTTGTCTCTGCTTTATAGAATGCTGCATACGGAATATTCATAAGGACATATGTTTCTTTTGTCTCTGCCTTCACCAGATTATTGATTGCTTCTGTCAAATGTGTTGTCTGCTCTTTTACTTCTGCCTCCAATGGTTTTTCTTTTGCAAGCAGGTCTTTTGATTCCTGAAGTTCTGTCTGCAGATTGCTCCAGCTATCTGCTGTGTAATCTGACTCTGTAAGTCCTTCTGCCTCTGTTACTTTTGCCTGTAATGCTGCAAGATCTTCTGCACTTGCTTCTTTTTCTTCTAATGCAAGATTATCTGCTCCTACTTCAAATTCATATGTGTAATCTTCATATCCAAGTGCATATACTGTCAGTTTCCAATATCCTGTTCCGTCTGTTCCTTCTGGCAACTGGAATCTCTCTGATTCTGTTAATGCAAGCTGGATTCCCATTGATTTGTGCATCCAGTTATCTGATGCAAATTTTGTTCCATATGTTGCAACTGCATTTGTTCGGCTACTGTCTGAACCATAGTATGTCCACTCTACTGCCTGCATATTTGCTCCCAGATCTCCGTAGTTTCCATCCAAATCTACTCTCAGGAAATCTCCGAATGCTCCTGTATTTTTCTTTCCATCTGTTGTTTTTCTTACAGATGGTGTTACATCCGCTTTCTTTAAGCTGACATCTTTCAGTCCTGATTCTGTTCCATCATTCTTTCTTGCTGAGAATACAAAACTTCCGTCATCGTTCTTTGCCGCTTCTTTTAAGCCATTTGTATTATCTGTTACATTTGCTGTCACTTCATAGGAACTTAAGTTTCCTTCTCCGTATCCACCTCTAAGTGTTCCACCATTCTCTACTACCGCATATTTCTCTTTTAATGCTGAAAGGTCTGCTGTCTTTACTTTTACCGGTACATACTTCAGTCCTGTTACTTTATAATCTTTGATGTTTGACTTAATATCACCAATTGCAACTTCCTGTCCGTCTGTTGTTACAAATATGGTTTTATCTTTCCAATATGCAAGATTGTATATCTGTCCATCGTTTGTCTCAATCACTGCACTACACTGGAAACTACCTCTGTGAAGGCCATGATTTGACGTTGCTCTTGTTACAGCATCAAAAGCTCCCTTGTCATATTCTTTATGGGAATCTAACACATCAGATGATGCTGTGCTTCCTGCATTCAATACGCCTTCATTTGCCCAGTACTCTGCCCATGTCATTCCTACATAAACATATGAATATTCTTCCTTTGTCTCTGCTTTCACCAACGCATTTACTGCTGTATTCAATGTGTCTTTTGCTTTATCCACCGATTCCTGGCTTTCCTTTGCTGCCTGTGCACTTTCTGCTGCTGTCAATGCAGTCTGCATTGCCTTCCAACTATCTGCTGTATAGTCTGATTCATTCAATGCTTTTGCTGCTACAATTGCCTGCTCCAATGCTGTTGTATCTACTGCTGTGGCTGTTCCTGCTGAACGGATTGCTTCGAGTGCAGCTTCTTTTATTGCTTTTGAAGTACGTGTTGCCTGACTCACTGTATCCCAACTATTGATTGTATCTTCTGTTGCGACCTGACCTACTAACTTTGTTTTTATTCCTTTTGACTTATCATTTGCCTTCGAAAAATAACTGTCATTTGCACTCTCATATCCATTCTTTGTTGTTACTACAATATCTGAAAACTTTCCGTTTTCTACTTTCAAATCAACTTGGACATCATATTCATTCCACTCATTTTCATCGTCCACGTCTTCCTGAGTTCTCGTTACATGCTTTGTACTTGTATACACCCCATCTTTCGCAACTTCACTTCCTGTTGCCGCAAATACAGTAGACGGGCAAAGTTCTGCTACCATCGACATTGCCACAGCCATTGTCATTGCTTTTGTTGTTATGTTTTTCTTTTTCATTAGGTTCCTCCTTTTAAAAAGATTTTATTGATAAAATTTATTATTAAGTTAGCTTCCACTAACCTATAATCAAAAAAAATTATATAGTTTCCAATGATTTTACTGCTTCTTTTTTTACAATCGGAAGCAGCTTTTTACTTAATATTCCAATCAAAAATCCTGTGATCGTTCCAGCAATCAAAAGTGCCGGAAGATAATACACCAGTTTCATATTCTCAACGACAATCGATGCAACAATCAATTGCCCGATATTGTGTGAGATTCCTCCCGCTATGCTAATGCCCACTTCCGAAAATCCTTTTATTTTTTTCAAAAGTTCCATGACCAGGACACTTAATATTCCACCAGCGAGACTGTATATGATCGACATTCCATTTCCAAAAAGAAATCCAATCAAAAGCACTCGCATCACTACTACCAGCAGTACTTCCGGAAGTGCCAGAAAATAAATTCCGGTCACGGTAACCAGATTGGCAACTCCAAGCTTCATCCCCGGCACTCCAAAGTTGATTGGAATCAGGCTTTCCACATAACTGAATATCATTGCAACTGCAACAAGCATTGCCATATTTGCAATCTTTTTATTTCGTTTCATTCTCTTCGTTTTCCTTTCCAATCGTATCTGTTTTGTACATTCTATGCGTTATCCAAAGAACTACTGGCCAGTAATTCTTTTATTTATTTTGATATGGTATCCGGTAACTGTTCCGATGCACTGTCATTCTCCAGCCCATCTGCATCCAATACTTCCACAACTAATTTATGTGGAAGGCAGACTATCGTCTGTGTACGACCATTGATTTTTCCCTGCTCTTCACAATATCCATCCGGACAATTTGCCTCTTCCATATACGCTGCGCCATCTTGAATTCGAATACGGTTATAAAAGTCATCTTCTTTTACTTCAATCACTTGATTTTTTTCAAGAGAATACGTACCATATACCACTCCATCAACTGTTATCTGTATCTGATTACCCGCTTCATTTCTGGTCAAATGCATGACCAGAAACATAACAAGTGCAATGGCGAGAATTCCTCCACCAAGTACGACATCATTTTTCTTCATCCTTATACTCCTGCCCAGATTAAGATTGCTGCTAACAAGATTCCTCTAAAAAGTGTAAACCAGATTTCATTTCCTTTCAGGCCTCGAATTCCAGTATGGACGTTTCCTTTCGGACATGTATCTATACATTTCTGACACTGGAAACAATCCCCTTCCACTCTCGGTGAACCATCCTTTGGAAGTCCAATTCCAGAGGGGCATTTTTTTGTGCAGGCACTGCATCCTTTGATACAGTTCTCGCGGTCACGATGTAATGCGAAGAACGGAAATACCGGAAGCAATGAAAATACCGCCCCCATCGGGCATAAATTTCTACAGAAAAATCTCTCTTCCAGACACATACCTACAAGTATCAGAATTAAAATAAGTAAGCCAACGATATAACCACCCAATTTAAAATTACCTGCTCTTATCATGGAAAACACATCCCAAGGGCTTGTCCCTTTTGCTTTACCATATACACCTGCAAAACACATTAAGACAATCGCTGTCAGTACAACATATTTTAATTTGTCCAACCAATTCGCCCATTCATCTGAAATCAGAAGCGGTTTCTTTTTGATTTTCTTGAAAATGTATCGGTACAAAGCATGTACTGCATCTCCCAATGTCCCAAATGCACAGGCAAATCCGCAGAAAAATCTACCAAATAATATCGTGTATAAGCAAATCAGAATAAGTACTGTCACAAAAGATGTGAACTCAATCCGCCCTCCTGCTCCAATCTGTGTAAATATGTATTTCACTCCGGCAAATGCTGCTGTATATACAGAAGGAATGAAAACAAAATACAGAAGTTGAATCGCAGCCCGTAACCATGTATGTATCTGTTTTAATTGTTTTTTTGACACAGAATGTAGTCCTATTTTTTTCATCTTACTTCACCGCCTTTTCTAAAGCTTCCTGTGAAGCATTTTTAATTCCTGTCGAGCTAAATGTTGCTCCGCTGATAGTATCTACATCTGTACTCTGTGCCTCGATGATTTTCGGAATGATATCTTTTGCCATAGACAGATAAGCACCATCCTCTTTTTGGGCACTTACAATCTCGATTGCTGTGATTTTTCCTTTTTCTACCTTCACCTCAACAGCAACCGTTCCGCCGAAGCCTTCTGCCTCTCCCTGATAAGTACCATCTTTGTAATTGCTGTCGTTACTTTCTGCTGACTGCGTCTCCGTCACCTGTGCCTTCAGTTTTGCAATCTCTTCATTTTTTTCTCTTGCATCCAGAACCGAATTATATCCGACCAGAATGCCTACAACCATAATCAGACTCACGACTCTAATCCAAAACTCTCTCATCGTTATTCAGCCTCCGTCTTTCCCGGCCGTTTCGCCTCTTCCAGTGCTTTCTCACAGCCTGCTACGATTGCATTCGAAGAACAAGTTGCTCGCGATACCGCATCAATTTCTTCCGGCAATCCCTTGTTCACAATCTGAGAAATGACACCTTCTTTTGATGATGTACCATTGGTTGCTTTCTTGATATAACTATCATTTGTAGATGAGCCATCACCATAAATATCCGTGATTGCTACGATTTTATCATCACGAATCGTCACATTCATCGTTAAGTTATATGTCTCAAAATCTTCATCTTCATCCGGTTCACATGGCACTGACACCGTATAAGTTCCATCAATGTAGACTCTGTCATCTTTATCTTCATTATCTCCTGAATCCTTTTTCTCCAGCAATGTCACCGCCTGATTCAAGTTATCTAATGCCTTATTAACAACCGCCTGTTCTTTCGCTTCCATTGCCGCTTTTGCTTCCTGCAATCTTACTTTAAGAACTGCCCAGGTTGCTTCTGTGTATTCTGACTCTTCCAGTTTATTTACATTTTCAATTGCTTCTGTAAGTTTTGCTGTATCGACTTTCTCATCCAGTGATTCTCCGTTGGTTGCTTTCTCTGCCTGCTTCAATGCATTCTTGATTGCGTTTAGCAAGCCTTTGGAACTGTAAGTTGCCCCTGAGACAGTATCCACATCGGTACTCTGTTTTTTCATAATATTTTTCACAACATCCATTGCACGATTGAAAAATGCCTCATCATCCGAATTATCCGTAACCAAAATTGCCTTTAGTGTATGTTCCTGAATAACAACTGCAACACTGACATCTCCGCTGTAGCCCTCTGCTGTTCCATAATAGATTCCTTCTTTGTACGGAACGGTTCCGGTAATTGTATCTGTTGTGGAATCATTCTTATCTGACTGACTTGTGTTGCTGCTCTGACTACTGCTGTCTGTACTGCTGACCACCGCCTGACTGAGTGCGTCTCGTACCGCCTGAATAATTCCAACTGAGCTGTAGGTTGCTCCTGAAACAGTATCCACATTGGTACTTTGACTGGAAATGATTGCATTAATAATGGATGACGCCTTGGAAATGTATTCACTTCCATCATTATTTTCCAATATTTGAATTGCAGCAATCTTACCACCACTGATATCTACCTGTACCTTCAGGGTTCCTCCAAATCCTGTACCGGTTCCATAATAAGTTCCATCTTTGTAGCCGGACGCGTCTTCTACCTGAGCCACTGAAGTTGAACTTCCAGCTGCGGCTGTTCCACCCGATTGCGACTGGCCTGTCTCACCGCTGTCCTTTTCTCCGGTCAATGCATTTTTCACCGCACTGATGATTCCATTTGAACTAAATGTCGCCCCGGATACCGTATCAACATCCAATGTCTGACTTTCTATAATTCGGTCAATTACTGCCTTGGCACGATTGAAAAATGCTGCGTCATCGGATGAACTTAAGATATCAATCGCCACAATCTGCTTATCCTTAATCTGAACGGACACAGTAATATCTCCGGCATATCCGGTACCGGTCCCTTTATAAACACCATCCGCAAGATCAAAAGAGCCTTTTGCTGTACTTTTCTTTTCCACCTTTTCCGATGAAGTTGTTTTTGATACTTTATCTTCCACCCTTTCCGTCTTTTGCGCTGCATAGACCGGTTCCTTATATCCACTTAAAGAACCGACTACACAGGCCGTAACCAATGCGACAGAAAGAATCGGGGCAAACGATTTTATTTTCTTTCCTTTATCGTTCATATCCATAACATTTTCCTCTTCTTTCGCTTTTATTTCTTGATGATTTCCATCTCCATTTCTGTCGAAAAATCATCCTGAATTCCTTCCGTCACATAAAGTTTTCCTTCATCTGTCAGCATGATTATGTCAAACTCATCACTATGCGCTCTCCAGAATTCGATTGCTTTGTCCTTTCCCATAATAAAGAGAGAAGTAGAAAGCCCATCTGCCAATGTTCCATCTTCACTTACAACAGTAACGGATGTCAGACCATTTTCTGCAGGATATCCAGTCTTCGGATCAATGATGTGATGATAAGTCTTTCCATCCTGTTCAAAATATCGTTCATATCCACCAGATGTAATTACAGCTTTATCCTCAACACTTAAGATGCCAAGATAATCCTCTGTATTATCCGGACTTTGTACCGCAACTCTCCACTTACTGCCATCCGTCTTCGTTCCAAGTGCCTGCACATTTCCTCCAAGATTGACTAATCCGCTGGAAATATTATTTTCCTTGTAAATCTCCATGATTCTTGATGAAGTATACCCTTTTGCAATTCCTCCAAGATCAATTTTCATTCCTTCCTGGCCAAATGAAATCTTTCTGCTATCTTCGTCGTATATAATCTGTGATGCATCGGCAAGTTTTAAAAGAGATTCTAATGTGTCCGCTGTCGGCACCTGATAATTCTGTGTTGGGAATCCCCATGCTTCCATGACCGGATAAATTGCAATGTCAAATGCTCCGTCTGTCTCCTTGTTTAGTTCTAATGCACGTTCTACCAAATACCCTGCATCTTCAGACAATGTCGCACTTTTATTTTGATTTAATTGTGCAATCTCACTCTCTTCATTTCCTGTCGAAAGCAGTTCATCCAATCTCTGGATTTCCGCTTCTGCCTCGTCAACCGCTTCCTGCGCCTTGGCACCATATGCAGTCACTGTCATATAAGTATCCATTGCAAATATATCTTTTGACGCTTCCTCATTGGATTCTGCTTTTTCTTCCGTCTGTGCGTTTTTTGTCTCTGTTGTCGTATCCTGCTTTATGTTATTACAACCTCCTAATAACAGTGATACGCTAAGGCAAACGCATGCCATTACCGCTTTTAGTTTCATATATCTCCCTTTCGTTACTTTCATCTAACTTTTTATACTATATTTTATCCTTTAATAGAATGTCAATTACAAATGTGTTAATTGAGAAACGTTCTCATTAACAAGGCCAATGGGGACGGGGTTTTCCGGCTTTTTTTGCAAAGCAAAAAAGCCGGAAAACCCCGTCCCCAATTGGCTCTTTATATGTTATAATATAGAAAGACAAGGGTGTCAGGTTTCGTGGGAGTCTGATACCTATTTTGTTATAATGAGAAAAGAGGAGGGATTGCTTATGCAGTCAAACATTATTGTAACCAGCGTTGTTGTTGTATACCTTCTGGTAATGTTGTTGATTGGTTATTTATCATCCAAGAAAATTGAATCCAACACAGACTTTGTTGTTGCCGGAAGACGTTTAGGACCATTTCTTATGGCCGGTACTCTCGCCGCAACAGAAATCGGAGGCGGAAGCTCTCTCGGTGTTGTTCAGCAGGGTATGGAAAGCCATGGATTGAGTGCCGCATGGTACATCATCACGATGGGATTTGCCTTTGTTATTTTAACATTCCTGGCACCAAAATTCCGTGCTGCCATGGTTAAAACTGTTCCTGAGTATTTCCGTCGCCGTTATGGAAAGCCATCTGGAATCATTACTTCATTAATTATGTTTGTACCATTGATCGGACTGACAGCCGGACAGTTTATTGCTTCTTCTGTTATCTTATCTACAATGCTGAACATGAACTACAAGACAGCTGTTCTGATCGTAGGTATTGTTGTAACAATTTATGCCATCATGGGTGGTCTCTGGAGCGTAACTCTTACAGACTTCGTTCAGGTATTTCTGATTGTAGTTGGTATGATCATCGCATTGCCATTCGGCATGAATCTTGCCGGTGGCTGGAATAACGTTGTATCAAATGTTCCGGCTGAAACATTTGATATCTTTAAAGGATATAATGTAATGGACGTTATCAGCTTAACAATTATGTACGTTGCTACATTTACTGTTGGGCAGGAAGCTGTATCCAGATATTATGCCGCAAGAGATGGTAAAGCTGCAAGACAGGGTTCTATCCTTGCAGCGATCGTAAACTTTATTTACGCATTTGTTCCTACTCTTATGGGAATCATCGTTCTTGCTTTGATTAACATGGGTAAATTTAATGCTGCTGACTTCCAGGATGTCGGTGCTCGTTACGCACTTCCTGTATTAGCTATGGAAGCTATGCCGGCTCTTATCTGCGGTTTATTATTTGCAGGTATCATCTCTGCTACAATGTCAAGTGCTGACTCAGACCTTCTTGGTGCCGGTGCTATTTTTGCAAATGATATTTACAAAATTGTAATCAAACCTGAGGCTTCCGACAAAGAGGTTATGATTGTTACTCGTGTCACAATGGCAGCTGTTGGTGTTGCTGCTACATTGATCGCACTCTTTAATACATCAAGCATCGTATCTATCTTGATGTTTGCATTTACTCTACGTGCCGCTGGTGCTTTCTTCCCATATGTTCTCGGACATTATTGGAAGGGTGCTTCTCCGGCCGGTACTATCGCATCATTAATTGCAGGTACAATCGTAGTTGTTTACCTTGAGCATATTTCTGGTGGAAACTTGTTCGGTCTTCACTTCAACCAGCCAATCGTACCTGGCTTAGTTGCTGCATTGATCGCATTTTTAATTTTCTCACTGGTTATGCCACCAAAAGAAAAAACAACAGAACTTCCTGCAGAAGAATAATTATTAAATACATATTGGAGCCCCACGATCCATTCAAGTCGATTTTTCTTTAAACAAAAAAACATGGAGAGTTATCCACGATCAGTTGGATTCTCTCCATGTTTTTTCACATTTTATTTTGTTATCCACACATATCACTGTGAATATTTTTATTCCATCTCACAAAATATTTCTTCCAAATCTTTCACTGTGTCAACAATATACGTTGCCCCTGCTTCTTCCAGTTCTTCTCTTGAACCAAAACCATATAAAACACCCATACTGTCAACACCCATCTTCTTTGCACCATTCACATCATACTTACGGTCTCCAACCATGAGCACCTGCGATTTATCTGTGATATTGCATTCTTCAAATGCATGCTCGATTACTGCCGCCTTGGAACCATTGCGTTCATCCATCCCTGCTCCTGCCACATAATCAAAATATTGTGTAAGATGAAAATAGTCCATTATTCTTCTTGCAAATAGTTCCGGTTTTGAAGTTGCAACAAGTACCTTTTTCCCTTTTTTCTTCAATACCTTCAGCACATCTTCAAAGCCTTCATAAACCTTGTTTTCAAAGATTCCTTTATCTTTATAATACACTCTGTACTGAGCTACCGCTTTTATTGCTTCATCCTCCGAAAATCCATACATTTCCTGCAGAGGTTCTACCAACGGAGGACCGATAAACTGACACAGTTTATCCATATCATTTTCCTCAATTCCATACTGCTTCAACATATATTTTACAGAATTGGTAATACCCTCTGACGAATCTGTTATCGTTCCATCCAGATCAAATAATATTACTTCATATGATTTCATCTATTCCACCTTTTTTTCTTTATTTTTTGCCAAATATTCAACCGCAGATAATGCTGCCACATTTCCCTGACCTGCCGCCTTAATATACTGATATGGCATTCCTGTTATATCTCCACACGCATAGCATCCGGAAATACTCGTTTCCATTTTCAAATTTACTTTCACATGTACCCCATCCAGTTCTACTCCGCCAAGCAGCTGCTCCGGTGAAATGCTTTCACGTAAAACAAAAATCCCGTCTGCCTTCCATTCTCCTTTATTTGTCTGCAAGCCCTCTACTAAATCTGTACCAAATATTTTCTTCGGCACTTCCCTGACAATTTCAATATTTTCAGAAAGCTGCGGTTCGTTCTTATACATTGGGAAATAATACACCTTATCCACAACTTCTGCAAGAAATTCTGCCTCCGCTTCTTCTCTCTTACTATAGCCGATTACTGCAACCTTTTTTCCTCTGTACAGCATTGCATCACACGTAGCACAATAACTCACGCCACGCCCCAGAAATTCTTTTTCTCCTTCCAACATCTTGCCTGTCACAACACCTGTCGCCAGAATGACTGTATCTGCTTCATAGATTTCACCCGATGCCTGGATTCCAAAATAAGAACCCATGTTATAGATTGCATTTACTCTTGCATCAGTAACGGAAATATTCATTGCTTCTAAATGCTTTTGATAGGCTTTAACAAGCCCTTCTCCACTTATTTCCGGTAAGCCCAAATAATTCTGTATCAAATGTGCTTTCTGTACTTTTTCGCTCAGATTTGCCGGTCCCAACAGCAACACTTTTTTATTACGGACTGTGGCTGTAATTGCAGCAGATAATCCTGCAGGACCGGTTCCGATAATTGCAATATCATATCTCTCCATTTTCTTGTCTCCTCTCCTATATTTTTTAATTTATCGTTCAAATCAAATCATCTTGCAGTATTTTTCATTATAACGAAAATGATGATGCCATACAAGGGAGATAGCATCATCATTTTTATATTCTCTTTTCAGTTGTTACTATTCTATTATCTTTTTATTCCTCACTCGCTTTTCCAAAATTCACAGCAAGTACAATCATATTGATTCCCTGCATTAAAACAGAAAATGCAATCATATATCCAACTGAGAACATTGTCAATATCGGATGTGTAAAAGCGATAATACTTACAATGATCGATAATACACCACAGATAATCGCCAGAATTCCTTTTCCTTTAGAATCTTTAAACTTCTTCACTCCGGCTACAATCTGGAAGATACCATAAATCAGTACACTTCCGCCAACCAGATAGGTTGCCATGATATCTGTCAGGAATCTCTGTACGCCACTGAACAATAAAACAATACCGCCAAGTCCTTCCAGAACTCCAAGAATACATGCTCCGATATCTTTCTTCTCTTTAGACAATGAAAGTACCACAAGTTCAATACCATTCACTAAGAGAAGCATTCCAAGAATCCATCCGATTGCTAAAAATGTTCTCATAGGTCGAACTACTGCATAAAAACCTAACAGCACTGTCAGTATTCCTGTGATTAATGTGATAGTTTTAATTGTTTTATTCTCCTTCATTTTTGCCGCCCCTTTCGCTTCTGCATTTCTTTTGTTATGTCTATAATAACACAAATTTTTATTTACTTGTTACCTTTTTTATAATATCACTCACGCAGTTAATCAGCAATCTTTTTTTACTCAAATATGTATCTTTATTTAATATTTTTCGATAAATCGCAGTAAAATTTAATTAAAATGCGTTTTATTTGTGTTAATTATTGCATTTTAATTGTTCTTATTGTATTTTCAAAGCAACTATAGTAATATAGAATTATCACAATAAAGGAAGGTCTCATATGCGTTATAATGTTCCACTATATTTCGAACGAAAGAATATCAAAATTTCAGATATTCTTTACCTTACCAGACAGAATCCTCACACAATCATTACGCTTTCCTCGGGAGAAAGCATTACGACTACAATCCCGATAAAAGAACTTATGCTCTACTTACCGGAAGAAGATTTTCTAAATATCTCAAAGGGCGTTGTTCTTCGAAAAAATCAAATTGTTCATATATCCGACGAAGGACTTTATACAATGACTGATGGTGCTGTCTTTCAGGGTAGAAAACGTAATCTGAGTCAGCACAAACAAATCCGTAAGGAACTTGGTTTAAATACGCAGAACTATTCGGATGTTTCAGAAGACAGCTCACTTCAATTATTTGATAACTGTAGCTTTCTCAATGATATGCCACTTGCTTTTTGTATTATTGAACTTGTATTTGATGCGAATGGACATGGTGTAGACTTTGTATTTCGTTACTGCAATGATGAAATGGCTGTTGTTGAAGGTGTTCCCATTTCAGAAATGTTGAATCGTTCTTTTTATGAAGTCTTTGAAAACGGGGATAAAAAATGGCTTGTTACTTATGCTGATGTAGCATTAAACGGCAATAAACATATCCTGCAGGATTATAGTCCGGAAATCGACAAGACTCTGACCATCTACTGTTTTCAACCAGCTCCGGGATATTGTGCATGTGTGTTGATTCCATCTTAATTTTCTGCTATTTGGGCGTATGCGATTACAAAACTATTTTTCTGTAATTAAAGAGGCTGTGATTTCAAAATGGGTTCTTAACATCCTGAAATCACAGCCTTTTCTATTTCGCTCTATTTTCCTTCTAAAATGGATACGCCCTTACTGCCCGCGGCTGCCGCCACGAATATCCAGACGAACCATTTCACCGGATAACACAAAAACAAAAGCATCGTAACTGCCAATGGTTTTTTCATCGTTCCACCGAGCAATGCTGCCGTAACAATTGCTGTCGCAAACACCATATGACTCTCGACATTTCCACAGAGCAGCATTGCAATACCATATCCCATGCATACTCCTGCAAAAATGATTGGGAAGAAATGTCCTCCTTTTAATCCTGACTGTATACAAAGATTTGTAAGCAGAATTTTCAAAAATGCAACTCCGATCAATGCAAGCGGGAGATAATTCATATACTCTTTCATAAGTATGCCCATCTGTTCTTCACCCGAAAACATCACTGCCGGAATCAACGTACCGCATACACCAAGAATTAAACCTGCTAATGTTTCCCTTAAGACTGCAGGTATTTTTTTCGTTGCTGTTTGCGTAAGCTGATGTGTCTTTTCATAAAATACTGCCAAAATACAACCACAAATGATATATATAATCATCAATAGATAGTCGATTCTTCCAACTTCAACCACTGAAAAAGCTGGGAAGCCGGAAAGGCCCGCTCCAAACAGTGCAGATAAACCGGCATAAACTCCTGTTGCCGCTGCCAGTGCGATACCATAAATAAATACTTTCGAAGTACCTGACATTTCTAATATTGCTTCCTCCGACTCGCTCTCTTCTACCTCGAAAATTCCGAACAGCGGTGCATGGAATAATACACTCAAAGACGCTGCAACTCCGACCTGAGAATACTCCTTTGTATGCTGCTTCGCAAACTTCAGATTGTCTCCCGCCCAATAGCACAGACCGACGATAATCCCTGTAAGCCCAGCCTCCGGACCGATACTACTTCCTATCAAAAGCGGAAGCAATGCTGCGATTATCATAACCAGCATATTTTTATATTCATAATGCTTTTCTTTTTTCACTTTACCCATTACGGTTTCCATTTCTTCCGGATAGTCCCCGTATTTTTTACGGAAAAGCCCGATAATTGCTGCTCCTATCGTACACACAACAATCGTATAAAACGGAATTGAAAACCTGCCCGGAATCCATTCCCATATCACTTCCGTTCCAACTGCCAGAACTTTTAAAAGCGCCCACACCAGTCCGCCGGCAAATGCGCCGATAATTGCACAAAACAGCCAAAGCTCTAATTGATTTCTCACCTTTGTATTCTTCATAATTCTTCTCCCATTCTTATGCTTTATCTTCCAGCGTTTCCATAGAAAACCACTGAACCCCGTCCCCAAAGGTCTAAAAAAGCCACTTAACCCCGTCCCCAAAGGTCTTTTTCATCAGCCATACACAGCCAAAAGAAAGGGCAATGATTGCCAATGTCAGCCCCGGAACTACAATCCATGCTGATGCATCTGCCGCCTCCATATACTTTTTATAATTATCCAAAAATAGAATATGTATCAGATAAATGCCAAACGAACAACCCGAAAATGCATCCATGATTTTTTTTGCCTTTGGTCCGGGAGAAAATTCGCTTTTCTTTAACCGAATAATATACATAAAGAACATTGCGGCTGCCACTACAAGTATGGGATTTCCATACTCCATAAATCGTTCACAATGAACACCTTGTTTTATTGTCCCAATCCATGTTAATCCTATGTTTATCAGCATGCATACAACAAATGTTATCGCCGGTATTCGTTGATCTCGAATCACATGTTTTCTATATTTATAAATATAATATCCGATAAACACGTAATACATGTAAACTCGATCCCCAATCAATGGCAGATCATAATATGCTTCTTGATTCCCCAAAGAAGATAGATAATTAAAAATGACTGCTAAGGTGATCACACCAAGAAATGCCTGTTCCAATCTCAAATTCATGTGCTTACACATTACCTGAAAAAACGGAAGAACCATATAAATCGGAATCATTGCATATAAATACCAAAGATGTGCTTCCGCCGGTTCGAATAATATCTTGCGTATATCATACGGTGTCTTCATATAAAAATCATTCCAGATGATATAAATCAAACTCCACACGACAAGCACAATTATAAAGCGCCATAATCGTTTTAAATGTTTTCTCAGAGGTTCTTCTCTCCCTAAAAGGAGTGCACCTGTAATCATAAAAAAACACGGAACGCTTACTCTTGCCAGAACATCTAACATCATAGAAAATATATATTCTCCCTGACTAATCTCGCCATATGCACGACAGTAATAGTTTGTCACATGGATCACTATAACGGAGACAAACGAAATGATCCGGATCAGCTCCAGATTATAATTTTTTTCCATCAAGAAATTCCACCTTTTCCTTATATTACTTACATTTTTTCATGATATCACAGGTATATTTAAACAGCAATATTGTTTTCTATTGTTATTTTCACTAAATTTATATTATACTTTAATCGACTCAATTTGTACTTACTTTTATTTTTCGGAGGATTTTAATTATGAAAAGATTAAAATTATTATGGATAATTTTAAAACGAACGAAAGCTACACAAATAATCCTTGGCTTCGTTCTCTTTATTTTTGCCAATGCTGCGGTTATCCAATTGGTTGAACCAAATATTAACCGCTACGGAGATGCCCTCTGGTATTGTTATGCTGTAATCTCCACTGCCGGGTTTGGCGATTTCGTTACTGTTACATTTATCGGAAAAATATGTTCCATATTACTTACGATTTATGCTATTTTTGTAATTGCCATTGTCACCGGAGTAGTTGTCAATTTCTATACGCAGATGGTAGAGATGCAAAGAAAAGAAACGCTCATTATGTTTATGGATAAACTAGAAAGACTTCCCGAACTCTCAAAAGAAGAGCTGGAAAGTATTTCTAGAAAAGTACGGGAATTCCGTTAGCAGAAGACTCTTATTCGTCTTCTGCTTCTATTTTGTCTTCATTTCTAACTTGTGGGATCAAAGAAGCTGCAAGCTTTCCTCTTTCTCTGTTTTTCAAATATAAAATACCAATAACAGAGAAAACAACCGCCCCAATAAAGTTCACGATCAAGTCTTTCATTGTATCTATAAGACCAATATCAAGATAGCCCCCAAGATTCCACTGCTCCCCATTGATCACTACAGATTGAACATCTACGTGAATCGGAACATTTGCACCTGTAGGATTTAATTTAACAGAATTAATTGCTGTAACAATCCAGTCTTTCTGCATATCTAAACCGAAAAACTGATCCATGCTAAATTCAAAGAACTCCCACAACACTCCGACTGTCATAGAAAAACAAAATGCAAAAAATGCAACGAAATATGGTGACATCTTAATTGAGAATTTCTCGCTTCGGTTAAAGAGATCGATTAACGCAAATCCTATCGCTGCCATTAAAAATCCATTCGTAGTATGTAAAATGCTATCCCAAATCGGAATTTTTACATAAAAAGCGTTAATTTCTCCCAAAATCTCTGCTGAAAATATAAAGATTAAAATAACTGTTTCCAATCCTACCGGTATTGTAACGCTCAATTTCTTATCCAGAAATTGCGGAACCATGAATAATATCAGCGTTAAGATTCCCAGAAACATGTTGTGATAATTCCCAAGGAAAAATTGTCGTATAACCGAAAATACTACTATCAGCGTAAGTACCATCTGTATTTTTGTTCTATTTTTTCTTGCTTTCATGTTTGTGCTCATCTCATTTTCCTCCTCTTTTAACATTCCTGATCGATATCAGCACGATCTATCATAACATTTAAAATTTCCGTGTCTGTGGCACGCATACCAACTCGCCCGATATATCCCATACTCTTAATCGTCTCCTCGATATCATCTTTGATAATACCTTCTCCCGGAAGAAAGCTTTTATTCCGGATACTAAGCTGAAAAGCCATGAGTGCAGCATCAACGGAAGATGCTATCTTCGCGGCACAGGATGGCTTTGCCCCATCACAAACGATTCCTCCAATATTTCCAAGTGTATTGATAATAGTCAATGAAATCTGTTGGTATGTACCGCCATACATATATGTGATACCCGCTCCCGCACCACATGCTGCACTGACTGCACCACAGTATGCTGAAAGACTTCCTATATAGTATTTCTGATGAATTGCAATCAGATTGCTGACAACTAAGGAACGACAAAGCTTCTCGTGAGATACTTCCCACTCATCCGCATATACGATAACCGGAAGAGACACCGTTATTCCCTGATTGCCGCTTCCTGAATTAATGACAACCGGCATCGAACAGCCGCCCATACGTGCATCACTTCCCGCTGCTGCTCTGGCACAAGCTCTCGTAATAACACTTTTTCCCCATACATGCATCAATGTTTTTCCAATCTGTGCACCATAGTTATTGTCAAGACCTTCCTGTGCTATTGCAGAATTTAATTTAATCTGACGATCAATGATTGGCTGAACATCTTCCATACGAACCTGGTCTGCAAAATCTAAAATATCTTTAACTGTAAGCTTCGATTTATCTACACTCGTCTCACTTTCTGATAAATAAGGATTATCCAGGAGCACCTCTCCATCCTTTTCAATTCTGGTAATGTTCGTGTGTTGATGTTCAATTGTTACAGAAGCAAAATGCTCTCCTTTAATCAGCTTCGCTGTAATATAAAGATTATCAACACCTTCAACCAATGAGCATGTACAGATGTTCTGGTTGATCAACTCACGAGTTCTGGAAATATCTTCCTCCGTAACCTCACTCAAAACCTCAAGTGTTTTATCTGCATTTCCACCTACAATACCGAGCACTGCCGCAACCTCAATTCCTTTCATCCCATCAGAATTCGGGACAGTAACACCTTTTACATTTTTAATAATATTTCCACTTAGTTTCATCTCCACAGAATCCGGAAATTCTCCAAGAACCTGATGTGCTTTTGCTGCTGTGTAAGCAATTGCTATCGGCTCCGTACATCCTAGTGCAGGCACAAGTTCCTGTTTAAGAATGTTTAAATAATTTTCATATAGTATCGAGTCCATTTTAATATCTTGTTCCTTTTCTACATTTTTACTTTTATATTTTTTCTATATCATTATTTTGTGTTCTATCTTCTTTTCTCATGTTTCTTTTCTTTAATATCTTTCTGACCACGATCACAACAACTGCAATCACGCCTCCACATACGATGAGAATTGGCAACGAACCAAGAATTCCAATAACAAGACCTCTTATTCCTCGTGCCACTATATATAAACTATTTCCAAATCGTTCTTTGATCTCTTCAAAGAATCCCTTCTCACCCGTATCTGTTACACGTTCCACTTCGTCTATATACACACTCACTGTACTGTAATCAATCTGATTGTCCATTGTTTTGAGCTGACTTTCGTAGTTCTCTATCTCATAACGAATATCCGATAATTTACTTTCAATAGTTAGAATCTCTTCCATATTCTCTGCCTTAGAAAGTAATTCTAACAAACGCTCCTGTTCGGTTTCTAAGGCCTTTTTATGACTTTCCACATCTATATACCGAAGTGTTACATCTTCCACAGATTCATTTTTCTGCGTCACATTTCCCAGTTCACTAACCACTTCTACAAACTCATTTAACTTATCCGCGGGAATTCGGATAACATAACTTGCATATCGAGTTGAATGATGGGAATAACTATTGCCATTAACAGAAGATGTCTCGATATAACCGCCCAACTCTGTAGTCTTTGTGCTTAGGTTAGTAAGAACAGAATCAAATTCCTTCGTCTCCAAAGATAAAGAAACTGTTCGAATCAATTTTCGTCCATTTTCTACTTGCGCTTCCAACCCATTCTCTGAAGTGACGCCCGTGTCTGCCGTCTCATCCGTATCCCAACTATATTCGCCATCCAATTCTGCGCCCGAACTTACAGTTGCACGATCTTCCACGGCCATCTTTGAGCTATTGCCACATCCGGCTGTCATCATCACCAGCATCACGGCTATTAAAAATGCTTCCACCTTCTTTTTCATAGAATCCCTCCTTTGCTTATTCAAGTCGAACATACAAGGTCTTTTTCTATATTTTACCACAACTTCTTCTCAAATGAGCTGACTTCCTTCTTCTTTAAGCCACTTTTTTGCAGCTTTATAGTCCGGACATACCTTCTCTACTTCTGCCCAAAATGCTTTCGAATGATTCATTTGTTTTCTGTGACACAATTCGTGAACTACAACATAATCTAAAACTTCCGGAGGAGCTAACATCAACAGACAGTTAAAATTCAAATTACCCTTGCTGCTACAACTCCCCCATCTTGTCTTCTGATTTCTGATGGTTATCCTTCCATAAGTAACTCCAATTATTTTTGCAAAATATTCTACTCTCGCTGGAATTGTCACACAAGCTTTATCTGCAAGCTCCCTTATTTGTTCAAACGTTATTTTTTCCGATGCTTTCGGTTTAATATGTTTCTTCTTTTCCGCTATTTCTTCAAGTTTTTTATTAATCCAAGCCTCATTCTTTTTTAGAAATTCTTCAATGTATTTTTCCGAAACACTATATGGGGCTCTTACAGTGACATTTTGATTAAAGTCTACCTGAATTGCTATCGTTTTTCTATTTGATTTAATCACTGTAACTTCCATAATGACTCCTCTATAATATCTTTTCTTTATGCGTCTGAAATCATGTTGCAAAATCACATTTCACTTCGTATTTTATCAATTAACGTAACATCCGCCGGTAACCAGGCTACGCTATCTAATTGAGCCTTGGTAAGCCATTTTGCTGCTTCCGCTTCTTTCAGTTCCAGATGTCCTGCGACAACTTCAGCCCAGAAGCAATCCATAGAAAGATGAAATGTTGGATAATCATATTCTATCGTATCAATCAATTCGCCAACTTTGATTTCTGTATCCAGTTCTTCCATAATTTCTCGTTTCAATGCTTCCTGTGAGGTTTCTCCAATCTCAACCTTTCCGCCGGGGAACTCCCAGCCACCTTTCAGATCTCCGTAGCCTCGAGCTGTTGCGAAAATTTTATTCTTCTCTTTTATATCATCACAGATAATTGCTGCAACTACTTTAATTGTTTTCATAAATAAACTCCTAACTTGTCATATATTCATAAATGTCATCTCGAACCGGTACATCCAAAGTATAATTGATCTCAAATGCATCGTCCTTTGTTTTTTCCATTTTAATAGGAGTTGGAAATCCCTTTGCAAAGATTTTACCTAAAAAGTAGAATTCTTTTGCTTCTTTATCATATGCCAAATTTGAGTTGATTGCTGAATTAATAAAAGCCGTATCTAAACCTAAAGAAATATCGTGATTTGCTTTTACTACCATCTGAATCACCTCCACTGTAATCATTTGTAATTTCAACATTATCATTTAACATATTAACTCAAATTATATCATACATACCTTTGTCTGTGAGAATAAAGTGTGCGGATTGAGCAGTTTTACCCTAACTGTTTTCTTTCGCTACTGAAGAAGTCCAAGTTGCCATGTTCCTAAAACATTAGGAATCAAATATAGCAAACACTCACCAAAGATGAATTTGTCACTTTGATGGGCATTCTTCGAAAATCCGATATGCTGAAATCCCCCGGAAGCAAGCGTGGCAAAGGTAACTGAAAGAAACGATAGCAACAAAAAAACAGGTCCGGATGCACTGAGGGTAATCAGTGTATCTGAACCTGTCTTTTCTATGGTCTTTCCGATGAATAGCTGAGCTAGTTTTTCATTGAGATTTCTTATGCTTTTTTCGTTGACATTTAATACTGTTCAATGTATCATATAATCAAGAAATGGGTTTGTTACCGTACAGCTATTGCTCAAGCGGGGTGCTCGTTTCTTTTTTTATGTTCACCATGTCATACAGATATAAATTTCCGTCTGCAGCATGTCGTATCAACATTTCTATCCTGAATATATTAAACCGTTCAAGATCTCCAGTATCATTGTTATATACTGGAAGTGCAAACCTTGTCGTAAATCTATACCAGCCAAACTTTGCATCAACATTATGCTTTCCTTTAAAGTTTTCCTGCCATCGTTTATTCGTAGCACATTGAAGAAGCATAGGAATTCCCTGAGTAGCATTAGCCTTTGCTTTCGCATTCGCTCCATATAATCTTTTGGTATCTCCAGATCCTTTTAATTCTCCTGGAAAATCTGAACCAATATAGACTTGATCCGAGGTTTCGACTACTTCATAGCAATCTCCTATGTATTCTTTTAAATACTGCTCAACTTCTTCCCAATTGATATTCCTCTTTCCTTTAAAACGAATATCACTGATTACAACAATTTTCTTTCCATCCAAATCTGATATTACACTTATTTTCTTATCCACTAAATATCCTCCTTTCCAGTATGACGCATTGCGTTATGTTTATGATAAAAAAATATACAAAGAATACTATAATACCTGATAACCCTTCTTTGAACTAATTCTTGGACTAGAAATCATCAGTACCACTTTTTAATTATCTTCACTATTGATTCGACGCTCTATTTCCGCTCTGTATTTCAACAATCGCAGTAAATAATCCGGAAGTTCTCTTTTCTCTGCTTCCCAATCTTGAACAGTACGATACGGAATACCATAGTAGTCACTAAATTCACGTCTGTTCATTCCCATTTTTTCTCTTAATTTTTTTACTTCTTTTCCTCTACTCATGATTAAACTCTCCTGCAAAATAACGCATTGCGTTATTTAATAGTACCCGATATATACTATGTTGTCAATTCGCTATATTTTCACCTAAAATAGAAAAGACAGGCCCGAACTCCTTGTAAATCAAGGCTTTTCGTCCTGTCCATAACAAACAATTTACAATTTTTTTCTTATAAAATCAAAAATGCCAACTGTCTTCTCAACAGGCTGACTTGTAATTTCGCCTATAGTATAACCCGTAGCTTCAATCGTTCTCCGAATTGCAGCTTCATCTAAAGGCTCTTCGGATAAAATGATTGTTTCCCCTTTAGAATGGTTTGATTTTACTTTTTTCACCGAAAATGCGCCTCGGATTGCTTCGTTAATATGAGCTTCACACATAGTGCAAGCCATACCAGAAACCTTTACTGTTGTCTTAATCATGCTGAATCATCCTTTCATGTTGAAAGCAATACCCGCTGTTGTGTCTCTTTTCTATTTGCTGTAAGCAGATTTACGGCAGAATCTCAAGCCAGTATCCATCCGGATCTTCGATGAAATAAATTCCCATCGCTTCATTTTCAAAACAAATGCATCCCATCTCTTTGTGCTTTTTATAAGCAGCCTCATAATCATCTGCTCGAAATGCCAGATGGAATTCACATTCGCCCAGATCATATGGCTGTGGATGTTCTTTCAGCCAAGTAAGTTCCAGCTCAAAATCGCTGACATCATTGCTCAAATATACAATAATAAAATCATCTGTAGTCTTTCGTCTTACTTCATGTAAATCGAGGGCTTCGTTATAGAATTTAATAGATTTGTCTAAATCTGATACGTTATAATTTTCATGGACCATTTTAAAATTCATAATGCTTCTCCTTTTGTACATTCTGTGTTTTTAATACGTGACTTATATTGTGGGTGTTCAGTAATAAACCGCTTTATTACACTGGCATCACCCCAATAGTGCATTGGAAAAATGGCATTGCAATCTACATTTTCAAGAAAATATAGAATCCCATCAGCATAGTGACCTTCTTGTCTTGGATCAAGCGGAACGAACGCAACATCAAAATGCATCCCCTTAATTTTTCTAATTTCTGCACGATATGCCGATGTAAGCCTCTGATTATCCGTCTCCGGATCACCCTCCCAATACCAGTCATTTAAATCACCGGCGTGGTAAATCGTTCCTTCTCTTGTTTTGACAATAAATGCAACACCGCTATCATTTGAAAGCAATGTATCAACTTCGGTATCATTATCCAACGTATATGCTTTATCGTGATAAGCATATGTAATTTTCATATCCGACCGCTTATTCTTCTTGCGTATATCTTTCGATAAAACAGCCTGATAGGTCATCCCCATTTCATCAAGGATCTCGAAGATTTTCGGGTTAAAATGATCCTCGTGAAAGTGACTGCAAAAGACAATCACTTCTTTCTTTTTATCGAGAAACGGCAATTCACCCTTGTAATAGTCAAAGATATAGTAGCAATCTTTAGTCTCAACCAAAAAGCCACTATGATTAATATAAGTTATTTTCATGATATCACCTGCTAAAAATGACATGTTTCAAATTCGCTATTATTGTACATTGTTACGTTAAATTTGTAAAGTATCACTTGCCAAATTATCTGATGTATCTTTTTAACATAAAATTTTTTATGTTTTCTCTAAAATACATTTTGTTTTTACATTTCTATGCTATACTAAAGCATTATAAAAATTCTATTTATAATACGAGGTGAACTAAGTGAAGAAAAAAACACTTGTGCCTCTTATCATTTTTTTACTGGGTATGTGCCTGGTTGGTTTAATTGTATACAAAACAGACACCCATGAAAAAGCAGAGAGACACACAACTGCACAATTTAATGCCGCAACCTATGGTGAACGTATAAAAAACGAAATTATAACCGGAATTGAGATTACCAATACACTGGAACAAATTTTGATCAGTGAAGATGGTGAAATCAACCACTTTGACACAATTGCAGAGAATATCATATCTGACTCTATTGCAAGCATACAGCTTGCTCCAGATGGCATTGTGACAGATATTTATCCTGCCAATGGAAATGAAGCAGGTAAAATTGATCTGCTCCATGATAAAGACCGCAAAGAAATTTCCTGTTACGCAAGAGACCATCATACAATCATTACTCAAGGTCCCTTCGAATTGAAACAGGGAGGCATGGGAATTGCTGTCCGCAATCCAGTCTACCTGAAAGATGAAAATGGACAAGAATACTTCTGGGGATTTACCATTGTTATCCTCCGTATTCCTGATATTTTTTCAGACTCAATTGATGCGATTTCAAATTTTGGATATGAATACAGACTTTCAAAAACAGACACACCTTGGAGCGATACTTATACAATTATTGAGCAATCGGATGGTGAAATGCTTCATCCTGTTTCTTATAGTTTTACAATAGGTGAAGAGAAGTGGATTTTTGAAGTAACTCCTGAAAACGGATGGAGAAATACTACATTAATAGCAATAATTATTGGATTTTTTACTTTTATCCTCTTACTTTTATCTGGACTTACACGGGTGTGGTTAGTATCGAAAGAGAATAAAAATAAATTTCAAAGACTGGCTCACACGGATTTTCTTACCAATATCCACAATCGTTATGGATTTGATGAATTGGCAAAAGAGATGATAAGCAAAAATCCGAAAGAATATTTTATAGCCGCACTCCTTGATATCGATGATTTTAAGTTTATCAATGATATCTATGGACATGTTTATGGGGATAGAGCATTAAAAAGCCTGGCAGATAGCATGAAAGCTTTTTTCCCACATGATGTATTACTTGGAAGAAATGGTGGTGATGAATTCTGCGTCCTTCTGCCAAATTATACCTTTAAAAAAGCAGAAGAACTATTTCAGAAATTCACCAAAATTCCAAAAACATTCTCATACAAAGGAAAAGAATATCCATTTTATATTTCTCTCGGATATGCGGAATATCCAACATTTGCATCCAACTACGCACAACTCATGCGCTGTGCAGATGCCGCTCTTTATGGGATAAAACTTCATGGAAAAAATGGATGTATGGCTTACAGAGAAGAACTTCAATCAGGAGTCCGAAAACAGCTTGGCTTTGCATTTAAAGACATCGCCGAACATCTTCCGGGTGCATTTATCATATACAAAGCGGATAAAAAAGACGATGAACTATTTTATGCAAACCATGAATTCCTTCATATGGCTGGTTATAAAAATATTGATGAATTCTTTAAACTCACAAAAAAGAGGTTTCGCAATCTGATCCGTGAAGATGAGCAACAACAGATAGAATCCAGCATCTGGAAACAAATTGACAGTGGCAATGAAAATGACTATATTCACTTCCATCTTCGAAAAGCTGATGGTTCTTATCTTTCTGTACTCGACCATGGAAGAATTGTGGAGAGTCAGCAATACGGACGAGTATTTTATGTTCTGTTTATGGACTGGGAGGATATGCACATTCATTACAAGGATAAATTTTCAGAATAGGAAAAGCCGGTGCGGGAGCATATCAAATCCCACACCGGTTTTATTAATCGGCTCCGAAAAGAGCCAGTAAACCCCGTCCCTAACTGGCTCTAAAAAGCAATCAACTATCTGGCAATTTTAAAATTGAAATTCTTATATTGCAACTATATAATATAGCGTATAAAAAAATTAGGAGAATGAAACATGAGCTTTTTATTAGGAATTATTTATCTTTCATTTATTAGTCTTGGACTTCCGGATGCCCTTCTTGGTGCAGCATGGCCAAATATGTATCCTGAATTTCAGGTGCCGGTGTCCTACGCCGGAATCATTTCCATGATTATCGCATTGGGAACTATTATTTCCAGCTTACAAAGTGACCGCCTCACAAGAAAATTTGGAACTGGGAAAGTTACGGCTGTAAGCGTCGGAATCACAGCACTTGCTCTGTGGGGATTTTCTGTCAGTCACAGTTTTATTTTATTGTGCCTATGGGCAATTCCTTATGGTCTTGGTGCCGGCAGTGTAGACTCTTCTTTAAATAATTACGTTGCACTGCATTATGCCAGCAAACATATGAGCTGGCTGCATTGCATGTGGGGAATTGGTGCAACACTCGGTCCATACATTATGGGCGCTGCACTTACTGGCGGAACCACATGGAATACGGGCTATCGAATTATTTCAGTCTTGCAGATCATACTGACAGCTGCTTTGATATTTAGTCTTCCAAAATGGAAAAAGCAAAATACTATATCGGGAAACGACACTGTCGGAAGAGCTCTATCACTGAAAGAAATTCTTGCAATTCCAGGTGCCAGGGCAATCATGCTCTGCTTCTTTTGCTATTGTGCAATTGAACAGACAACTATGCTTTGGGCAAGCAGCTATTTGAATCTGGCAAAAGATGTAGATGCCAAAACAGCTGCTTCCTTTGCTGGTATGTTTTGCATCGGTATTACTATTGGTCGTGGAATCAATGGATTTATTGCAATGAGATTGAAAGACAGACAGATGATTCGTATAGGACAGACTATTATTTTGATTGGTATTATTATAATGTTTCTTCCTTTTGGACAAGCGGTTTCGCTGATTGGATTTTCGTTAATTGGATTAGGCTGTGCACCGATATATCCATGTGTTATTCATTCTACACCGGAGCATTTTGGAGCAGACCGCTCACAGGCAATTATTGGAGTACAGATGGCAAGTGCCTATATTGGAACATGTCTCATGCCTCCATTATTTGGTTTAATCGCTAACCATATATCGATCCGATTGTTACCTTTATATTTATTGATTCTGCTTATATTAATGGTATATATGCATGAGTTGTTGGAACTAAAAACACGCTCCACAGCCATATAATGTCTGGTGAAAAATAAAATTCCAGCCTGGCGGAAGTTTATTTAATTGCCATCCAAGATGCCTCTATATTCATCACGCTTCCTCTTCTCCGTAATGTTTACTCAATGAGAACCCTCTTCCACGTACTTCTGTAACTCTACTGACAATCATAAAAGCCTCTGGATCAATATGTCTGATTAACCTCTCAACCTGTGGAAGCTCACGATTAGATACAATACTCAACACAATCTGTGTTTGTTCCTGCCGATATCCGCCTTCACCATACAACATCGTCACACCTCTGTCTACCTGCGCAAGAATCGCCTGACGTATTTCTTCCACCTGACTACTAATAATCTTCACTTCTGTCTTAGTATTTCCCATCATCAATACTTTGTCCAACACTGTCGTATAGATCATAACCAGTAACACACCATATAAAACACGCTCTGGAGGATTATATACAATCTGCAGAACCAAAATCAATATATCAAATACATTCAGACTAAGCGACACAGGAATTCGAAAATACTTATTCAATACCAACGGCGGAATATCCATACCTCCTGTAGAAGCTCCCGTTCGAATCACAATCCCCAGACCAATCCCGATTCCAAGTCCGGCAAATATGGTATTCAGCATTGGATCAGTCGTAATCACCAGATCACCGAAAATATGATTGGCCGCTTCCAATGCGATTGGATAAGTAAAAGAACTGATAACTGTTGTCAGTGCAAATTTCTTGCCAAGAAGCGTCCATCCAACTAGTAACATCACAATATTAAACACTAAAACAAACCCAGAAATTGATGCTCCTGTAAAATGCTTCACTACCAGACCGATACCGGTTGTTCCTCCTGTCATCAGATTCCCCGGCAAAAGAAAAAGTCTGATTACAAAGGCATAGAGAATATTTCCTAAAATAACCGTTGCAACTGTACCTGCTCTCTTTAAATGTGTTTGATCCATAACAACCTCCAATTACTTATATACTTTTAACTAACATTCCCCAATACAGAATATTATACTGAGAAACACTTCATTTTTTCAATAATAGTTTTTATAAATAATCAGAGAAATCCCCGCAGTCAATTATAGAGAAACGGCTGTTTTGTCAAATTATATATCAAATTGAATCCACCTTATCAGTCGGCCATGATTTTCTGAGTGCCGCATAAGAAATCAAAAAGTTTGCGAGCCATCCAGCCGGTACAGCAAGCCAGACAAATGCAATACCAAAACGAGGGGCACAGATTAAGGCAACTGACAATCTTATTGCAAGATTTACCATATTTGCAATAAGAAATGGCCGCATGATTCCAAGCCCACGAAGGACTCCATCTGTTGCCATCTTGATACCCATGAAAATGAAAAAGTAGCCTAGCCATCTCATATAATCCCCTGATACCTGATAAGCTAAAGCAGTTCCGTCTTTTCCTAAGAATAACGAAGAAATTTGCGTATGCAATGTCTCAATAACTATAAAAGCAAGAACTGCAAAACATAAATCTAACACCAGTGCAGCATGATATCCTTTTTTGATACGTTCGATTTTCTTTGCACCAAGATTTTGAGAAACATACGGCGAAATTGCATTTCCAATAGATACAAATATCAGTGAAAATACATTCTCTACTCTCATCGTTGCCGAATAACCCGCTAGTGCCTGTGTACCAAATGGATTTACAACCGCCTGTACAATCATCATCCCAATTGACACTGTAGACTGCTGAAGAACCGAAGGTACAGCAATTCGAAGCATTGAGCGTAACTCCTGCCCGTCAAACCAGCTAAAGTGACTTTTATATCGGCGCATCCGACTAAAGAAAATCAAAAGTGAAAATACTGCAGAAATTCCTTGTGCAATAAGAGTCGCAAGGGCTGCACCAAACACACCAAGACCAAGTCCAGCCACCATCCAAAGGTCCATAAATATATTTAAAACCGAAGAAAATATTAAAAGACCTAACGGAATCTTTGATTCGCCGATTGAAGTGAACATCGTTGAAAGGATATTGTACATAAACAGAAACGGAAATCCCACAAAATAAACTCGAAGGTACAGTACCGCTTCATCCAATATATCAGCAGGTGTCTGTAATAAACTCATCATTGGATGGGAAAAGCAAAATCCAAACAGACCCAGAAGTATACTTAGAATCAGAAAACTAATTAATGATGTCGACACAATCGTTTTCATTTTGCTATAATCCCGGGCACCAAAATAACGGCTTACAAGAACCCCTGCACCTACACCTGCACCCAATGCTACACAAATGAATACATTCGTAAGTGCGGCGCAGGCACCAACTGCAGCAAGTGCAGATGAGCCTACAAACTGACCAACAATAATAGAATCAGCCATATTATATACTTGTTGAAAAAAACTGCCTAGAATCATAGGCATTGCAAAAACAGTCAGCGCTTTAAGAGGCGCATCTGTAATTAAATATTCATCTTTTGACATTGTCTTATTCTCCTTCTATAGAGATTTATTTTATATCTTCAAAACACAAAATGCAAATGTTGTTATGATCAATCAACATTTTCTGATAAATTGAATATGCAATATACACAAAAAATAATTGTGTTTTTTTAATATAAAGTCAATAGACAATCATATATAAAAATATTATAATCCATATTGAATCAGTCGATTAATATTATTATGTATATGCTGGAGATTGGTCCAGTGTTTCTACCAACTACCGTAAAGAGTTGACTACATAAGTTCTATGTGGTGACTCTTTTTTGTTTGCCTAAAAAGAACTTTGTGATAGGAGGTTTGACAAATTATGAATAAAAAGAAAGAGATTAAAGCTTTAAAAGGTCAGATTGTATATTCTGAATCCTCGAAAAAATTAAAGATTTGTGAAAATGGATATCTTGTATATGAAGCAAATCAAATTAAAGGAGTATATCCAACACTTCCGGAAGAATATGAAGGAATATTGGTAGAAGATTATGGGAACAGAATCATTGTTCCTGGATTTGTAGATTTACATGTACATGCACCACAATATGCTTTCCGTGGATTAGGTATGGATATGGAGCTTTTAGACTGGCTGGAGACAAATACTTTTCCAGAGGAGTCAAAATATAAAGACATCATCTATGCCCGAAAAGCTTATCAGATGTTTGTAGATAATCTGAAGAAAAGCGCAACAACAAGAGCATGTATATTTGCAACGATTCATAAAGAATCAACTATTTTATTGATGGATATGCTTGAAAAATCCGGGCTTGCTACGATGGTTGGTAAAGTGAACATGGATCGCAATTCACCGGATTATCTGAGAGAAGAAACAGAAGAAAGTGTAAACGAAACAATCTCTTGGCTTGAAGAAGTACAAAAGAAACAGTACCAACATACAAAACCTATTTTGACTCCTCGATTTATACCAAGCTGTACAGATGAACTGATGTGTAAACTGAAAGATATTCAAGAAAAATATCAGATTCCGGTGCAGTCTCATCTTTCAGAAAATTATGGCGAAATTTCATGGGTACAGGAATTGTGTCCAAAATCAGAATTTTATGGAGACGCATATGATCAGTTTGGATTGTTTGGAAGAGACAGCAAGACAATTATGGCTCATTGCGTACACTCAGACGAAAAAGAAATTAAAAGAATGAAGGAGAATGGTGTGTTTATCGCACATTGTCCGGAATCTAATACAAATTTATCCTCAGGAGTTGCACCTGTCAGACAATATTTGGAAGAAGGAATGCATGTAGGATTAGGAAGTGATATTGCTGCCGGATCTACTGAAAATATGTTTGTTGCTATGCGGTATGCCATTCAGGCTTCAAAACTACGCTGGAGATTGAAAGATGAAAAACTGTCCCCATTAACTATGCCTGAAGTATTTTACATGGCTACAAAGGGCGGCGGAGAGTTTTTTGGTAAAGTAGGAAGTTTCGAAGCAGAGTACGAAATGGATGCCGTAGTGCTCGATGATAAACGCTTAATCCATCCACAGGAAATGAATGTGGAGCAGCGGTTAGAACGAATGATTTATTTGGCGGACGAACGAGAAGTCTATGCTAAATATGTAGTAGGAGAAAAAATATCTGATTAACGGAAAGAAGGGGGATTTGCAAGTTTTTTTTCGTTTTTATACTTGGTTTGAAAACTAATGGAAGAATAACACGATACTGTGATAGAATAAGGAAAATGGTTAAACTAACTATTGTTGAGTGAGTAACAGCAAAAGTAAGCATGACTGGAAAGTGCTTGTGATCTTAGGGATTAAGAGAGGATGCAGATTATGGAAGATTCTTACGTATTACAACTATTAAAACCAAAGTTTAAAGATTTTCATTTGTGTTTCTGCGGATTTGCAGAATGTGAACCCTTACATAGCTACGGACCGGCCACAAGACCCAATTATATTTTGCATTATGTAATAAAGGGCAAAGGAATCTATCAGGTCGGCGAAACGAAGTATCAGCTGAAAGAAGGGCAAGCCTTTCTGATTGAACCGGAGAGTCTAACCTTTTATCAGGCAGATAAAACGGACCCATGGTCTTACCTTTGGGTAGGATTTGGTGGTACGGAGGCACAGAGATTTGTCAGAGATCTCGGACTGAACAGTCGTCAGCTTACATGCGAGTGCGAATATGGAGAAGAACTGAAAGAAATTGTATTTGAAATGCTTCATCATACGAGTTCAACTGCAGAAAATCTTTATTATCTCCAGGGAAAATTGTATCAGTTTTTCTCCGTGCTGGCTCGCGGGATTGAAATTCAGCAATATGCGGATGATACAAAAGAAAGTATACATGTACAGGAAGCAATTGCCTATATAAAGAATTACTATTCACAGAAAATCACAGTGGAAGATATAGCTGATTATCTGGCACTTAACCGAAGTTATTTATATACAATATTTAAGAACAGTCTTGGAATCTCGCCGAAGGATTTTTTGACGAAATTTCGAATTTCCAGAGGAAAGGAGCAGCTCACACTTACAGATCTCTCTGTGGAGGAAATCGCAGTTTCTTGTGGTTATCGCAATTCACTTGCTTTCGGCAAAGTATTTAAACAGAAAATGGGAATGACGCCGACCCAATATCGTAATGATAACAGAAAGGCTGCCCGAGAACAATTGATCAGTGCACAAAACGAACTGAAAGAATACAAGGAACATAAAAAAATTTATGTAGGAGAAGTCGAAAAAGAATAGACGAAATGTTGAAAAAGACATCCGATACCTAACATTTGAGATATAATACTTAACAAAAAGGTATAACGGATGTCTTTTTTTGTACGCTATACTTGTATCAGCAGATATAAGGAACAAGTGCACAGGTTTCTTCACTCAGATATCAAATAAACAAAGGAGTATTAGAGGAGGAGAATCATGGAAAATCAAAAAGATACTCAGAAAAATCCGCAATATAAATATGCGTCTACAAGAGAAAAATTATGTTTTGGAATTGGAGCAATCGGCAAAGATGCGATTTGCAATTTAGTAGGAGCATTTTTAATGCTTTATTTTACAGATACTTTGTATCTGGCACCGGCATTTGTCGGCGTACTGTTTTTGGTAGCAAGAATATGGGATGCGATCAATGACCCGATGATGGGAATGATCGTTGACAATACACATACACGTTTTGGTAAATTCAGAATCTGGCTTGTAATCGGAACATTGGTAAATTCAGTTGTATTTGTTTTGTTATTCCACAGTTTTAACCTGTCAGGAACAGCCTTGTACGTATATGTATCCGTTATGTACATTTTATATGGAATGACTTATACGATCATGGATGTACCTTACTGGTCATGGCTTCCTAACCTGACAAATGACCCGCGTGAACGTGAGAAAGTTTCCGTAATTCCAAGATTTTTCGCAAGTCTTGCAGGATTTTCAGTAGCAACATTTGGGCTTTATATTATCAATTACCTGAATAAAGCAGCAGGCGAGAGCAATCTCTACGCAGAAAAAGGATATACACTTTTTGCAATTATTATCGCAGTTATTTTCATCGTTACAATCGGAATTACTGTATTTAATGTAAAAGAGGAATCAACAGTAGGTATATCAGCAGAAAAGACAAGTCTGAAACAGGCATTTCATGTAATTGTAAAAAATGATCAGTTGCTTGCATTTATCGGATTACTTTTGACATTTAACCTTTGTACACAGATTGCAAAAAGCTTTGCTGTGTATTATTTCAAATGTGTATGCCACGATGAATATCTGTATTCTATCTTTGGATTTGCAATTATTGCTGAGATGGCAGGACTTTTATGCTTCCCAAAAATCGCAGCAAAAATTAGCCGTGAAAAGGTATACGCATTTGCATGTGGACTTCCAATTGCTGGATTTGTACTGCTCGGTGCAGCAGGATATGTAGCACCACAGAGTAATGTATTAGTTGTTGTATGTTGTGCACTGCTTTTCTTCGGATCAGGTCTTTCACTTGGAGTAACAACATGCTGTATGGCAGACGTTATCGACTATGGAGAAGTAAAATTTGGTGTACGAAATGAAAGCGTAACATGCTCTGCACAGACATTTCTTATGAAGGCAGCTACGGCAGTAGCAGGTGGATTAACAGGAATTGGTCTTCAGATTGTAGGATACAACGCAAAAGCGGTAACTCAGAGCGCAGCGACCGTAATGGGTATTCGCGTGTTAATGCTTGTGATTCCAATCATTCTTGCATGTGCAAGCTTTGGTATTTACAAAAAATACTACACTTTAAAAGGTGAGAAGATGGAAGAAATCACAAGAAAAGTAAATGAAATGCATGCGAAAAAGCAGACAGCTTAAGAGACAACAATTCAATTGTAAAAGAGGTAGTATATGAGACAGATTATTTTTCACGAGGAAACAAAAACTTTCCATTTATACAATGAAAAAATCAGTTATATCTTATGTGTATTAGAAAATGGACATCTGGGACAATTATATTTTGGAAAACGACTTCATGATAAAGCAGATTTTTCTTATCTGGTTGAGAAATGTGAACGCCCAATGACATCATATATATATGAATGGGATCGTACTTTTTCATTGGAACATATCCGACAGGAATATCCTGTTTACGGTACAACAGATTACAGACATCCGGCAATTGAATTGTTGCAGGAAAACGGCAGCAGGATTAGTGAGTTCCAATATGACAGTTATGAGATCATTGATGGAAAACCAAAGCTTCCCGGATTGCCGGCAACTTATACAGAGTCTGAGGGGGAGGCGCAGACATTGCGTATCTTCCTGAAAGACGCTCTGACCGGTGCGAAACTAGCACTTTTATATACCATTTTTGATGAATACGGTGCAATTGCAAGAAGTGCGTATATTGAAAATGCAGGTGAGAAAAATCTGCATGTATTAAATATGATGAGTTTAAGTCTGGATCTTCCAGATAAGGATTATGAATGGATGCAGTTGTCCGGTGCATGGTCCAGAGAGCGCTATATAAAGAATCGAACATTGGAGCAAGGCATAACAGCTATCGACAGCATGCGCGGAAATTCTTCTCACGAACATAATCCGTTCCTTGCTTTAAAACGTCACAATACAGATGAAAATGCAGGAGAAGCAATTGGAATAAGCCTTGTATACAGTGGAAATTTCCGTATGCAGGCAGAAGTAGATACACATGATGTGACACGAATTACAGCTGGGATCAATCCGGAAGGATTCGATTGGAAATTAGAACCGGGAGAAAGCTTTCAGACACCGGAAGCAGTTCTGGTTTACAGTGAAAATGGATTAAATGGCATGAGTCAGACGTTCCAGAAGTTGTACGCTAAGAGACTCGCAAGAGGGTACTGGCGTGATAAGGCAAGACCGATTTTAAATAACAACTGGGAAGCAACTTATTTTGACTTTACAGAAGATCGCCTTGTAGAGATTGCAAGGAAAGCAAAAGAATGTGGAGTAGAACTGTTTGTCTTAGATGACGGATGGTTTGGCGCAAGAAGAAATGACAGAGCTGGTCTTGGCGATTGGGTGGCAAATGAAGAGCTTCTGCCAAATGGCATCAAAGGCCTGTCAGAAAGAATTGAAGCACTAGGATTAAAATTCGGTCTTTGGTTTGAGCCGGAGATGGTAAATAAAGACTCTAATCTTTATCGAGCACATCCGGACTGGATCTTACAGACACCGGGAAGAAATACATCACACGGCAGATACCAGTATGTACTCGATTTTGCAAGAAAAGAAGTAGTAGATCATATTTACGGAATGATGGCAAAGTTATTATCGGAGTCGAAAATCTCATATATTAAATGGGATATGAACCGAAGCATTACAGAATGCTACAGCAGCAAACTTCCTTCAGACAGACAGGGAGAAGTGTTCCATCGTTATATTTTAGGTGTATATGATCTGTATGAACGTTTGACAAATGAGTTTCCAGAAGTATTATTTGAATCCTGCGCCAGCGGTGGCGGAAGATTTGACCCGGGAATGCTGTATTATGCACCACAGGGATGGACAAGTGATGATTCGGATGCAATTGAGCGTCTGAAGATTCAGTATGGAACTTCTATGTGTTATCCGCTCAGCAGTATGGGAAGCCATGTGTCTGTTGTCCCGAATCACCAGGTATTTCGCAATACCCCATTACATACAAGAGCGAATGTAGCATACTTTGGAACTTTTGGATATGAACTGGATCTCAACAAATTGACAGAAGAAGAAATCAAAGAAGTAAAAGAACAGATCACATTTATGAAAGAATACCGAGAAGTGTTACAGTTTGGAACATTTTATCGTCTGAAAAGTCCATTCGAAGGAAATGAGACGGTATGGATGGTGACAAATGAAGACCGCACGCTTGCAATCGTAGGATACTATCGTGTTTTAAATGGAGTGAATCAGCCGTATAGCCGTGTCAGATTACAGGGATTGAACCCAGATATGGTTTATGAAAATGTATGGAACCATACAGAAAATTACGGAGATGAATTAATGAATTATGGATTGATCACATCCGATGTGACAGCTGGTGAAGTGCCTGGAAATGTGACTCCTTGTACCGATTTTGAATCTAGAATATATATGCTGAAAGGCAAAAAAGTTCAGGAGGGAAGATAGAGCATGACGAAGACAAAAAGAATCAGCGGAATGATACTGGGAATATTGTTCATAGGATTATGTGTATCTTTCTTACGACTTTCACAATTTGGTGTGGATCCGTTCAGTGCGATGAATCTTGGAATCAGTGGGTTTATCGGATGGAGTTTTGGAACGTGGCAACTGCTTGTCAATGCGATCATTCTTGTAGTTGTATTCTTTCAGGCAAGAACCTGCATTGGTGCGGGTACCATTATCAATATGGTATTTGTCGGATATATTGCAGATTTTATCTGTTATGTAGCAAATGATGTAGTGCAGATTCAGATGAATCTGCCACTGCGTATCCTTGCACTGCTGCTTGCTCAGCTGATGGCGTCCATGGGAGTGGCATTATATATGGTTGCAGATATGGGAATTGCCCCATATGACAGTGTCGCAATTATAATCGAGAAACTGACACATCAAAAAATTCCATTCCATAAAGCAAGGATTCTTTCGGATGTTGTTGTCGTAATTATCGGAATTATATTTGCCACTGCATCTGGGGCAGGTATCTGGTCGGTAGTAGGGATTGGTACAATTATAAATGCCTGCTTCAATGGTCCATTAATTCAATTTTTTAAAACAAAACTGGAAACATTTTACCTATAAAATCTACGGATTACAATTCTTGCAAGGCTCATATCCAGAACGGATGCGAGCCTTTTTTATTTCTCAGCCAATCGGCTGAATCTCTGATAATCATATTTTTCTATCATTTTGGTATATATTCTTTTAGCTTTTGTTAAACCTATCTCCAGAAATCTGTTTTTTGACTAAGCCCGATGTCTGCGCTTTTAAAAACAGGGTTAAGTCCTTTCTTTAACTGTGCTTCATAATCTTGGACCGCTTTAAATGCAATCCCTGATAAAATCAGGATAACCGGAATGTTAATGAGCGCCATAACCCCCATCAATACATCGGAAAGATCCCACAAAAGAGACATCTCCATTCCTGCTCCCAGAAAGATTGCAAGTGCCGATACCAGTCTGAAGCCTTTCATAAAAGCTTTTCCCGGCTGTTTTTTGTGAATATATATTAAAAGATTGTCACAATAAAAACAGTTTCCGAGCAGAGTTGTAAATGCAAAAAATACCATTGCTACTGTAATAAAAACCGGACCGAAGGAACCAAGTGATTCCTGCAGAGATGCCTGCACCCATGGTGCTCCCTGCAATTCTTTTGCCGGGTCAATCCCAGATGACATACACATCATTGCTGTTGCTGTACAAAGCAGCAAAGTATCAATAAATACGGACAACATCTGTACCAGCCCCTGTTTTACCGGATGGCTGACATTTGCTGAAGCAGATGCATTCGGAGCAGAACCGATACCTGCCTCATTGGAATAGAGTCCCCGGCGGATTCCCTGCATCATGGCTGAACCGGAAAATGCTCCGAAAATTGCTCTAAAATCAAATGCTTCTTCAAAAATGCGCACAAACATTGCCGGCACATTCTGAATATTAATAATTACTACCAAAAGTGAAATTCCGATATACGCAATCCCCATTACTGGCACAATCATTGATGTTACTTTTACGATACGTGAGCCGCCGCCAAGCAGACACCATCCTGTCAGCACAGCCAAAATTCCACCGATGATCCATGGACTCATCTCTGCATTATAAAAAGAAAATACTGAAAATGTAGACTGCAGATTATAAGATGCCAGCATATTAAATCCAAATGCGTAGGTTAAAATCATTGCAACGCAGAAAACAATTGCCAGCGGGCGACAATGAAGTGCCGCTTCAATATAGTACGCCGGCCCTCCATAGCAACTTCCGTCTTCCCCTTTTTTCTTATAAATCTGTGCCAATGTACTCTCGATCAGAGCAGATGCACTTCCGATGATCGCAATCACCCACATCCAGAATACAGAACCAAATCCCCCTATACAAATTGCCGATGAAACCCCGACAATATTTCCCGTTCCCACACGGGATGCTGTTGAAACCATAAGTGCCTGAAAAGAGGAAATCGCCTCTTTATCCTCTGGCTTTTCCATTACGGATCCACAAGCTCTCTTAAATAATCTTACCTGTGGAAATCTTGTACGGATCGTAAAATACACTCCCGCACCAATCAGTAGAATGACCAGCAGCTTGCTGTACATAAAAGAACTTATTGTACCAATAATCGTTTGAAACATACCTTCTTTCCTTTCCTTATTTGCTGTCAATATATTAACGGAAAGAAGGTGGATTTGCAAGCTTTTATACCAAATAAGTGTGACTTCATTCCGTCCCTTTCTTGAGAAGATGGATGTGATTGTTGTAAACGGTGAACCAAAGTCGAATAAAAGCGGCGGATCTGCGACAGAAGACATTTTAAATACTCCAGATTATGCTTCACTAAAAACAACAATTATCTTAACATTCCCCAAACGCACTCCAGTAATGTTAGTGCAAGGATAATGTTAATAACACGGAAATGCCGCAGATAAAACTTCTGATTTATTCTTACAAATTTTGATTTGCCATTTCACTTATCTGCTCGATTGGAATAACCGTTTGATCCGTCATGATTATGGTATGCTCATATTCGTCTATCTTTTTTACAATACCTACGCACGTAACATAGGATCCGCCGGCTTTTTTTGCATCGGGAACAAAATAAGTTATCGATACTTTCTGTTCTGTACCGATATTATTTCTGATTATATTGATTTTTTCGTTCAGCTGAGCAATCACTTCCTCGCTCAGTTCCAATCTCTCATCGGTTAATCTTGCCGTTTCCTTTATCGCAGCATCATGTCCGGTCAAAGCTGCAAAAGGAGCAAATTGCGCTGCCCGATCCTGAAGTGGCATTTGCGGATGATTCTTAGAGACCGGATGCGGTAAATTGATAATATCGTCATAAGAATTATTTTTCATCCTCTTCCAACTCCTTTACGCCTTATGTCCGCCAATTTGTTCATTTCTATCCTTAGCGGTTGCGCCTTCCTGAAGATTCATCCCCTTCAGTACAGCGTTTTTTCCAAATTTCTTTTTGATACTAAGCATTGCTTCCTGCATACGTTTTTCGCGATCCAGCGCTGCTTCATCCTCTTCCTTCTTTTTCCTTTGTGCCTCATAATCCGTAAAAAGATCCAGCTGCTCATACACTTCTTCTTTCTTTACCGAATTTTCATCCACAAGCCTGTTCGCCGTGATATTAATTCTTCTGATAAGCAGGTTTCTGTCAACAATCCTGTCATATAGCTCTATTACCGCATCCATTATCAGTTTTGTTGAGGACGTCTGCCGTTTCAGATTGGTCGTTCCATGTGCATGTTTTGGAATTCTTCTTCCATAACGGTCGATCGTAACCTCTCCATGATACTGTTTTTTCCTATCGGCATTGTTCAGATTCTCAATATCATAACCAACTGTCAACACAATCTGGTCCGTCACAAGCTTCTTATCTACCAAATCCAAAACCATCTGGTCCGTCATCTCTTTGACGACTAATTTTGCTTTTTCAAAATCATAAGGACAATGAAGTACCTGCCCGGAACAAACACTGTTCGTTTCCGGCTTGTAAGCCTTGACCATTTCCATGGTACAGGGCTCATATCCCCAGGCATGGTCGATCAGAAGCTCTGCATTAACACCAAAAAGCCTGTATAACAGGTCTTCATTGTATAATTCATTTTCTTTTCCGATGGAACATCTTGCAATATCTCCCATTGTATAAAGCCCGTATTCTTCCAGTTTCTTTGCATATCCTTTTCCTACTCTCCAGAAATCAGTAAGTGGTCTGTGACCCCAGAGTTTCCTTCGGTATGACATTTCATCCAGTTCTGCAATTCGTACACCATCTTTATCTGCTTTAATATGCTTCGCCACGATATCCATCGCAATCTTACACAGATACATATTTGTTCCGATTCCAGCAGTTGCCGTTATACCTGTTGTTTTCAGCACATCCTGTATCATGGTCATTGCAAGTTCTCTTGCTGTCATATTATACGTATGCAGATAATCCGTTACATCCATAAATACTTCGTCGATTGAATAAGGGAAAATATCTTCCGGCGCAATATATTTCAGATAAATGCTGTAAATTCTGGTGCTGTATTCCAGATAGAGAGCCATCCGGGGCGAGGCAACAATATAATCAATCTCCAGTGCCGGATTGATATCTAATTCTGTGCTGTCATCAGAGGCCCCGATAAAAGTTCTATTCGGCGCTTTCCACCTGCGAACGCCGTTGGCTTCTTTTACTTTTTGAACAACCTCAAATAAACGAGCCCTTCCTGGTATCCCATAACACTTTAAAGCTGGAGATACCGCAAGACAGATTGTTTTTTCTGTTCTGCTTTTATCCGCAACTACAAGATTGGTCGTCAAAGGATCCCTATTTCGCTCTTTACATTCCACAGACGCATAGAATGACTTAAGATCGATTGCAATATAGGTTCTTTCCTTTTCCATCATTCTACACCTCCCGATTCTCCTGTGTTCTGTTTCTAATTCTTATTTATCTTGGCCAAAAATCTGCATATTCTCTCCTTTAATTACACCTGAATGGAGTGCGAACCTCAATGAGATTACCACTCGGATCATACAGTCTTACAAGTTTCTGACCACCCGCAATTTCTGTTAGTTCAGTGGCATATCGGACGAAATACTTACCAGATTCATATTTTGCAAGCAATCCATCTATATCAAATTCCTCAAAATACAGTTCCATCCTGTTATTGAATGGAGTAGAAATCTCATCCAGTGTCTTCCCCCATAAACCGACATCCTGCAAAACAAGACCCTCCGATAAGATCACATTTCCTTCATTCTGAAGAATCACTTGTAATCCAAATAAATCCCTATAAAACTCTATGGATTTTTCTATATCATTTACCACGATTAATACATTTTTCAGCATATCCGTCACCTCGCAATCCGCATTAGTTATATGATTTTCCCTGACAAATGATCAATTTCATGTTGACAGATCTGCGCCGTCCATCCTGACAATTTCTGGCGCTGCTTTTTCCAGTTGAAATCATAATACTCTACTTCTATTTCCTGGTATCTGGTTGTCTTGCGAATACCATCCAGCGACAGACAGCCTTCTTCTGTCTCATATATGTCACGTTTTGAAACAATCACCGGATTGAACATCACAACATCTATGAATCCCATATTTACAATGATGATATTCTTCTTTACACCAATCATGTTTGCAGCCATACCAACGCACCGTTCCCGGTTTGCCTGCAACGTATCCTGCAGATCCTTCCCAACCTGAATATCAGCTTTCGTGGCTGGTTCGGATGGCTGACCTAAAAAGAAAACATCCCTTACAATTTGCTTTACCATTTACTTTCTCCCTGTAGCTTTCATTCTACTTTTTCCAATTTATTATTTACATCGAGACAAACTTTGTCTCCTTCATTAATATTACGCTCATAGAGCTCGGCATCCTCTGCTTTTACTGTCACTTCTTTTTCTGAAGAGTCCACAAGAGTCACTATTGCCATGACAGGTACCTCATCCGGTCGTTCTTCACAACCAAAATTCAGGTCTTCATCGATTCGCTTTACTGTGTACATCATAATTCAATTCCTTCTCATCATATCGTCCTTTTATCAATTTGAGTGTCGAATAGTCTGTTTCATCGTAAATACCATAATAATGGAATGAAACTAATGCCCCTTTATTAATTGCTTCCTTCAATGTAATCTCATATGGAACATTATAATCACAAATTTCATAAATAGAATTCTTCAATCTTTTTATTTTCTCACACAAACATCTCATACATTCCCACCATCACTGGCATGGTCACAATTGACAGCAGTGTCGTAAGTACATACAATGAGCTCGCATATGCTGCATCTTTATCATATAGTTGCGCCATGGATGTCACAGTTGCACAGGCAGGTGTTATGGATGCAATATACACAATCAGGAGAATCTGTTTGGAATCATTTAGTCCCGCAAATGTATTAATCATTTTCATTAAAATCAATATAAATATTGGATAGACAATCAATCTCAATACTGTCGAAACATAGTTCCTTTTTTTAGTAAATACAGTCTTAAGAGGTACATCCGCAATAACCATTCCGGCAAGCAGCATACCGATCGGACCAATCATATTATTCATCATATCCATGACATCCTGTACACCCGAAGGTAACTGGATTCTGCAGATAAACAATATCACCCCTACTATGATTGAAATAATATTTACGTTCAAAAATACTTTTTTCCACTCTAATCTATCTTCTTCACAAATCATATTTTTGCAGTGTGTCCAAATCAGAACCAGCTGTACCGCAATATAAGCACTGGAGTAAATAACGTACTCCTGTCCAAGCAAGTCCTGTACCAGCGGAATCACCAGTATACCGGCATTTGAATAAATAACAGTTGCACGCTCAATCGTATCTAGCTGTAATACTTGTTTTAATATTGCAGTAAGTATCAGAAATAAAACATGTACCAGAACTGCTGCTGCACATGCCAGGAGCAGTCCTTTTTTTACATCTGATGTATAGTCCACCTGAAATGCGTCGATAATCACGCATGGAATAACAAGATAAACCATAACTACAGATATGCTTTTACTCTCTGATGACTTCATAAGTCCAGCTTTTACAACCGCATATCCCATAAGCATGATCGCAAAAAGCTTTGCAATCTCTTCCATTAGTAATAAACTGATTTGCATATTTTGTCCCTTCTTTTCTGATGTATACTGTCAGTATTATAGCACATCGTCTACATTATGCTTAATAAACTTTCATTCCAATATCACTTAAACTATATTCTACTTTTGGCGGAATCTTCGCATATTCAGTTCTGATAATCAAACCATCTTCTTCCAGTGCTTTTAGCTGTCTTGACAGTTGCATTATTATTTTCCTGCTGTACATGCATCTGTGGATCCAGATTCTTTTTCTCATATCAACCTTCTGCAAGCATTTCTTGTGTAAACCCATTTATACTTCGCAGTTGTTTTATTCTTTCTCCCATTGTCATATAATGCACCTACTTCCCCAGAATTTATTTTACCACGTATTCTTCTGTTCATCTGTCACCTGCATCGTATCCGTATTTACCAGATAAAAATCTACCAATTCGGTCTCGTAATTACCGTCTGGATATACTTTTTCTAACACCAGTTCTTCGCAAGAATTACCATCCACATCCGTCTTCGCTCCGTTGTCATACAGACAATATCTTACATTTACCGTATTACCATCTTTTGTTTCCTGCGTCTCACTGACAATACCATAGACTTCTCCTTTTGCATTCGCAGTGTAACTGAAGGCCATATTTTGAAGTGCATTATTCTCCTGAAGATAATTATAGACCGCCAGCATCGCATTCTGAATTGTCAGACCATCATGCTGTCCTTCTGCCTCATAATCTTCTACCACATCTCCGTTCTGAGTATCTTCTGTCACTGGGAAATCCTCTGTATCCGCATCCGATGATTCTTCGTTATCTTCTTCAGCATCCATTATATCCGAAGAATCCGAAGACCACCACAGACCATCCATACTCTGCATAACAAATGGATTATTGGTTCGATATCTCCGCTCGCCGCCATAATCCTCCTGCACGGTTATATACGTATATTTGCTGTCATGACCAGTCACCGTCTCCTCTCCATCCATTCCGAACACTACACTCAGACCACTCATTCCAATAATCAAAAGTGTAAATATCGCAGCGGCTCCAAAAATGATTATTAATGCCACTCTGTTTTTACCAGGCTGTATGGATAATGCCTGGCAATTGTGTCTGTACAAACTTACGATTCCCCAGATTAAAAGAATCGCCAGACTGATTGTAATAACAGCAATCGATATTTCTGCGAAACGATATCTCACTTCATATCCCATATCACGGTTTATACCATACCACAATCCGTAAAAGAAGGTACTATATGCAAGAATCAAAGTAATGACACTGATCCGTACCGGATGCTCTTTCTTATCCGGCACTGCCTTTTTCAGTGCTTCTGCCATCTGCACTGTATCTCTCTGCTCTATCCACTCAGCAAGCTCAGTTTCTGGCGGATATACACATTTAGTATCCGGAATCCCTGCATAACGCATCTGGCTCTCTTGAATCCCTTCTGTATCTCCTGCCACTGCTGCTGTAACCACTTTCAGGTAATAATACACCTTCAACTGTGCCGGATTAAATTTATCTATACAAATATCTTCCAGCTCCTGTGTAGCCCGTTCATAATTGTCAAGAAGTATACTCATCCTTGCCATAACCAAAAGCATCTGATTCGCCACAGCAGGGTAACGTTGATATTGTTTCTCATATAAATACTGTGCATACTCATGTCGTTCTTCCGGTGTTAACCGGTAGGACTTCTTTCTACTCTGTGCCAGCATCGCGATTCGCATACCATAAGCCAATTCTAAAATCGCAATCAGCTGGCAGATAAATGCACCAAATTCCCAGATATCTGTTATACGATCCACATAGGTTACCAACACAATGCCTAGCATTGCCGGAATCACGATCAACCATTTTGCCCAATCTGATTTTCTCACACTAACACCCTCCTGAATAGTTTTTCTGAATATAGTATATTACCGCACACACCAATCAACCATATACGCATTTTCAATTAATATCATACTGAGCCGCTTGTCATCCCTCAAAACTTGAAGTTATCTTACTTTGCTTCTTACCAAAATATTCCTTCAAATGTTGCAGATTTTCAAACCGTTCACCACTCTCTTCTTAAAACCTACTCCAGAAGATTTTGTTTCTTGTCCTTCTTATTTCTCTTTAGTGATTATTAATCAATAAATTGGGCTTCCTCCCTCCCAAGTTTTATATTTCTTATGGTTTTCTTCAGCAACTTCATATCAACTGGTTTTGAAATATGAGCATTCATTCCAGCAGCGAGAGAGTGCTGCATATCCTCTGAAAATGCATTGGCAGTCATGGCAATAATCGGGATCGTCTTTGCCTGTTCATGTGAACTTCTACGGATTGCCTCCGTTGCCTCATAACCATTCATAACAGGCATTTGCACATCCATCAAGATTATATCATACTCACCGGGCACGGACTGTTCAAATGCTTCCAAAATCCTTTTGCCATTTTCACAAATAGTACACTCTGCACCTTCAAGCTTTAATAATTCCATTAGGATTTTGTTCAGTTTTTTGGAATATAGATGATTTTGTCACAGGCGTAAAGTTCTTCTCCCCCGCTGTTTCGCATTTCATATCCGATATATTTACAATTCCCATCCAACTGACTATAATAAAGAATGTCCGTTTGCCTGCAAAGGCGCGGAACCATATCCATCTGCATCAGGGCGATATGACAGAAAAATGAACTTAAAAGAATGGATGAAAGAACAATGGATGTAATTGAAAAATTTGGAAATAGGGTGAGCAGCCAGGCGCTTAAGAATCCGGAAAAAGCGCGTCGGCTGCTTCTTGCGGGATACCGCCTGCAGGAAAAGAAGCTTCAGTTTTTGCCGGATCGGGGGCTGCCGTCGTCGGGACAGTATGTGGCGCGGGTGGTTATGAAAAATATCATTCAGTCGCTGTCGGAACCGGAGAATGCGGCGATGGTCAGCATATTTGTGCCGGGAGAGCTGGTGATGGCGGCAGGGCTGACGCCGTACTCAGTGGAGGCAATGTCCTGTTTTATGGCGGGAACGAAGTGTGAGCAGACGTTTCTTCGGAAAACGGAGGAAGAAGGATTTCCGGAGACGATGTGTTCGTACCACAGGGTGTTTCTGGGGGCGGCGCTGACGGGGATTCTGCCAAAACCGAACTGCATGATTTATACGAACCTTGCGTGTGATGGAAATATGATGACGTTTCCGTATTTAAAGGATAAATTTGAATGTCCAGGCTTTTATATTGATGTTCCGTATGAGAAAAACCGGGAATCGGTTCTGTATGTGGCGGATCAGCTGCGGAAATTGAAACGGTTTCTGGAGGAGACGACGGACAGACGGATTTCGGAGGAAACAGTGCGGAGTGCGGTAGATAACAGCCGGAAAGCGGCAGCGAATTATAAAAAACAGCTTGCCCTGCGGTGTGCGCATGACCCGGTGACCTCTCTGACGAATGAATTGTATGCGCTTTTTATGTGCCATCTGATGGCTGGCTCAGAGACGGCAGTTACCTATACGGAAAAACTTCTGCGCGATGTGCGGATGTCACCGAGTGGAGATGGTCTTTCGGTAATCTGGATGCACATCATGCCATTTTTACAGAAGCCGGTTAAGGATATTTTTAATTATAGTAAGAAAATGCACATCCGCGCTTGTGATTTCATCGCAGATGGTTTTCAGGAGATGCATGCGGAAGACCCGTATGAGGCGATGGCAGAGAAAATGGTCTACTGCATTTACAATGGCAGTGTGAAACAGAGAATTGAGGAAGCGGAACGGCTTGCCAGAATCACGGAATCGGATGGTGCTGTTTTATTTGCCCACTGGGGCTGTAAGGGAACGATCGGTGCATCCAGCCTGATTAAGCAGTCCTTAGAAAAAACAGGACTTCCGACGATGATTCTCGACGGTGACGGCTGCAACCCCGCCAATACCAGCGACGGTCAGGTATCGACGCGGCTTCAGGCGTTTGTGGAAATGCTGGAAAAGGGCAAGGAGGAGAAACACGCATGATTTATTACGTCTGTAAGTACACCCCGATCGAGCTGTTCCGGGGGTTTGGAGAAGAATGTTCTGTTTTGGAGGAAATGCCGGAAAATTTCGAACAGTCGGATCAAATTGCACATGCAAATCTGTGCGGCTTTGGAAAATCGGTCATTCAGGCAGTGCTGGAAGGAAAGGTTGAACAGCTGGTGCTGGTAAACTGCTGCGATTCGATGCGGCGCGTTTACGATATCGTGGAGAGCACGGGAAAATGTAAGTTTTTATATATGCTGGATCTGCCGCATGATGATAATGAATGTGAAAAAGTGAAATTTGCGGGCACGATCCGGAGGCTTAAAAAGGCATATGAGGCATATTCCGGGAAAGTGTTTGATAAACGCGCTTTTATCAAGTCCTTTATTACGCCGGAAATGAACACGGAGCCGTACATTGGTGTGCTGGGCGTGCGGGTCAGCGGCATTCTGGAGGATATGATCCGGGACAATATCCAGATGGATGTGGAAAATCTGACCTGTACGGGTGGTCGGAAACTGTCGGTCGTACAGGATGAAATGTGGAATATGGAGGAAGAGGAGCTGTTTCTTTCTTACGCGGACGTCCTGCTGGGACAGATGCCGTGTTTCCGCATGAACCGTTCGATCCGCAGAAACCGTCTGTATCTGGATCCGAATTTAAAGGGAATTATTTATCACACGATCAAGTTCTGTGATTATTATGGATTTGAGTATGCGAGTATCAAGCGGGATATCAAGGTTCCGCTCCTTAAGATTGAGACTGATTTTACGAGCCAGAGCGCGGGGCAGCTTTTGACGCGCATTCAGGCATTTGAGGAGACGATCGAGGGATCAGAGGATATGGATCCGGGAAAAGGTATCAGTGAGGAGGCAAGAAAGAAGATGGAGTCAGGCATTTTTTATGTAGCGGGAATCGACAGCGGTTCGACAAGTACTGATGTGGTCATACTGGATCAGGATGGAAAAATTAAATCGACGATGATTATTCCGACCGGCGGCGGTGCGATGATGAGCGCCGAGAAGAGTCTGGATCTGGCGATTGAGAAAGCGGAAATTAAGAAAGAGGAGATCGTGCGGATCAATACGACCGGATATGGACGATCCTACATTGACAGCGGGGATGACAGCATCACGGAGATTACCTGCCATGCCAAGGGCGCAAATTATCTGAATCCGAATGTCCGCACTATCATCGACATTGGCGGGCAGGATATCAAGGCGATCAGCATCGACGGGCAGGGAGCCGTGAAAAATTTCCTGATGAATGACAAATGTGCCGCCGGAACGGGACGTTTTCTGGAAATGATGGCGAAAACGCTGGGACTTTCCCTGGAGGAAATGAGTGTGAAAGGGCTGGAATGGAAGCATAATATCGTGATTTCCAGCATGTGTACGGTGTTTGCAGAGTCGGAGGTCGTGTCGCTGGTGGCACAGAATAAGGATGTGGCAGATATTATCCACGGTTTAAATGTGTCAGTTGCCTCAAAAGTCGGCGCGTTGGCAGCCCGCCTTGGAAAGGATCATCCAGGTGAATATATGATGACCGGCGGTGTGGCGAAGAACCGGGGTATCATCCAGGCATTGGAAGAGAAGCTTGGTGCTAAACTTTATATCTGTGATGAGGCGCAGCTCTGCGGTGCACTGGGAGCGGCGCTATTTGCTTATGAGAAATGTAAAGGCAGTGCGGAGGAAACGCGATGAAGCGGCAGGGTTAAAACACTTGTATCGATATTTTCGTCAGATATTCACTGGGAGAGGCTGTGGCCAATTTGTCGACCACAGCCTCTTTATAAGAGTATTTGCCGGTTTTAAACTTGTGTTCATCGGTCCAATCAAAGAGTTTTTCGTAGGTGGCTTTCGAGTCATAGTAATTTCCCAACAACCGGTGGAGATTATAGTCCTCGATCAGTTTTTTTTAAGGACCACGGATTGCTCCATCTCCGAGAGGAAGCCCAAAGGTACTTGCCATAACCAGGTTATAGTCCATATATTCATCACCAAGAATTTCTTTCATTTCATCTTGCTCAGCTTTCCAGTCTACCAGCATATTAGCAACACTCTTCGGTAAGAATATTTTACGCACACTGCTTTCTGTCTTCGGTGTTTTCAGAATACGGACCGTAGAATTCTTCTTATGATTTGTCGGAAATACCAACAACACATCTTTTCCATCCAATGCATTTAAAGATTCTTTTCTTATACGCTGTGATTCTTTGTTGATGAAGACATATGCACGGTTTTCTTCAATTGCCTCAGGAGAAATATCTACACAATCCCAGGTAAGACCAAGCAGCTCACCAATTTGCAGGGAACATGAGAAAGATAAATTAATTGCGAGCTTTAATCGTTCATCTTCACAGACACTGAGTGCATACATCAATGTATCCGCTGTCCAGATGTCTCTTTTTTGTGATTTATGCTTTGGTACAGTCGCATGAGTACAGGGATTCTTCTCCATCAGTTCCCATTTCACTGCCTGTTCAAAACAGTTTCTAAGCAGCTTATTAACATCCCTGACCGTACTGGACGATACAAATTCATTTCGACTGGTTTTATTTAATGGATTGATAACTGCACGTCTCTTCAAAAGACTCTGATAATATCTTTCGATGAAACGGGTATTGATCTCTGAGAGTTTCGTATCACCAATGATCGGAAGAATATAGTTATTGATAAGAGAGACATTTCCTTCATATGTAGAAAGCGCCCAGTTTTCTTTGCCATAAAGTGCAACATATTCTGTAATAAGCTCGTCCAGTGTTTTGCATTTACGGACGACAAATGATCCCATCTCTTTTTTATATTCAATTTCTTTTTTTCTTCTCTTTGCTTCGGCTTTTGTTTCATAGGTTTCCCATTTCTGTTTTCTCTCACCTTTTTCATTTGTATAAGAATAGATTACATTGAATTTTCCGTTTCGTTCTCTTATTGATGCCATATTATCGCATGCTCCTTTCCAAATCTCTTTGTTCCATCCAGTCCTCAAATTCATCCCGACAGATCCTTACTCGACTGCCAACTTTTATTACTGTGAACTTTCCTTTATCCGCCCACTTGTTGATCATGCTTCTGCTGACCTTTGCCAGATAGGAAGCTTCATCAAAAGTAAGATATTTTATATTTCCATTGCTTCCTCGTATTCCGGTTTGTGATAATTTCTTCCGCCGGAAATTAGCCAGGGCAATATTCTGTTCCTGTGCAAGTTCTTCATAATCATTCGATGGATCCAGCTTATAACGGTCCTGACCTTCCAGGAATTTTTGAAAACTCTCTTTTGTGATCCTTTTCTTTCCTGCAATCTCTTTTAATTCAAAAACATTTTTATGCACCAGCCAATATCGATCGGTCTTTTTTAATCCCAGCAGCTTTCCCATTTCCGGCACTGTCATCCCGGTTTTCTTTTGTGTTGGACGCCGTTTGTAAGGACTTTCTTCTGATATCTTCGAAATGATTTCTTCAACATCGTCCATTTCCGGAACTTCTTTTTGTTTCATAATTGCTGTTGCCATTTATTCTTCACTTCCTGTCTTTTTTAGAGTTAGTGTTTTTTCTTATATCATATCTCAAATCCAGATAAAAATTTAGGATGTCGATTGCAGACAAAATCTGCCTGATCAACACCCTGTTTTTTACTGTTCTAAGTTATCGAGCCAGTCATCAAAATTCTTCTTAGAGATGCGATACTTTCCGCCATCCAACTGGATCCACCGGAATTCCTTTTTCTTCAAAAGGTTATAAATAGTAGGTCTGCTGACTCCTAAGATTTCCTGTAACTCTTGAACTGTATAACATCTTTTTTCTGACATTTCTTTATCCTCTTTTCTTTGAAATATGAAAGAAAAATTATCCCTTCATATAACGAAACGCTCAGAGCATGTTTTACAGTGGTCAAAAGCAAATTTTTTTACTTTTTTTCTTACGAGTTTTCTTGCGTGTTTTTTAAATACCACTCGTAAGAAACTCGTAACATTAGATTTTTCAGTAAAGAAAAAGAGCATATGGAATTGAATCCATACACTCTATGATTACTGGAATTTTATTTCATTTTTAATTCAACAAACTTTTGTTTATCTCGTTCTTAACTTCATCTTTATTCTCGTATGTTCTCACTATCGGAGTCATACTCTGTCTGTTCTACATAATCTGCGGAACAGTCTCGTTTGTACGGATAAAAAATTCAAGTCGAGCATCCGCGAGACTTGGCGCGTGATTCTGGGCAGCGTAAGCTGACACATTCTTTACAGAATCACTGCGCATCCTCGCGGAGCATTTATCTCAGTCGGAGATTGGACTCCCACTGAGACAAATTTGCTGTTACTCACCACCTGAAAGAGGTGGGAGTCTTCTCGACTGAGATAAACTGAGCCACGGCTGTTCCAACATGAAATCAGCCGTGGCCTTATTTATATCATTTCACTCTTTTTTGAAATAGAACAACACCACAGCAACAACTCAAATCGACTTAAAATTCCAGACTATTCGCATTCAGCAAGAAATACTTCATTCCCATGATGACAAAACCTTCATCATTTCTCCAAGGCTTTTTGCTGCCATTTACAATGACGATCTTCTTGAAAGAGTCCGGGATATTACGCAGAGAATTGAACTCCTGCGTCTGTTTTTCTTCCGAAGTCATGTCATATGCAACCTGGATATAGTATCTCTGGTTTCCTTGATTCACCACAAAGTCAACCTCCAACTGCTTGCGAACACGTTTGCCCTCTTTATCCTTATCGAAGATATCCACGACACCCACATCAACATTGTAGCCACGGATCAGCAACTCGTTATAAACAATGTTCTCCATGATATGAGTAGGCTCCTGCTGTCTGAAATTCAGACGTGCATTTCTCAGTCCCAGATCAGTAAAGTAGTATTTCAGATTTGCACCGATATACTTTCTGCCCTTAATATCGTATCTGCTTGCCTTGGAAATCAAAAAGGCATCTGTCAAATGGTCGATATGCTTGGAGATGGTTTTATTAGCATAAGTCATCTGGCGCTCACTGGCAAAGGTATTGGCAATCTTTGAAGGGTTGGTCGGTGCGCCGATTGCAGATGCAAGCACATCAACCAGAATCCCAATCTCATCCACGTTCTGAATCTTATTTCTTTCAATAACATCCTTCAGATAGACATTTGCAAAGATGTTCTTCAGATAGTCCGCTTTCTGTCGTTCGCTCTGGAAACTTACGATCTGCGGCAATCCTCCGTAGATTATGTAGTCATCCCAGGCATCATCATAATCGCCGTCATAGACAGAATAAAACTCTGCAAAGGAGAGAGGATAGATTCTAATCTCATCACCTCTGCCACGGAATTCGGTCACAATGTCGCTGGACAGGAACTTGGAATTACTTCCGGTGACATACACATCAATATTGCTCATGCGGAGCAGGCTGTTCAGCACTTCCTCAAATCGTGGCATGAACTGCACTTCATCCAAAAAGAGATAATACTTCCCGTCGTCTTTCATGGCATCCTTGATGTACTTGAAGCATACCTTGGGATCTCTTAATTCCTCGTTCTCAATACCATCCAATGCAATTTCAATAATATGATCAACATCAACGCCGTTCTCCAGTAAGTATCTCTTAAAGATGGTAAACAGCAAAAAGGATTTGCCACATCTACGAATGCCGGTAATCACCTTTATCATTCCATTATCTTTTCGCTCGATCAGCTGCTGTAGGTAAGCGTCTCTTTTAATCTCCATCGTTATACTCCCCATTTCCGTGCATCTACACACTTTTTAGTAATGAAATTCTATCACAGAACGACCTGAATTTCAATATGTATTCCCATTTTATGTGCATCTACACACTTTTATGTAATGTTGATAAATATATTTTCAGATTTTTTTGATTGCAGTGTCTATAATCGATTACTCCAATCGTTATTATAGGTAGACAACAAAAAGAAGATGGTTCCGATGTTTCATTAAATATGTTTGTTAGTCTTTTACGCAAAGGATTCTATCTCCTCTGCGCCCTAATGCTTTTCGGATTCAGTTCAACAAACTTGAATTTCTGGATGCGTATAATATGCGAAAAAAACTTAACTTCATCTTAAATATAGTGCTGAGTTTCACTACCATTCTTTAACACCATTTTCACCACACCAAGCAATGCTGCAAACAAAACACCTGCAACCGGCCATACAATCCATGTAATATCCCAGCTCATCGTCCAGAAGCTCCATGCAAGGTAAATCGCTGTAGTCAAGCACCAATATACACCAGAAAACGTGTCAGTCTTTTTCTTAAACAATTTTTCTTCTTTTGTATATTCGCCTTCCTGAAGAAGGGTATCGTAACTGCTTTTTACCATCCCAACACGAACCAACAGATTCACTCCTATTGCAAGTATGAATAGCAGTAATCCAACGGAAAGACCACAGTAATAGTCAGACGCTTCCATGGATCCGACAATAATTGTCGGAATCACTGCCAGTATACAAAGCACTACCCCAACAGCTGTTCCTCTGATAAAAATTGGTTCATAGGAATCTTTTTTTTCTCGTACCATTCCAGATACACCATACTCTGTTCCAAAACATTCTTTTTCAAAATGTTCCATATGTGATTCACGCATTCCATATGTAATAAACAAAAAGACGGCTGCCGCAACCATTCCAAGCAAAAAAACACATCCAAATACTGTTGCCAGAGATTCCGAAACATGAAATACGCCATCTTCTGCCATTGTCACAAGAACAATCAATAATATTGGACTTGAGATACACATACTTGTTGCGTTTGCCATTACTTTGGATCCATTTCTTTTCATGTCAAGAAATTCATTTGCATTCTCCATAGTTACTTTTTTCAACGGTTCTGCATAGCTTTCAGTACTTTCGTGATAGGTGATATTTTCTGCTTTCATTTCATCTTTTAATAGGTAATCTGTACTAACACCAAATAGCTCCGACATCTGTAAAATTCTTTGCAAATCTGGAACAGCTCCTGCACTTTCCCACTTAGATACTGCCTGTCTGGATACGCCCAACTGATTGGCTAGTTCTTCCTGTGACCATCCATTCTTTTTTCTTTCCTCTGTAATCTTATCAGCTAAAATCATTTTTTCCTCCTTTTGCAGATTTTATGAGCTAAATATAACAGTTTTGCTGTTTGCATTCCACCATTTCAGGCTGTAAATCTGTCAACCAGCAGTTGCAAATCACAAAAGGACTCGATGAATTCCGATTTTCCAACAATACAAGCAGGAAATTATTTATCATCTGTATTGTTTTCCTTTTTCTTATGAGTCGAACCCAAGCAAAGAAATGAAGAACCAAGACATAACCATACTATAGCCATAGAACTTTCATTTCCACTCGTAAAGCCAATAGCTGACGCTATGAAAAACAGAACTGATGCAATGTAAAATAAGATTGATTTGTTTATCCCTTTTTTCATAAATAAGAATCTCCTGCAAACAATAATTTATTTTAATAAATATTTTTTAAACGCTTTATGATTATCAAAGTGGACTTCTCTAAAAAACAGAACTAACCAAATAATATAGGTTGGTATAGCCATATATGGGGTTAAAAAGCAGGATAATGTCGCTCCTGCTAACATTATAACAGTCCATATGAAGCACTGATTTCTTATATCACGAGAGATCTGAGCTTTATCATACATTGCCTGTTCTTCTTTAGAAAATGAATTAAATCCTGAAACAAATTTAGTTGCTTTTTCCTTAAAAATCGCAAATAACACACCTATAATTACAAATGGTATAACCAAAATTATACATGACCAAAATCCTATATTCATAATACATACCTCCTCTTAAAATACCAATTTCTCAGTTTCAAAAACTGGAATTGAGATTTCATATATTCAAAGGGATTTAATAACTGTTATATTTTATTATCAAATATCTCTCAAGCCCTTGAAAACACTAAGTTTGTCACAGGTGAGCTTTCCCTTAGACTTTCCCTTATGTTATATCTTCCCATATGGATTTACGAACTCTGATAAGGGAAAATACAAGGGCACAAGATGTCCAGTGGACATCTGCTCTGTGCCGACCGAAGCGGCAGCGGAGACAAAGAAAATCCTATAAAACAGTATAATACAAAATAAAAACGACATGGTGAACTGATTGAAATGCTTCTATATTTTTTTGGATTTAAAGGAGACACAACATGAATACCATTTATACAACATGTACCACAACAGCATTGACATTTATACAATATCCATTCTTATTTCATCAATAATACTTTTATCTCTTAACTTGTGAATTTCAGTTCGTGTGATAAAAAACACAATTCCTATCAAAACAAATATACCACCAAATAATGCCGCCCACGGAATATGATACAATACCGGGAAAGCCTTCCGAATGGATAAATTAATTAAAAATGGAATTGCAATTCCAAGTATAACTCCCGGAACAAGTGCATTTAGAACGCAAAAAATACTTTCACTATATAACATCCTGCAAAGTGATTTATTTGTCATTCCAACACTCTTTAACACAGCAAACTCACGGCTTCTGATTCTGATATTTGTCGTCAGCGTACTAATTACACTTGTAAATCCCATGAGAACGAGCAGGATAACAAAACCATACATCACAATTTCAGCAAGAACTATAGCTATATTGAGCATTTTAACCATAGCATCTGTGCGGGCAATTCTCACGGTATATCCCTGCTCTACATAAGAATCCTCTGCCACAATCGGAAAATATTCATCCATGACACTTCTGGCATATTCTGTATAATCATCTTCATCTGATGGCATACTAAACCAGTCAAAATACCTCGCATCCGCATCAGGTACGACAATTCTGACCGGATATGGTGTCTTTTCCCCAAAACCATATTCCTTTAAATCGGACTGTTCTAAAATACCTCCAATTGTAAGTGTGTTCTTCTCATTGGCTGCGTTTATCAGGGAAATCTGTGTCACATCATCTTTAAAAGGTTTTATCGACACATACTCTCCATTGTCATTATATTGGTAAGTGTTCAGCAAAAGGATACTTCCATATTCTGCGCCTGCCCTGTCACACAGTTTTTTATAGAGTTCATCATCAACGGACACGATTTCTGTCCTTGTTTCCCCATTATCATCAGAAAATTTCGGAACCTGTAGCATATCCTCTGTTAATGTATTTTTATCTAATAGCGCATTGTATGTAAAAGTATCTGCTCCAACACCATATACGTCTATCCCGTACTTTTCCAGCTTTTGTGTGATTTCATTATATTGGTCTGATGTAACAGGTCGGCTGATTTTTCTCTCTTCTTTCCCTGTTTTCGCATTTACCTCGATATCGTAATTGGAAGAATAATCCACCATCATTTCTTTTGATTTTGGTGTCATCCATTCTTGGAATTCCTTTGCCTGACCGGATAATCCTCCGGTTAACAGAAAAAGTAAAATACCAAGTGACAATGCACGTATCGTTGCCTTATAGCCGTATTTGTTTCTTTTCATGTTTTTATAGGCAATTGCAGACTCACATCCAAATATTTTTTGGATAAAGCTGTCTTTTACTTGGATCTCTTTCAAAACTGTACCTGCTCCAATCCCTTTTACACACTGGATAGCAGTAAATTTACCAACCTTTTTAGCTGGTCTGTATGCAGAGAATAATACAATGCAAAACGAAAATACACCTGCAAACAAATATGTCCACACAGATATATGAAAGGGCAGGGAAAAGATAAAAGGTCTCATAATAATTTTTTTTGCAGCATCATTGATATCGGAAATAAAATGTCCTGTAAATTTCACACTAATATAACCAAGTATAGTTCCTGCAATGAGTCCAAGCGGGATGGCTGTCAGACTAAGCCATAAACTCTCATAGATAACACTTGCCCTTATCTGTCTGCCTGTTGCACCAACACATTTTAAAATACCAAACTCCTGAATCCGCCTATTGGCACTAGCAGAAAATATATTGGATATTACAGTAATTGACATTGCTGCAATAAGAAGACCTAAAAGCAGTGCCGGTATTGCAAGCATGAGAGAGTATGCTCCTCCATATTCTCCATAATCCGAACCAAGGAAATCCGTAAGCATCTTATTTGCGCTTGTCACAAAGCACATTACAGTTGTAATAAGTGATGTTGCAAGTGCGATTGCAAAAATTCCTGCAATCGTTCTTTTTTTATTCACTTTCATCTGGCTTAAGGCGAGTTGTGCTGTTATTTTCATTACTTCATCACCTCGTCTTTTATGATTTTTCCATCTCCGATCGTGATGATTCGGTTCGCTTGCAGTGCTATCTTTTCGTCATGTGTGACAAGAAGAATCGTCTGCTTATATTTCTGATTGGTGAACTTCAAAATATCTAGAATCTCTCTGCTTGTTTTACTATCAAGATTTCCCGTCGGCTCATCTGCAAGAATAAATGCCGGCTCGTTTATAAGTGCCCTTCCTATGGATACTCTTTGCTGCTGACCTCCTGACATTTGTCCTGGCAAATGTTTTGCCCTTTTCTCAAGCCCCAGCATATTCACAATCTCAGAAAGCCGTTCCTTATTCTCTTTTCTTCCATCTAATTTCCATGGCAGCGCAATATTTTCCTCCGCAGTAAGAGTGGGTATCAGATTATAAAACTGATAAACAATTCCCAGATTTCTTCTTCGGAAAATTGCAAGTTCATCCTCACTCATTGCTTGTATCTCATTTCCATCAATGATAATAGAACCGCTTGTTGGATAATCAATTCCGCCAATCATATTCATAAGTGTCGATTTCCCGGAACCGGATGCTCCGATGATTGCAACAAATTCTCCTCTTTCTACCGAAAAAGACACATGATCAAGCGCAATCACTTCCGATTCGCCTTCACCATATTTCTTTGTTAATTCCTTCACTTCTAAAACAGCCATTGCATTTCTCCTTGTTTTGCGGAGTAAAATCCGAACCTTTTGTGAGGAGAGAATTTTACTCCTTTTTTCAAATACCATCCTAGCAATGCAAAATGACTGTTCCGTGACAAAATAAATTATTATTGTGACAATTTTGTCACTTAGAAACAATTCCTGGTCTTCCAGCATAAATGATATCACTTGAAAAATTTTAAAATAAAAGTCGTTCCCTCTCCCCTGCCTCCAAAATCAACATCAATGTCGCCACCCTGTCCTTTCAGAATAGAGAGTGCAAGCGGCATCCCGATTCCAAATCCATTTTCATTGGTAGAATTTTCAAACCGTTTAAAAAGAGCAGCATACTCTGTTTTGTCCATTCCCATACCGCTGTCCTTAACTGAAATCCAGCTATACATGGGATTTTCTCCGCTGTCAATCTCAATCACACTTCCATCCGGTGAATATTCGATCGCATTTTTGATAATGTTCGTAAGTACTTCTGTGGTCCAGCGTTTATCACAATGTATGATGCAATCCTGTTTCAGCTCTATGGTCAGATTGTGGATATCCAATAGGATTTCCACCGATGGTTTTACCGCCTCTAAAAGTTCTGACGTGCGGATGTCATTTTTGATAAAATCAATTGCATGGGCATCAAGCTTTGCCATCTTAAGAAGTGCCCCTACAAGCCACTCCATTTTGTTTAGCGAAACCTGAATGTTATGAATGAACTCTTCCTGTTTTTCCGGCTCTGCATCCTCCAGTAAATCTGCCATAATCATCATGGAAGTAATCGGTGTTTTTAACTGATGGGAAATATCTGCCATATAATCAGAGAGACTGTCTCTTTCTGCCTCAACTGCCTTTATCTGTTCATTTTTCGTGTTCACAAGAGCATAAATATCATTTTTTAATATGTTAAAAGAGCCTTCCTTATTCACTCGAATATCCAGTTCCTCGCCGGAACTATAGCCTTTCACAAACTCCGACAACTGTTCTATCTCTTTTTTCTTAATCCACACGATATCCCATTCCTCTCACAGTCTCAATGTGTATTGCCTCTCCAAGTTTCTCCCGCAGCCGTTTCACATAAACGGTAAGTGTATTATCCTCAACAAAGTTGCCGTCTGCGTCCCATATTTTGTCAAGAATCTGCTGCCTTGTCAAAAGGATTCCTTTATTACTCGCAAAAATAAGCAGCAACCGATATTCCAATGCTGTAAGTTCTATGATTTTATCATTCACATAAACTTTTGCCTCATCTGTATGGATGGCTGCATGACCCATATAGATTATGTTATCCTTCTCTCCATTTTTGATATTGACAGATAAAATGCGCCGAACTCTCGCCAAAAGTTCTCGAATTCTGAAAGGTTTTACAATATAATCCTGTGCTCCTTCATCAAATGCCCTCACAATTGTATTTTCATCATCCACAACTGTCAGGAAAATCACAGATGTAGCATTATTTTTGAATATCTCACTTACATCAAATCCAGTTCCATCCGGAAGCTGCATATCTATAATTGCCAGGTCAAAATTATAATGTTCAATTAAACTTCCGGCATCTTTTATACCTGTGGCATGATTTGTTTCATAACCTTCTGTCTCAAGTGCATACAGAATCCCCGAAGCAATCATTGTGTCATCTTCCACCAAAAGTATTCTACTCATGAATTATAGTCCTTTCGTTATAAGATTATTCTCTTCTTCATATATTCTCCATTAAACAACTTCCGATTTTAATGTCTCTATTATACCATAATGATACTATTATAAAAAAGGAAAAAGAGCTCCTTCGAGCTCTTTTGGGTCAGTTCTGCAAACTGGAATTTATATAATTATCTCTCTAACTTTCCCCATTTTATAGGCTTTCCCGCCTGTCCATTAGTGAAATGATATGTAGTTTCCCTTATTTTTACCCTTATGAGATAATCACAAGGGAAATAAGGGAATTTTTTTAATCATTGCCTACCACTTTATCAAGAAGCCTAACTGATTTTCGTTTAGCATCTCTTGTGGAGTGAGCATAGACATTCATTGTGGTACTTACATCTGAGTGTCCTAACAGTTCCTGCACATCTTTTGGGGCAGCTCCATTTGCTAAAAGGTTGCTTGTATAGGTGTGACGTAACTGGTGGAAATGAAAGCCTTCAAATCCCTCTAATGTTTTTGCCACCTTTCTGCAAACAGTCCCCAAAGTAGTTGGAAGTTCCAGACAACCATCCGGTCTTAAACAGACGAAAGAAATTTCTTTATAATCTGCCGGGACTTCCTCTGTTCTGTCTAAGCAATAATATTCGTAGTACACTCTGTTTTTCTCTTTGACCGCTTTGTAGTAGTTCGTGTGATAAAGTTCTCCGTACTGCATTCGATTTTTTAACTGCTCTTTCCGGGCATTACGGAAAATCTCTACCAGCGTATCTCCAAAATCAACAATCCTCACTTTTTTCCGCTTGGTTGGTCCGATGATATATTTGCGCTTTGAGCCATCGTATCGGATGCTACGTCTTATGGTAAGGCATTGTTCTTCCAGATTTACGTCCTGCCACGCCAAACCGCAGGCTTCTCCAATACGAAGCCCGGCATAATAGGCTATCTGGATTGGAAGTATTGCGGCTGGGTTCTTTTTTTTCAGATAAGCAAGCAATCTTTCATAATCTTCTCGTGAAATTGGTTGGATATTTCCGTCCATGTCCTCGTCTGAAAACAAATCAACTTCATCCGTCTGATACCGCAGTTTAATATACTGCATGGGATTAAACGTAATATACTGTTTTGGAAATACTGCAAAGCGGAAGGACTGCTGCATGACTGCGGAAAAAGAATGGATGTAATCTTTGCTGTAACCCTTTCTCTCTTTTCCGTCGGGATGAACTCCCCCGAAGGAAAGCAAATCAAAAAAGGATTGCAAATGTTCAGAGGTTACATTTTTCAGTTTCCGTTCTGCCAATGGGTGTTTCTTAATATTTCGGATTGTTCCGAGGTAATTCTCCACCGTACCATTGCTGAGCGTACCTGTTTTTAATTCCTCCTCTGCCCACACATCCAGAAGTTGTCCGACTGTGAGATTTTCCGCTTTGGCAACAAATTTCTTTTTCTCATAATCATCCATTGCCTGACGGAGCAGCTTTTCAGTTCCACTTTTGCTTTCTGTTCCAACGCATTCTTTCTGAACAAGATTGCCGCTTGCGTCCTCTACATAGAAGCGGTAGTACCATTTCTTTCCTTTTTTTCTTACAGATCCTTTTGCCATAATCGTATGTCTCCTTTCGATATTAGACAATCGGAACTGATGAAATGCTTCGTGCGTGTAAGTATATCATAACTCCGGTTGTCTTACTATACCGATTCGGAATCTTCGTATAAGACTTCTGATAAAAGATTTGCAAGCCTTTGTTCTGCTGTTTTTTGTTTCTTGGAATAGAGCCTTACAATGTCTGCCATCTCATTAAAAGCATTGATGGTAGGAGTGATTTCCCTTAAGAACATAATCTCATTATATTCATCATTCGATTCAAACCCTATTGTTTTGGCAATATCCGTCTGACCAGCATTTCCCTTGAAGTTTTTGCAGGCGAACTGGAAGGAATCCAAAAACAGACCATATTGTTTTAACATCAGCAGTAATAAATCTTTTGAAAAAGCATCTTCTTCTTTGGTAAGGGCAAGCGGTAACTGTTCCAGAATATCTCCCATCGCATCACGAATCTGTAATTCTCTCTTATCCGTAATGTCGGTTTCATATTCATCTGTTTCCCCTTTGAGCCATTCCACGGATACATGGAGTGCTTCCGAAAGACCTTCCAGCACCATTTTTTTCGTATTGTCAATCGAACCATTCTCATAACGCAGGATTGTAGAAGCGGTAACACCCATCTTTTCTGCGACATAAGGCTGTGTCAGATTCAATTCCAGACGGCGCTGTTTTATTCTGCTGCCTATCAGCTTGCGTAGTTCTTTATCTTTCATGCTGACTGCCTCCTTTTTCGGTATGTATGAATTATAGCATTGTTTTTCTGAAATTGCAATATGCAATATAAAAATTATTTTTAATATTTCGTAACGCTTGACAAAAAGATTTGGAAAGGATATACTTACATCACAAGAATTGCATAATGCAATTTATAAGGAGGTGATTATATGACGCAAAGAAAAATTGCATTATCCATCGAAGAAGCTGCTGATTATACGGGAATCGGCAGAAATACCTTAAGACAGCTTGTAGAATGGAAGAAACTTCCAGTATTAAAGGTTGGTCGCAAAGTCCTGATTAAAACCGATATTCTGGAAATGTTTATGGAAGCGAATGAAGGTCGTGATTTGAGGGATAGAGGAAATGTAAAAGCCGTAACAAGAACTGCGGCAAATTAAAAAGGCGGCTTCCAAAGAAACCGCCAAAGGTTCTATCAGACCGAAGCCATGATATACCTACACGCAAGAAGATTATACCATGTGCTTCTTCTGATACGCAACCGAGAACTTATGTTTGCAAAAGAAAGGGGAATGTAATCATGGCAAAATCAACAAAAAGTTATGAAGAACGAATGCTTGAAATGGAAAAGAAGGAACAGGAAAGCCTTGAAAAGGCGAAAAGATATGCAACACAGAAGAAAGAACTTCTGAAACGAAAGAAAGCCGAAGAAAGTAAAAAACGAACCCATAGGCTCTGTCAGATTGGCGGTGCAGTGGAATCCGTTCTTGGTGCACCTATTGAGGAGGAAGACATCCCAAAGCTGATTGGTTTTCTGAAAAGGCAGGAAGCCAATGGGAAGTTTTTCTCAAAGGCAATGCAGAAAGAAGCCAATACCGATATGGAGGAAGTGTAATGGCGGAGGGGATGAGTTTTTCATTCCCTTCATTGCTTTTTCATGAAGGGCGCACTTATGGACAACCAGAGGTCGTCCCAATAAGTTTGCCACAAGTGGCAACCGGTCTGCGCTCACGCTTGCCGGGCTCGTTCCGTCGGCGGGGCTTTCAGCCAGACCTGCTCATGCCGCAGGAGGCACTCTTCGCCAGAGGGGCGCATTCCATGCAGACTGCTATGCGCAGGGCACTCTTACGCAGAGGGCGTTCCGGCAATGCTGCTTTTTCTAAAATTGAAAGCAATGTTGCCGGAAATCTATGCCGGATGTGCAGAAAGGAGGAATCCAGACATGGCGATTTTTCATTACACAATCAAAATAGTCGGACGAAGTAAAGGAAAATCTGTTATCTCCGCTTCTGCATATCTCAATGGGGATGTGATGAAAAACGAAGAAACCGGGAGTATCAGTTATTACACTTCTAAAAAAGAAGTGGTCTACACCAGTCTGATGATGTGCGAAAACGCACCTTCTGAATGGCAGATAGTACCAGAGGAAAATATAAAACGCTTTCAAAAGTCTGTCCGATACAAAAGGTCAGAAGATAAAGAAGCTGCTATAAAAAAATTTAAAATCACATTTCAAAAACAGAGGTTATGGAATGAGGTATTGAAGATTGAAAAAAATGCAGATGCCCAACTTGGCAGGTCATTTGAATTTGCCCTCCCCAAAGAATGGAGCAGACAGGAACAAATTCAATATACAACCGACTATATCCAAAAAACTTTTGTAGATAGAGGAATGTGCGCTGATTGGAGTATCCACGACAAAGGGGATGGCAACCCCCATGTCCATCTGCTTCTAACTATGCGTCCTTTTAACCCGGATCATTCTTGGGGAAAGAAAGAAGTCAAGGATTGGGATTTTGTCAGAGATAAAAACGGAAATATCGTGATTGATGAATCCCATCCGAACTGGTGGCAGGATAAGAAAAACCCTGACCGTCATGGAATCCGTATCCCTGTATTAGACGAAAACGGAATTCAGAAGATTGGAGCAAGAAACCGCCTGCAATGGAAACGGGTGCTGACCGATGCTACTGGATGGAACAATCCAAAAAATTGTGAACTGTGGCGGAGTGAATGGGCAAAGGTATGTAATGAACATCTGCCTTTGCATAATCAAGTTGATCATCGTTCTTATGAAAAGCAGGGAAAACTCCAGATTCCTACCATCCATGAAGGAGCTGACGCAAGAAAGATTGAACAAAAGTTTTTTGCCGGGCAGGAAATAAAAGGCTCGTGGAAAGTAGCGGAAAATCAAATCATAAAACAACAAAACACGTTATTGCAAAAGATACTAAACACCTTTGGGAAAGTATCGGGTGCATTATCATTATGGAAGGAGCGATTAAATGACATTAGAAGAAAGCCGGGAAATTATACCCTTAATGGAATCCATGATTGGTCAAATCGAAGAACAGCAGAACCTAATGGCAGAAATGATTCTGGAAATGCAGAACCGGGACACTCAACTCTCTCTTATGCAAAAACAGAATCAGAAATTACAAAAATTAAACAACGAGTTAACCGAGCTGCTCAACATTTTGCCAAATACCGAGGAACTGCTTTCCAAGATGGAAGAACAGAAAACGAAGATAGAGCTTTTGGAAAACGAAAATCAGCAATGGCAGAAATTGGCACAGAAGCTGAACAGCGAAAACAGTTTATTACTGAAACAGAACACCGAATTGCTGAACTGGAACAGCAGATAGAGAAAGGACGTGATATAGATGAACGAATCCAGAGAATCAAAGAACGCCGAACAGTTGGAAGAACTTCTGCTCTTGACCGAGGAGATACAAGAAGAACTAGAACAGAAAGAACAGCTTATCGTGGAACTGAAGACGCAGCTCAGCGAATCTCTGACCTTGAACGAGAAATTAAACAAAGAGAACAGAGCCGGGAATATTCAAGCATTAAAGAACGACTTGAAGCTGGCAGACAGAGCATTGCGGATCGAGAAAGAGAAGTTGCGAAGCGCAAACGTCATGATAGAGGAATGTCAAGATAAAATATGCTATTTAACACAGGAACGGGATTATGCCCGGACACATCAGAAAATCGTAGAAATACCGGTAGAAAAGCCGGTACTCTATGAAAAATGTGAAGCCTGTAACCGGACAGCCTATCAGAATGCAAAAGCAAAATACGAAACACAAAAAGAGCGACTTGCAGGACAGTATAAAGCAAAAACGGTAATGTTCCAAACAACCTTGTTCCTTCTTGCATGGTATTCGTTGACAACCACTCTTTTTCAGGCAGTACAGTCAGATATGTTCCTTGTCGATTGTAAATCATTCTTCAATGATTTAGCATCATTCATACAAACCTTTGTCGGATGGACGATTGATGCCGGGCATTCTGCGGCACAGATTAGTACAAAAATTCCAAATGCTTTTATAGCCGGAATGGTATATTGGTTATTGCTAATATTGATTGTAGGAATATGTATGGCAGGAACAGGGATGCTGGCGATACTGATAGAAATAAAGGTTATAGAATTATATAAGAAAAACTGTTGGGATGTTATTACTCTACTAATGATACTGACAAGTGTTGCTATTGTCATTTATTTTGGAGAATCAATCAAAAAAGTACTGTCAGTAAATCTTCTATTGCTTTTCGTACTTTCGCAGGGCGCATATGTTGGAATTAGATGTTATCTTAAAGTTTGGTTAGAAAAAAGACCATATTAGTATTTTCAACTTACTGTATAGACAGTAAAATTACTCCATACCAGCCTAGTGAAAATTTACTGTATGAAAAGAAGTATTACAGAGAAAAAAGGCTGTAAAAACAGGAACAGCCAGCCCGAAAGAATTTACGGACTGGCTGTATCAGCAGAGTAATGTAATTGTGGAGCTGACCGAGATATGAAAAGCTTTCTATCATCAATTTCGCATTATTGCAATAACAGATTGCTTCTTCCATGAATGAATAAGCAATATTGTCATCAAACTTTCAAGCATAAACATAGCAACAGCAAAAAGAGTAAAAGCAACAACCGGAAATACAAATCCCGTAGACATGCCTGCATTTTTCAAAAATATACCGATTGCATATCCGCCGGGGATTCCAACAACAGCAGTTATAAGCAATGCAATCAAAGTAGTAAAAAGACCTTCCATCATAAATGCTTGCTTCAACTGCTTATTTGTCATACCAATAGATTTTAGTGTGCCCATTTCCTGTTTCTGTGATAAAAGATTTGTCACAGTAAGATTGATTTGATTGATGACCGCAAATATCCACAAGATGGCTGCAATCGCATAAGCTAATGTAAAACCTGCACGATTGTCTGATTGGTGTTCTACAATAAAATCTTGAAGGGTTTGTAAGCGAACATCCCTATTGTCAGAAACGAGTAATTTGAGTTCTTGCTCGATTATCTCCTGATATTCAGTTTCTGCTTGTATTTCGATTGCGTATGTACAGTCATAACCTGCAAGTTCTTTGAGCATATTTTCCGGCATTCTGAAAATATAGCCACCCATTCCATCATTGCTGGAAGTGATTGCACCAATTTTGAATGCTTTTGTTATTGTTTTACCACTATGATTTTTGAAATTAAAGGTCACAGTATCCCCAATTTGAGGTTTCCAATGGTAAACATCATAAATACGTTCGGGATCACTTACAACTAATTCTGTATCATCAGTAATATTTCCAGACAAAACCGCTGCATTTAGCGACGCCAAATCCTTTTCATTATAGCCGAGCATCAAGGTGCTATCTGAAATATCATTGTCTGTTGAGAAATCAACTGGTACGGTAGCATAAGTAAATATATTGCTAACTCCCTCTATATCTCCAACACGCTTTACATAATCAGAAAAATATTCTTTCTGCAAGAGAGCATCCAAATTTTCACTTTCGTTTTCTAAATCAATGCTGATTTTGAAATCTCCGTACTTCATATCCCAATAACGAGCCATACTCTCGGCATTAAAAGAACTCTGATAACTTGCTGCAAGGAAAAATATAACTCCGCACAGTCCCAATGATAAAATGGTCAATAGAGATTTTTTTCTGTTTCTGGAAAAGCTGATTTTCGCTAAATATACAGGCGTAATACGATGTCTTTTGTGAGTGCGGTAATTTACAATTCCCACTGGATTTTTCAGGGCGGAAATTGGAGAAGTATTCGCTGCAATTTTTGCTGGTTTACGAACACTAATATAAACAAGCAGTATTCCAAAAAGGCATGCGCCACATAGAGAAACAATAAATGCAAATACTGACCAGCCTTTTGATTGCAGACAATAGCTGATGATCGTTCCCATGATACTACCAATTAAAATCCCCGGAACTGCAAGCATATAACCCTGTTTAAGAACTATTTTATAAATTTGCTTTTTACTTGCCCCTATTGTCCGAAGCTGTCCGAACTCAGCAACTTTTTGTCCAACCGAAATATAGAAAATGCTGTAAATTACAAGTGCGGCAGCTAAAAACAAAATGGCAGCAACTACACCATATACCGCATAATTACTGAAGGACAAAGTTGTATTTACATAATCATAGTAACTGCTGACTGTCCAATTATTCAGTCCAGTCTCCTCTGAAATTTGAGATAATATTTCTGTTGCTTCGTCTTTTGTAAGGGTATCTGCATTTTCAAGCCAAACATATCCATTAAGCAGGTTATTTCCACGTAATTCCCGGCATTTTTCAAGTGAAACAAAAACAGGATAAGCGGTAGAAGTTTTATCATGATAAATACCAACAATAGTATAATTCTTCAAAGTACCATCCAGATTCAACTGAACTATGGCGTTGATTTCCGGAGACTTATTTTCACTGGCAAAAAAGGCATCTGTAACAGCAATTTCACTTGCTTTCTCTGGATATTTTCCGTCAAAGGCAGGAATCAAACTAAGCATGTCATCATCATAATAAATCAGAGACAGTTCTTTAGAATTTTCTTTCACTGTTTTGATATTACAGGAAAGTCCTACACTTTTTACTTCTTCGTTTGCTAACAACTTTTCTTTACTGTCCTGCGTAATGTCAAAGAAAATCCCTTGATGTAATCCTTCGATTTCTTTCTGATTTTGATAAATGATATTTTGCACTGTGAGCAACGACATCATTATCATAGCAACGGCTACAATAATTGCCGAAAGGCAAAATAAGTTTTTCTTCTTATCAAAACGCACACTTTTTCGTGCTAATTTTTTAATTACTGCACTGGTATCATTTTCAAAAGGATAATTCATAATTCCCACCTCCTTTAGCCAACAATTTTACCATCTTCAATCCGTACAATGCGGTCTGCGAGTTGAGCGATCTCGTTGTTGTGAGTAATCATTACAATGGTCTGATTAAATTCTCCGCTGGTATGCTTCAAAAGCCCTAACACATCTGCACTGGTCTTGCTATCAAGATTTCCGGTCGGTTCATCAGCAAGGATAATCGCAGGCTTCGTAATTAAAGCTCGTGCAATCGCTACACGTTGCTGTTGACCGCCTGAAAGATTGTTCGGCATATTTTCCAGTTTATCTTCTAAAGCCAACATATACACAACTTCGTCCATAAATTTCTGGTCTACTGTATCGCCATCCAGTTCCACAGGCAGGACGATATTTTCATATACATTCAAAATCGGAACCAGATTATAATTTTGGAAGATAAATCCGATGTTACGACGGCGGAAAATTGTCAATTCATCATCATTCTTTTTTGCGAGTTCTTCTCCCCGTACAATCACGCTGCCGGAAGTGGGGGTATCAAGTCCTCCCATCATGTGAAGCAATGTAGACTTACCGCTGCCGGAAGTTCCAACTACGGCAACAAATTCTCCCTGTTCCACAGTAAAATTTACACCATTAAGGGCACGAGTAATATTTGGTTCTGTGCCGTAATACTTCTTTAAGTCGATTGTTTGTAAAATGCTCATATTCAAATGCTCCTTTCAAGGCTTTCTATCTGTTGATAAAGCCATTGTAAACCACAAATGTTACACAAATGTCCGAGATAGAAAAAATTTTTATCGAAAATCAGAGTGAAATGTTACAACGCTCGGACATTTCAAAAAAAGTGGTTATATCTTACCTTACAGGAAGCATAATAGAAAATTCTGAGCCTTGCCTCAGCTCTGAAACAACCTTGATATAGCCCCCTTGCCTTGTTACAATCTCACGAGCCAAATACAAACCTATTCCCACACCCTGTTGATCGTGTACTTCTTCCTCACGATAGAAGCGCCGGAAGATGGCAGCCTGATTGCTTTCTGAAATGCCCTTGCCGGTGTCGGTCACTTTGACCTCTACGTACATTTCCCACTGAACCACTGATACAGAAATCTTTCCACCTGACGGAGTGTATTTTACTGCATTGTCCAGCAGATTGAAAAGGGCTTCGCTTGTCCACTTGCTGTCATGGGAGATTATCAAATTTTCCGGGCAATCCACGGATACAGCAATTTCTTTTTTCTCTGCGGCATATACAATACTGCTCATGGCTTGTGCAAGCGTATGGAATAAGCTGCTGTCTTTCTTTTCTAATCGTATTGCTCCGGTTTCCAACCGGGACGTTTTAACCAGTGCTTGGAACAGAAAATCCAGTTTATCAGTCTGACTACGTATGCCTTGTAAAAAGTCCATCCGTTCTTCTTCTGAAACAGGCTTTGTTAAAAGTGTGTCCGTTACCATTTGCAAATTGCTGACAGGCGTTTTAACTTGATGTGAAATATCAGAAATCAGCATTTGAAGCTCCTGTCGTTCCATGTCTACCTTGTGCCGGTTTTTCTGCATAATCTCATACAACCGAATTAAGCGGTGGTTGATACGGGCAAAAAGAGTTTCACTATCATTTGACTTTTGTAATTCCTCGTTTCCATCAATCATGTTGTCCAGCGTCCGGCACAAATTAGAAGTAAAATGAGAAAGGCGTTTTCCAAAAATCAGCACCAATAGCCAAATCCAGAAAAACGCACAGAGTGTCAATGTTCCACCCACTATAAAAATTCGTATATCCTGCATTATACCGCCGAAAATACCGGTAATTACCAGCATAGAGAAAACCATGCCAGCACTAACCAGTCTACAAATTTTCTTAGCAGAAAGGTTATTCAGATTCATTTCTTTTCGCCTCCTGTCCATTGATACCCCATACCATAAACCGTTTTGATATATGTGTCGCCATCCGCTTCAATCTTACTGCGAATACGGCTGATAGAAGTAGTAAGGGTATGTTCATCTACATATTTTTCATCAACATCCCACAGTTTTTCTAAAAATTGTTGGCGAGTAAGTACCTGCTTCGGATTTTTAAGAAATAGGTTCAACATTTTATATTCCATCGCAGAAAGTGCTAATGGTTTCCCGTTCAAACTTGCAAATTGTTCCGAAAAATCCAGAAACAAGCTACCATCCTCGTAAATATCCTTAGCTGGTTTGTGATGCTCCAACATAGCGAACATGGCTTTGATTTTTCGCTGCAAAGCACTAATCGAAAAAGGTTTCGTGATATAATCCACTGCACCAGCTTCATATCCCCGTATCTGATTGCTTTCCTGATCGTTGGCAGTTAGAAATATAACTACTGTATCAGGATGCTCTGGCTTGATAAGACGGCATAGGTCATAACCATTTCCGTCTGGTAAATTTATATCCAGCAATACCAAATCAAAAATGTTTGTTTTTAATGATTCAGCGGCTGTCCTTGCATTCAGAACAGAAGTTATTGTGTAACCGTCCAATTCCAAATTATAAGTAAGCGTTTTATTCAAAAGATTATCATCTTCGACAATTAAAATATGCTTCATATTATCACTTCCTTTTCTTTTTGCAGATAGTATAACAGGCAAATGTCCGAGAATTGTTACAAGGACAAATATATTTTTCATTTTACAGCTTTTTTCTGTGTACTGCAATTTTATAAAAGAAAGGACAGCAGTGTCAAATTGCTGTCCTTTCTTTTATCATAGCTGGTAGTGTATAAGCGTGGGTTCATCATATCGGGTGTGGTATCTTTAACTACAGGAAACTCCCTACAACACTATCTCACTTCTTGCTTAATAAAGTTCTAATGAATCTTCTGTATCCACCCACATCTGTAAATTGCCATCAAGATATAATCTTGCATATTCCAAAGGCTCATCCACAGCCAATGAAGTAAGCGCACATTCTGATCCATATGTGGTTTTTAAATTTTTTTCAGCTTCCCAGCAATCAATGCGAAGCATATATCCAGCACTTGTGTAAACATCAATACTATCGTGGTTTATATTATATTCTGCATAAATTGTTCTCATCGTATCTTATCTCCATTTTCTTTTGATAATCAGTTACAGAGTTAAATATCGAAAACATTTCAATCAGTTCACCATGTCGTTATTGTTATATGTTATATTGTGTTATGAAATTTTCTTTCCCTTAATTTTTCCCATATTAAGGTTCATGAAAAGCAATGGGAAAATGTAACACAAGGGAAAGAGTAAGGGAAAGTTCACTTGCTACAAACTTAGTATTTTCAAGGGTTTGCGAAGAATTTGATAATCAAATATAACAGTTATTAAATTTCCTAAAATATGTGAAATATCAACTGGAATTTGTAGAAATCCTGATCGGACATATTGTCGTTCTTGATCTTCCCGGCGGTTTCCATGACAGCTTCCGCCAGCGGGCGAATATCCATAACAGAGGTGTCCTCCTGGTGCTGGGTGCTGATAAGAAATGTGGTGATGCGACCCGTATCATAATCATAGGAAACTTGCACTTTCGCATCCGACAAGGCCAATGCAAACTTTTCATCAGAATTAACTTCTTTGTTTTCCTAATCGTGTTTAATGTATTTAGTGATAGTATCGATTAATTCCTCCATGTTAATCGGCTTGGAAATATGGTCATTCATGCCTGAATCCATGGATTCCTGAATATCATCTATAAAAGCATTTGCAGACAAAGCTATAATTGGAATCCTAACCGCATCGAGGCGCTCTATACCCAGGGCTCGAATAGCTTTCGTTGCTTGGTGTCCATCCATGTTTGGCATCATAATATCCATCAAAATAAGATCGTATGTGTCTCGTGGATGATTTTTAAACAAATTCACGACTTCTTTTCCATCTGATGCGCGTGTTACGGTCATACCGGCATCTTCTAGCATTATCGTAGCAAGTTCAGCATTTAGATCATTATCCTCTGCCATAAGAACATGAACACCTGTCAAATCTCTATGTAGAGGTTGTTTTTGTTTTGATTGAATAACTTGTTCTGTCAACTCCAGTGGAATCTCCACAGTGAATGTAGTACCTACACCTTTTTTACTCTCAACAGCAATTGAACCGCCCATCATATCTATATGTTTTTTTGTGATGGCCATGCCAAGACCGGTTCCCTTATATTTGGTTCTGGCATTAGCATCATCTTCTTGTGAAAACGGCTTGAATAATTCTTTCTGGAACTCTTCACTCATGCCAATACCATTATCTTGAACAACATAACGAATTATGATATGTTTCTCATCCGTTCCGGGGTAACTGCTGATATCCAAAGTAATCTTTCCACCGTCCTTTGTGAATTTCACAGCATTGCCAAGAAGATTCACCAGGACTTCTCGAATACGCGTAACATCCGCAAGGACATATGGGTTCTTTGGTCTTTCTCGATGTACTTCAAACTTAAGATCTCGGTTATAAAGAAGTCCATTCATAATCGCCTGGACGTTATCTGTCAATTGAGTAATGTCCACTGGCTCAGGCGAAATGATATCTTTTCCGCTTTCAATGCGACTGAAATCCAAAACGTCATTCAACAAAGAGAGAAGATGATTCGAACTTTTTTGAACTTTCTCCAAGCTATCATGAATATCTGAAATCGTGTTCTGGTGAAGCGCAATGTTTGTAAATCCAATAATGGCATTCATTGGCGTTCTGATGTCATGGCTAATATTAAGCAAAAACGCAGATTTTGCTTTGTTGGCAGCATCTGCTTCCTCAGCGGCGGTCATTAATAATTGTTTTTGTTTTTGCTCTTCTGCCTTGCTTTTCTGGTAAACATAATAGGTATATAGACAAATTAAAAGCAATACAGCTCCTGCGACTAAACCGCAGATGATGGAAATATGATTCGTCTTTTCAACCATTCCATAAGCTGATTGCATATCCATTTCAATGCAAAATGCGCCAATGATTTCTCCTGTCCCATCATGATTTGCGCTTATAGGATAGCAAGCCGTAAAAATCGGACCCCATGTTGTATCAATGATATCCTGAGAGTACACATTCTCCCCAGAAATAGCCCTATCAATATACGGAACCATTTCTTCCTCAATATAATCTCCAGGGTGTCTTACATCATCCGCATCCGGATCCAAACCGTCTACCACATAAACGAGTTTTCCTTCTTCATTTTTTGTAGCGGTGTAAATATATCGAGTAGAATTCAGTGTTCTGATTTCATTGAAATATGAAGAAATATCCTTATATAATTGCTTCTTTTCATCAGATTGATCTTTGATTTGATCAAAATCTTCTTTGCCGATTTTTCCATTCACAAGTTTGTGTACTGCATCTGCACTCGCTGTGTCACGTGTGATTTCTGTTTCAAGGGCGGTCTTAGTGTAAGAACTTTGCAGAATATATGTGTACGACGCTATTACCAAAATTATCAAAAGTCCCGCAATCACAAAGATACTGCCTGTATTCTTCAGCCTAAGGAGTTTTTTCAAATTAATTCCTTCTTTTGTTTTCTTCATGCTGCTCATTCACATCCTCCAAATTTCGATTTCTATTTTCGTTTCCATAGCATGGTGTACTCTTTTTCACCAGTAGCTTCATCCAAACCTTCACATTGAATAATGAACCCTTCTCTTTGGTAAAAAGAAATTGCTCTGGCATTCTTCTGGTATACATTTAATCGTAAGCTAACTTTTTTATCCTTAACATAATCTAATAAAAGCTTACCTATGCCACATGACTGCATTTCATCGGAGACAAAAATACCTTCTATTTTTTCCATTCTATCACAAGCTCACCATTAATCATCAATTTTTTGATATTTTTTCTTTTCCCCCACTGTAAAACAGCCTCTGAGCGTTTCGTTATATAGAGGGGTACACATACAGAAATTGAAGTTGTTGCAAACAAAATCTGCCTGATCAACACTCGGTGTTCCGGTTGAACTCTTTACCGTACCAGTACTCTCAGAACCTAGAGAGTATGAAGCGGCAGAATATTGGAGGTATGAGTTAGGGGCGGAGTTGGATTAAATTTATATTTCTACGAAGAAAGCCAAAGACATTTAACTGTTCACCCAATCAAACGTCTTTGGCTTGTTTAATTACAACTATTTTTTTAGAGTTTTACCCAGTAACTCATACAGAGCTTCTGCCTCTTCTTGAGATAAAGTAATTCCTTTTCCCATTTTTTCATGTTCTGGTGCCCAGTCACGAATATCATATTTTTCTGCAGCTCCATTCCATGAAATCATATTTAATTCTTTTTTCCAACCTTTGGCACTTTCTGAAAGTATCCCTATTGGGTAACAAAAAACACCGTATTTCTACGGTGCGTTCTGTCAGATATATTCTGTTTTATGATAGCAGAAAACTGGAATTCACAGTTCTTCCATCCTTCCCATCTTCAGCGCCATAACAAGAGTTCCGGCTGCCATCACAAAGACACCAATTTCAATCACATAGATGGGAAGAAGCGCCGGACCTGCCACGGCAAAGAAGTCCACGATAAAATGAATCCCATATGCAAGAACCACTGTAAAAGCCGCTGTCCTGCATTTGCCTGCCTTTACCGCCCGGTAGATCAGCAGTGACAATCCGATATGCAGAATGATGGCACTGATTCTTTCGATTCCGCTTACAAAAAAGAGTGGTGCCGGTGTTGTCCATAGGGCCGACAGCTGTGACACGGTCTGGTTTGCAGACTCAGCAGGAAGTACCGCCAGCGTATTCTGCATGGCTCCGCTGTTGATCATCAGCATGGACACAAGATTGCTGATTCCGGAGAGTCCTCCAAGCAGAATGGCCTCCACACCGCCATGCCCGATTCCATACATCAGTGCATTTGGAAAATCCAGCCATTTCTTCATCCAGAACTTCATGGCAATCAGTCTTCCGGTCTCTTCAAAAACCGCTGCAGCCAAAGCCGCGTACACATAGTAAAGCCATGGCCTGCTCTGTGCGTTCAGTCCGCAGAACTGAATGACAAGAACATGCAGCAACTGCTCCAACAGCATGGCAAACAGCAGATAGGTTCCTGCTCCGATAAAGAACGAGGAAATCCTTGCCTTAAGCTTCACCCTTCCTGCAATGAACAAAGCAATCGGTACCCCCATCGAGAGGACAACGGAGCAGATAACTCCCGCTATCGCCAGACCTGATATTGTGTTCAATTCCATCTTTATACCTCCCTGATTCTCAAAAAATTCCTTTATTGTATTTGAACTGTCCATACAATATAAAGCCTAATCCGACAATAACTGCTGGAAGAATGATATAATCTATAATTATTTCACTCCAAAACGAAACAATAAAACCTAATACAAGAGATATTCCTATAATCAGCGTTCCTGTGCCGACTGTTTTTCCATACTTTGGTATATCTTCTTCCTTTACTTTTCGCCTGTTATAAGAGTGAATTGTGCTGATATTGCCTTTGATATTTACAATTCCCACAACAGATATGAACACTCCCAAAATCAACATTATAATATTTTCCATAATGACCTCCTAAAAATAGAATAGTTCCTCAAATTTTTTGTCCAATGCAATACAAAGAATTAGAGCCAATTTTGCAGTTGGATTAAACTGTCCTGTTTCAATAGAACTAATGGTATTTCTTGATACCCCTACCATTTCTGCAAGCTGAGCTTGAGAAAGATTTGCTTCTGTGCGAACTTCCTTTAAGTGATTTTTCAGTTGTAATTGTTCTTTCATATTCTCACCTCTAAAAGATGGCTAACAAATCCAACAAATGCCAAAATGGAAAGCACAAAAAACAGAACAGTCAAGACCAAATCGCTCTTTCGCTTCATTTTGATAAAACGAACTAACCATTGTGTTGCAATAATGCTGAAGTATATAACCCACGGACTGTAAATCATAGTATGAGCAAGCACAGAAGATAACAGCGAAAGCAAACAACACACTAAAGCACCAACTCTGCTTGCGTGACTTCCGGCTTGATATACCACTTCCATTTCAGCCAAGTCCTTATTGCGATGTTCTTTTCTGCTTGCATTTAAGATTTCGTCCTTTTTCATAAAAACACCTCCATACCAAGTTTTCTTTGCATATTTTAATTATACACATGCCAAGTTTTCTTGTCAATAGAATCATAAAAAAGTTACAACCGATATAAGAGATAACTTTTCTATCACTTCGATTATGCTCACGACTTAATGACTTCTTGAATACTTGCCGAAAAAGAAAAACTGCCATCGGTTTGACAGCAGTTCTTCTTCGGTTGGTATCCGTTAAGAATACACAATATCATTCAATACAATCTCATCGGCACAGGCTCGAATGTTATTCATCAATCCTATCCTTGGAATAGGGTGGTCTTAAATTCAATGACAACCGTCCCTTTTTGATCATATACGTTTCACTTCCATCCTCCGAAGATCCTTTCAACCAGCAATCATCCGGATACTTCACAGAAAAGCCCCGTAACCGTTTCTGCAAGCTCTGATTGAAGGTATACACATCATAGAATCCGTCATCTTCATTGGTCAGAATAATCGTTTCTTTTTCACACTTTAACCTTCGCATATTCTATCCTCGCTTTCTTTCCATTTCCTGATCCAGGTATTTGGGTATCGGCTTTCCGGACCGGCGAGCAATGGCAATCTGTTTCTGATGCAATCGTTTGATCACGGATCTTCGTTTCTTAGGTTTTCCATCCTGTTGATTTCGGGAGGTCTGATTGTTGCTGCTAATCATTAATAAGGGTGAGATCACTGATGCAGTTGACATTGACAATATGTATGAATTTGCTTCTTCACACTGCACTGATTTCAAAGATCTCCGCGATGATGAGGATATTGTTATCAATAGGGAGTGGATCATTAACAAACTTTCTGAAAACGAAAATGAATAATATATTTGGTGGCTACACCCCCAAGCCCCTGTAGAATAAATAACGCCAGTACTGGATATCAAAAATCCCGCACCGGCGTTATTTATTAAAATATTTTGTTTTTTAATCTTCAACACTCTCTACTGAAACTTCTTTTTTCTTCCTACTTTTACCAGAAATCATCTTGTGTCCTGTATAAATAGCCATAATCATGCAAAGCAAAGAACTTGCTGCAAAATACTTATGGCCTTCTTTTGATCCCTTATAACCTGTATAAAAAGTTCCAAGCATTGTAATCAGTGCACCGATAGACCAATATTTATGTGATTTCATTCAGATACCTCCTGCCGTTTTTCTTAATCATATACCTTTTAAAAGATATATACAAACTGGAATTTGGAGTGTGCTTTATAAATTTTTTCCGATTCCCTCAAGTTCGTTCATGGAATTCTTATTTTTTTCAAGTTCATCTCTGGCTGTTGCATAATATGATTTATTGAAAAGCATGTCCCATGAAAGATATTTTGCCATACAGTCAAACTGCTTATCAATCAGCTCATACTGGATACTGTCTACGGGAGAACCACCTACAACAATCGTGCCCACTTTTTTATTTTTTAACTGCAATCCACGGCAGTAGCACTTATCAATGACTAATTTCAATTGTGCTGACATTCCCCACCAATAAACTGGCGTAGCAAAAAGAATCATATCTGCGGCAGCAATTTTATCAATTGTAGGATTTGTATCATCCTTATCGACGCATCCCTTAGAGCATTGACAGACACCACATCCCTTGCATGGTGCAATGTTGAGTTTGTCGGGTTCAATGATTTCAATTTCATTCTTTTCTGACGCTCCTTTTATAAATGCATTGATTGCTGTCAGCGTGTTTCCTTTTCTGGCACTTCCATTAATGATTACAATTTTCATGTGTGTATCCTCCAACTTTCGATTTTACTTTGTAACTATGACTTTTCCTTCTGAATCCAGAAGAGGTGTAATAGCCGCTCCATATCCAGATTTCCAACAAAGATAGTTAACCCCAGTCTCCTTATCTACAAGGATTTGGCGAACTCCTTCATCCTTAAGCTGACTTCCGTCTCTAAATGTAACTTCAAATCTTTCTTCTTTCTTTGCCATGTTTATTTCTCCTTTTTTCAAGCGTTAAATTTAAATTTTCCTGTTATACAAACTTGAATTTATACCCGGTACTTGTCTCGATTTATAGTCATATCAACCAAATGAAATACAAGTAAGATAATAAAAAAAACGGAAACTATTATTATTCCTGCGCCCAGCTTGATAAAATCAATTATACCGCCAAGACAAAAGAGCATTGCCCATGTCTTAATCCGTTTTCCAGTAACTCTGCATATTTTCTCTGTGTTTAATCCAGTATAATCTCCTGATAAAAACAGCACACTTCTTTCTGTATTCCTTGATTTGATAAAAAATCTTCCAACAAAAAAGAGAACAGTTGCCATCAGTAAATCAATAAATATAATTATTATTTTCATTTTCAACACCTCTAATTCTAAGTTCACAACTTCAAATTGTTTTAATTCTTCTCAGTGCCACCTTCTTGCCCTTCGGACAAGAAGTATCCCTCGCTCAAAGAGCTCGGTCAATTCAAATCTTCTGTTGCTTTCAGTCTCTGCTGAAGACTGAAAGTTACCTTCGCTTTACTATTTCTAATAGTTTTCTCACATAATCATCTGCGTGGTTTATTGAAAACTCTCCATGATACATATTAGGAAGAACTTGTATAAAACTATCCTGCAATTTTTCATGAATGATTTTAGCAGATTTTTTCATTGATTGCTTTTCTTTTTCTCCAACATAAATTTGAACGGTTGCTTCACACTCTCCAATGCCATCTTTTAGTGAATATACTGAGTTTTCCTGTAAAAAGGCAATCATATCACTCTTTCTAATAGCACAAGTATCTTTGTAATATTCATCAAACAAATTCGACTTTATTCGTAGTGATTTGAATTGCAATTTTGAAAACCACTTATACTTTATTAAGCCATAGCAACTTCCAAACGCCGATTTGCACTTCAAATCGTTTTCTTTATTCTATCATAGCATCCATTATTCCGCCATCAGTCTTTCGAACCAGGTATCCATGACAATGATAAACTGGCCTGCTACTGGCAATTCTTGCAGCATTTCGTCAAGAGTTTTCTGTTTCACATATTTCTGCACATACACCCAACAGGCAATGCTACTGGCTTCTGATACAATGTCAGCTATGGTTTTGCGCATAAGCTCTTCAAATTCAGTAATTTCTTCTTTTGGGACAACATCATACAGTGTTGGTGCCTGATGACTTAATTTTATGCCATTTTCATTTGCATCTTTCACCTGAGACGGATGCTCTTTGAACAGTCGAAGACGCTCAATCTCAATTTCTATGATTCTTTCTTCGTTTTCTCCTGATTGTCTGTTTGGCTCAGTCATCTTGACTCCTTCCCTCCAGGATTCAGGAAATAAAAAATGCCTGCCTGGAACTTTTATAGATAGTAAAGTTCCAAACAGACATTGCTGTTTGACCATTAGCTGTAGCTAATAGAATTGAATACTGTTTCAGCTAATTTATGTTTGCAGGTTTGGGAGAGATTGTTTCTTTTCCCGCCTTTTCTCTGATTTACATCCCCGAATAAGGGGTGACAACGGAGCGGAACCCAAATGTTAGCTGGACTTCTTAAAACCCATGTTTGCAAACCGGTAATTTTGATTAGCTGTCAGCTAACAAAAATCGGATTGCGTTAGCTGGAAATTGATTATTTTGAATGGAATTTTGTGTCACGAACGTGATTTGAAAATAACAAAAGCGTTCGTTGTCAGCTAATCCAGCTAACATTTTCGAACGCTTTGAAGCCCGTCGCCAAGAGGATTTGAACCTCCGCCCCCTCGCTTAGGAGTTCATCCTGGTACAGAAAACAGCTTGCATTCTATGTCAATCAAAGTCATTCAAAGCCTTGATTTTACTGCTTTTTCTGTCAATTTCAGAAAAGATAAGAAAACCTGTTTTCATCTGAGGAATTACAGTTTGGGTGGAAAAATAGTGGATTTTCCACCATTAGGGTAAAGCCAACCTGTTCCTTCCAATTATAAATGATGACTACCATTACCTGACATTTTACAGTAATGATTATTTGGTTTTCTTATTAGATCTATGTCTATTATACCGTGCTTGCGGTCAACTGTCGATAACAAATTGACCGCAAATGTATTATTTTTTCTTACGTTTACACTTTGTATCACAAAACTTCTACACTTCAAATACTCGGAAGTGTTTCTGAACAGATTCATATTTCCCTGTTTCGTAATTTAGTATTTTCCATACCGGATTTAATTGCTCGTCCGTTAACGGAGTAACCTGATTGTCTTTATCCAGCCATGCAAAAATTATCTGTTCTGATTCTATCCAGGTTAAGTTTTTATCCTTCTTTATCTCATCAATATTCTCCTAAATATTTTTCTAGTCATTGCAATATAAAATTGCTTATACAGTCTCTCCCTTAAGAGTCCTGGTATTCTGGATAATATACAGAGCGACCGATATGACCATCATTATAGCGCACAAACCAATCAACAGATCTGATACCATAGGTGTAATGTGGAACCATATAATATGCACCGCTGCAGTTCCATATAATAAAAAGGTTACTATCTTTCCATGCCAGTCTGCACCGTGTACTTTTCCTGTCTTTCGTATCACAAGACATCCACTGACTGCCATATACAGCTCCTTACCTGCCATTATTACGATTAAAAGAAGCATATGCGGAAACCGAGTAAACAGACAGATTAACATCGCTGCCTGTGTCAGCTTATCGGCCACCGGATCAAGTATTTTTCCCAAATTACTAATCATATGGAATCTTCTTGCGATATATCCATCAGCAAGATCCGTAAGACCAGACAGCAATAAGATTTCTCCAGCTAACAGAGGATTTTTCTTTACACAATAGCTCCATATAATTACCGGAATCAGGCAAAGCCGAAAAAAAGAAAGAAGATTAGGAACCGTAATAATTCTATTCAAATTTTCTTCCTGATTCACTTCACTCTGCATGTACGGTCGCCTCACTTTCCTTTTTTTTTGACATAAACCAATAAAATATAACACAAAATGCTAATGCAAACACAACACCAAAAACATTTTGAATCACTCTAAGACTAACCGCTCCTTGTAGTCCATAAGTCTCTGCAGCAATGGCTAAAGCACCAAATGTGTTAAATACTGCCTGCCAGCCATATTGTGCTGAAAGTCCTACACCGATTCCACCAAGAATTCCTATATATGCATAGATTGACGAAGGAAGCAGAAAATATAATACTGTAAAACATATAACACCTGCAATATTTCCGACAATCCTTTTACGGACTCTGTAGTGCATATCTTCCATAAATGGCAAAATCGCGGACATGGCCGCAATACCAGCCCACATTGCACGTGGCATATTACAAAGTTCTGCAATGCAAAGGACAATCGGTACGCATAAAATCTGACATATCTGCCATTTTGTTCTGGAAGAAGTGATATCAAATTCTTGTATCAGATCTTTCAGATTTCTTTTATAAGTTCTGTTTTTATGATTTCGATAAAATACGAAGCAGGTAAGTGCTGCACCTAAAGCCATTCCGACTAATCGCATCTGATAGCTTTTTCCCGTAACATCATAACCATATAGCAGCAGATACCCAAGAACCAATGTAGATTGATTAAACATGAATGGATTATGGCATCCGAACAGAATCAACACAGCCAGTGCCGCAATATTTAACAGCATTCCCAATACCGGTGAAAACTGATTTGCTAAATGCGGACATACAGTCATAATTACAAAGAACAAAGCCAAAAGCATCGTAGATTGTCCGGTGTGGATCCCCAGATCCGCATTCCGAAATACCATAAGGCATAATAAAACTACTACACCCACAATACTATTCTCATTTCCAAATAAGATACTGAAAATAGTAACAAATAAAAAACAAAATGCCATTGTAACAGCTATCTTTACCAAATATACCAGTATATGATATGATTTTTCTTTCACTGTTTCACTCTTTTTCAACAGATTTTTAGAACCTGCCTGATTTAACTGCAATTCCTGATAAAATGTCATGTAATTCCTCCTTTATCTGTTTTTCTTAAACTTATATGGCCTCATCTTTCTGTATTGGAAGCTCTACAACAAATCTGCATCCACCATATTCACGGTTTTCTGCTTTGATTGTTCCTCCGGCACTATCTACAATCCGTTTTACAAGTGCAAGACCTAGGCCATTTCCTTCTGCTTTATGAGATCCATCTACCTGATAGAACTTGTCAAATATTCTGGATTTTACATCATCCTCTATTCCTGGTCCTTCATCTTCCAGAATGAACTTAACAGAACCCTGTTCTTGTTTCAGAAACATCGTAATTGTCCCCTTTGAAGGGCTGAACTTAATCGCATTATCCAAAAGATTTATCCAGATATGCATAAAAAGTCCTTCATTCCCAGTATATTTAACTTCCTCCAATTCTACCTGAAAACCAATTTCTTTTTCTGTCCATTTTGTTTCCAATGAAAGAAATGCCTGGCGGATCTGTTCATCCAGACGATATTCTGTTTTTTTCATTGGTATATTCTGATTCTCTAACTTGGATAACAGCAAAATATTACCAACCAATCCGGAAAGTCTTTGGGTGTTAAATAAGATTTTTTCTACATATTCCTCTTGATCCGGAGACAGTTCTTCTCCCTGAAGCAGCATTGTATATCCTTCAATGGCATTAATCGGGGTCTTAAACTCATGAGAAACATTAGATACAAAATCCATCTGCAGCACCTCTGTTGCACGAAGTTCTTTTGTCATAACGTTAAAACTTTGATAAGATTCTCCAACTTCTGCTATACGGCTGTTCGTTTCCAAATGCTGTTCAAAATCTCCCCGAGAAACTTCCTTCATTGCTTTACTAAGCCTAGTAATTGGTTCCAGTAACTTTGCATTAATAAAGGAAGTGATCAGCCCTGCAATCAATGTATTGAAAATCAAAAGCCAGCCAAGCACAGGTATGCTGCCCGGCAGATTAAAAAAATGATTCAAAAAAGCAAATAATAAAGCAGATATAACTGTTGAAAATACAAGTGCCAGCCAGATTGCACCAGTCAGACAGGATCGGATCCGCAATCCTTTTTCTTTCTTTTGTTCCATTATTTTTTCACCACCTTGTATCCAATTCCACGCATTGTTACAATTTCAAAATCCGGGTTATCTTTAAAACGCTCTCTGATTCTTCCTATATGTACCTCTATCGTATGTGGGTCTGCCTCCGTCTCGTATCCCCATACTTCATCCATCAACTGTTGTTTTGTAAATGTTCTGCCTGGCGAAGTTGCAAGCTTATATAAAAGCAGGAATTCTTTTTTAGGCAAAACAAGACTTTCCTTATCAGTTGTAACCGTCATTGCATCATAATCAAACTCTGTTGAACCGATCACAATTTTGTGTTCATTCAGTATCTGTGCACGGCGAAGCAGTGCTCCGACTCTTAAAACCATTTCATTCACATTTACCGGTTTTACCATATAATCGTCACTTCCCGAAAGAAATCCCTGGCGCATATCATCAAAGGAACCTTTCGCAGTGATCATAAGCACTGGTATCTGATATCCTGCTGAGCGAAGTTCTGACACCAGTTCATAGCCATCCATAACCGGCATCATAATATCAGAAATGATCAGATCAATATATTCCTTATCCAATACTTCTAATGCCTGTGCTCCATCCGATGCACTTTTGACTTGATATCCATTCTTCTCAAGCACTTTTTGGAATAGCTGGCTTAATTCTTTATCATCTTCTACAATCAATATTTGAAACACGTTTTCCTTCCTCCTTATTAAAACAGATACCTTGCCCATCCAAGCAGATGCTGTACCAAAAATATTTTTCTCTGACGTTTCTTTGTTAATTCGATTGGCTCTACATGATATGGATCACGATAGGTTCCATCTTCCAATACCTGGCGGGACACTCTTTCATATTCCATCATGCCCTCTTCCAACTGTTTATTAATATCTTTACTGCGTATTACAAGCATCAGTTCCGTATCCAGATATGCACTTCTCATGTCCATATTAAAGGAACCGATTACAGACAGATCATCGTCAATCAGAATACTTTTTCCGTGGTATGAATAACCGCCTTCATATTCCCAGATATTAATTCCTGTACTTAAGATTCTATTTCTGTTTTTCGCATAATCGGCAGACCCAAATGGATTCCCATTATTCGCAACTGAATTTGTCATGATAGAAAAATCTGAAACGTTCTCTGCAATCTCCTCCCATGTATTATACATCATATCATTACAGATAATATATGGCGTGTGGATCTTCACACGATTTTTTGCATTTTTCATCAATTCTCCCAACTGATACCACACTACTGGTTCTTTGGAACCTGTGTGAATAGGATTTGACACTAATGCAATCTTTTCTGTCTCAAAAGTTTCGTCCGTGTAATCAGTATCGCAGATTCTTTCCTTATTCTCTTCAAAATATTTCTGATAGCCGTTCTGCAGCTCTAAAACTGCGTTCTTTACAGATTTTCTATTTGCCAGTTTTTTATTGTCATGAAAATAATCACTGTCTTCCTGATTCCATATGGTTTCAAAATACTCTGACAACTGGTTAACTGAATTTTCTTTCTCAGGTTCATCGCAAACCACTAACACGTCTCTGTCATAGTTCTTATGTCCCGGAAAATCACCCAGGAAATAATTGTATGTATTTCTTCCCCCAAGAATATATCTCTTTCCATCTGCAATCAAATATTTATCATGCATTCTACCCATCATTTTCCACGGTTTCAACGGATTGGCCTTATTATACAGTTTAATTTCAACATTCTCATGGGAAGATAATCCATAGAAATACGGATTTCCTTCCATATCAATCCAGCTCTCCATTCCATCTACTAACAGACGAATATGTACACCTCTGTCTGCCGCATCATGCAGTGCTCCTAAAATCAATTTTCCACTTTCATCGGATTGAAATGCAAAAGTAGAAAGAATAATTTCCTTTTTTGCATTCTTAATCAAACGCACTCTTTGTAAAAGCGCTTCTGGATTCTTTTCTATGATTACTGCCCGTTCTGTATTTTCACTGCATTCGTTCCATGACCCATTTTTTGTTTCTTTTTTGGTTGTATTGGACACTTCCGGCTGCTTTTTATATGCAACGCAGATTCCGAGCAATTCATAAAAAGCCACACATAAAAAAATTGCCAGTATAACAAGAAGGATTTTACATATTTTATGCTTTTTCATTGTACATCACCTGATTCCTTTTTATTTCATACTTATACAATACAAAGTCAATCTCAATTTAACCTCAACAAAATTTATTTTTCATAAAAAATATGACCGGCTTCTTTTTAATGAAACAGTCATATTTTTATTCTAATATATGAAGGAGCTTTTCTTACTCCGTTGTATTAATCACTATCCATGCAAAATCTTCTTTGTACAACAGACTGTTAGATATAGCAAAAACGGCCTTTCAAAAACAGTTAACTTCTAAATCAACTGTTTTTTGAAAGGTCGTTTCATCAGATTCTTATAGCAATCCAGCAAATAATCTCATAAATAATTGTCCCAGTCGCAAATATGCACTTCGTCCGGTTTGATATTGGTCTGTCACATCACGACATTCTCCCATCGTTCTTATCAGATCATTTTTTATTTCCACAACTGCCTGACAATCTGCCATAAAACAGCCGTTTTCAAAATGGTGATATAAACTTCGATAATCCAGATTAATTGTTCCACAAGTTGCCATACAGTCATCTGCCACACTCATTTTTGCATGGCAGAAACCAGGAGTCCACTCATAAACACGAACACCATGTTTAACTAATCCATGATAAAAAGAACGAGTTATATTATAAATGAATTTTTTATCAGGGATACCAGGTGTGATAATTCTTACGTCTACCCCTCGCTTAGCAGCCAGACATAACGCATGCGTCATTTCATCTGTTATGATTAGATATGGAGTCATAAACCAACAATATTTTTCAGCTTTATTTATCATACTGATATAAACTTCTTCTCCTACTTGCTCATTATCCATAGGGCTGTCTGCATAAGGTTGAACAAACCCAGTTTGCTGTGCCGCATAATCATAGTGGAAAAGATATTTACTAAAATCAGAATCATTAGCATCCTTATCACTTACTGCATTCCACATTTCCAAAAATGTCACCGTAAGCGACTGAACAGCATCTCCTTCTAAACGAATACCTGTATCTTTCCACTGTCCATACGGGTGTGTGTAATTAAAATATTCGTTTGCTAGATTATATCCACCTGTAAATCCGACTTTTCCATCAATAACTGTTATTTTTCTATGATCACGATTGTTCAAAAACAGATTTAAACCTGGCATAAACGGATTGAATACACGGCAATGAATTCCTATTGCTTCCATCTTTTTCACAAAATCTGTGTTAATAAAGCCTATAGAACCCATATCATCGTAGAATACTCTAACTTCCACACCTGCTTTTACTCGCTCTTCCAGAACATCTTGAATCTTATGCCATGCTTCAGCGTCTTCTATCGCATGATATTCCATAAAGATAAACTTCTGTGCTTTCTCCAAATCCTTAAGCTGTGCCTCTAGTCCTTTCACTGCTTCATCAAAATACACAATGTCCGTATTCTGATAGATTGGATACTGCGAATTTCTTTGTATGTAACTTGCTATATTTCCTGCTTTCGGAATTGTTTCTTTTATTTTGCTCAAACACTCCTGACTGTCCGGAAGCATTGGTAACAATTTGCTATCAATTTCTGCGTATCGCTCACGCATTTTATGTGTGCCACCATTCAAACCAATCAACAAATACAGGCCTACACCCATAATTGGGAAAATTAGAATTAAGATGACCCAAGGCATTTTCATAGAGGATGTCTTATTTGATGCGTACAATCCCAAAACCAAGATTCCACCCAAAATCCTTGTAAATAAATTTATGATTTCTGCATATTCATTCAAGCGTGTTACGATAGTAATAATAAAAATCACTTCCAGAAGAATGCAGATTATGGAAAAACACAGCCGTTTTACCCCATTTTTTGTTTTTGCTTTGCCTTCTAAAGTATCTTGTTTCATATATATTCCACCTTCCTACTTGCTCAGTTTTCACCCTAAATTTCGTGGAACATACCAATTTTGTCTTTTATTCTCTGCATTTCATTATCTGCTTCAATGATAGCTCTTGCAGAATGAAGTAATTCTTCACTTATCTCATCATAGCCAGGCATTTCTTCAATTCCTTTTTTATAGCGAAGTTGATGTTCCAATGTTGCCCAGAAATCCATACCATTGGTTCGAATCTGTAATTCTACACGCATAGGTGTTTTACCCTTAGCAAAAAATACTGGTATTTCAACAATCATATGATAGCTTCGATAACCATTCGATTTTGGATTTTTTATATAATCTTTTATTTCAATAACTTTAATATCATCCTGTTGGGTAATCAAATCTGATATCATATAAATATCGTCAATAAACGCACAAACTATTCGAACGCCTGCTACATCATTGAGATATGTCTGTATATTTTCTGTTGTAAATTCATATCCCATCTTCTGTAGTTTATCGTAAATACTATTGGGCTGCTTAATTCTTGTTTTTATAAAAGAAATAGGATTTCGATTGTTCTCAACTGAAAATTCATCATCCAAAACCTCAAGTTTAGTTTGTATCTCCCGAATAGCACAACGATACATCATCATTAAATTATAAAATTTTGTAGCATTATTTAAAAACTGTAGTGATTCCGGACTGTTCATCCTGAGTTTTTTTACTTCATCTTTTGTCATGGAACTTTCCTTTCTACCTCATCCCTGATTTCAAAACATTATTTATTTTGATAGTTGATTCGTTCTCCTTGAATTACTGGATAACAAATCATTTTATCACTATCCAGATTTTCTACATGCATATCTACTGCACTGATCTGATGGTTTTCATAAGTATTGTAATAATAAATACCTTTTGTAACATTACAACACGACGTATACAATGTGATTTCATATTTTCCATCCGCTACTTCGCAACATCCTCGTTGCTGATCCACAGATCCGAGAATGTGGAAGAATTGGCTAACGCTTTCTTCCTCTGATTCACCTGAAATTGCATTTACCTTTGTAAAAGCTACACGTACAAAGCGTGAGGAAGATGAGAGATCTCCCGGAAGACCTAATCCTCCCATACCTCTACTATATGCATCAAGAGCCAAATTTTCGCAGAAAGTATTTCTGGGCTGTTTAGGAGATAAATACATATAATTATTTAGTTGAAACATCTGCTGTGGAAATGGCGGATTATTCGTAAGCACTCCTACTGGATTGTCATAAATATGCAAACCATCTGACATAGATTCTACCGTAATTGACTCATTCTCATCAGAAATGATCCAGTGTAATTGTGCTAATGGTAATTGCTCGCTGAAAGGAGTATTAACAATATTAATTCGTTCAAGAAGCTCGCAAACTTCAACTAAAGAAGAACACTGACTTAAAATCCACGGAATAAATTCAAACTGTGCAATATTTTCCACATCTGGCTTAATCGCGGCATAAACAGCATTTCCGACAAAATTCAGTCCTGCCATTGCCACTCCTTTTTCATTCATAGCATCATAATACAAAGGATAATCCTCAGCAACATGAGCCATTCCAATAATTGCATAATGATTTTTCATATCGCCAACATGGCGAAAATTAAACGCATAATTACGTGGTGTAATTACTATCTGATCACCATAAGAGAATTCATAATCGAGGGTTCGTCCAAAGTAAAAATCTTTTGTTTTATAAGTTGCTGCTGTACACATGATCGTTTATCCTCCTAAATAGATTGAAATATGTCAATGAGCTTTTTCTTGAACAATATTATATCACAATTCTTTTATTTTGTTCCAACTTCATACATGATCATAACATGTAAACTTTAAACTATTTTCCTAGATTATTTCTCCATCAGTTTTTCAAACCAGGTATCCATAGCTAGGATGAATTGACCTACGTCTGGCAATTCTTGCAGCATTTCGTTTAGGGTTTTGTGCTTCACATATTTCTGCACATACACCCAACAGGCAACGCTACTGGCTTCTGATACAATGTCAGCTATGGTTTTGCGCATAAGCTCTTCAAATTCAGCAATTTCTTCTTTTGGGACAACATCATACAGTGTTGGTGCCTGATGACTTAATTTTACGCCATTTTCATTTGCATCTTTAAGCAGATTCTTAACTTTTTCTCTTGAATCCTCCGGTACTTTCATGTACTCCCACATAAATGCTATCACATCGGACGGTGTGTCTTTTTTAAGTGGTGGTAACTGAATATAATCATTGTTTTCGCTCATTTTCATGTCCTCCTCACGATATAATAAAATCAATAATACGTTCTCTTGTCATGTCCAGTACAGTATCTACGAACACTCCTGCAAAAAGGATCAGATACAGAATTACACTCAGCGAAAACAGAAATGCAACCTGTGCCCAGTCATGGTAACAGTATGCAGTCGCTATAATCAACAAAGTGAATATAAACCCAAGGATCCCTCTGACAACCGCATAAGTCTGTACTGTCATCTTTACTGCCAGGCCGATCACAAAAAGGATCAGCCATACCGGCAGTAATAATATCTTCCCAGCAAGTTTTAAAATAAACATGTGCACCTCCTATCTTGCCAGTCCTGGCATATCATGGTTCACCTCTGCCTGATAATACCCGTTCATCGTTGACGGTGCATTAAACAGGGCTGCTAATAAATATTTCTTGATGTTCTTCACCTTTGTGGTGTTACCACTCATACAGTGTAAGACATACTCGATATGTGAATAGGTCAGCATCAGAAATTTTTTCTTCACCAGTGATGCCGGATACCAGTTGCTGGCAATCAAGATCTTGTCATTTTTACACATCACAGTCTCTACAATCAGGTTCACGATTTCATCTACCTGTCGCATATCGTCATGATGGGTTACTTCCAGTGATTCATAATCAATGGTCTCTTTGACAAGGTTTTCATAAGCCTGATAATCCTCAGAGCAATTATCGCTATCAAATCTTTTCTCATCCACAGATATGATAGGATTAGATTTATTATCATTCATTTCAGTATCACTAAGATTAGTATTATTAGGGTTTGAAATGTAAACTTCTTGAAGTTTGTTTTCGGGACTTCTAGAAGTTTGATTTTGGGACTTCATGAAGTTTGAAATGTAAACTTCTGTAGATTCCTCATTTTCCACAGAAGTTTGTTTTTTAAACTTCTTTAATTCCTCTTCAAATTTTTTCTCATCTGTTTTCTCAGGCATAAAGGTTTTCACGTAGATAACGTTCACCTTTCCAAATCCCTGTCTGCGTTTCTCAATCAGGCCAATCCCTGTTTCGTCATCCAGTTCTCTCATGGATTTAATGGCTTTATTTCTGCCACAGTTCAGTAATTCCATGATATCTTCGATGGAAAAGTAGATATATGCTCTGTTTTTGTCGTCAAACCACTGATTCTTGATGGAAAGAGACATTCGATCCAACATCAGTCCATATAAAATTTTAGCATCGCTCGATAAATCTTTAAAATAACTGTCTGTAAATAATGCTTTTGGTATGCGGTAGAAGCTGAACTGATCAGCTTCGGTACCGTAAAAATAATTAAATGTCATTTTTTTCTCCATAGTTTCCTCCTTTCATTTTCTGCTAAGAAGTCCTCTTTTTAAACTTCTTTGACATTGTTTTCTTAGCTTTTTCTCTCCTTAACAGGACTGTTCCTGCATCCACTTTTCTAATAATGATTCAATCACCTGCTCCATATCTTTGGCTGTATAATCATCCGGAAAATACTTTGTCAGTTTCTTTTCTGAGAAAGTAAGAGACCGGGATACTTTCTTTGCCATCACACAGTTATTGAAAATTGATAACATCTGGATCTGATTGATTGGTCCATCATTTAGCTGATTTCTAAGTGCTGCAATCTGCTTTGGCTTGATAAATCCGGTGTCGCGGATATATTCGTAGATCCATTCCTGTACTTCCTTATCGATGTAGGAGATATCAATAGCAACTGTAAATTGGAGCTTTTTCTTATCTACCAGATCTAAAAGTTCTGGTATTAATTCCGTGAGGCGAATATATCTTTGAACCTGTCGTCCACTTTCTCCATTATCCTTTCCAATGAGATCTGCCGTCTCATAATTCCCGACATTTTGTCGGGTATTTTCTTTTGTCGGACGACCTGCTGTTCTTCTCATAGCATCCATTTTCATCTTATATGCAAATGCTTTCTCACTCGGTAACAGTTCCTCTCGCTGAATGTTAGCGTCCACCATCGCAATCACCGCATCATCATCCGATAATTCTCTTACGATTGCCGGAATTGTCGTCAGTCCTGCAAGCTGTGCTGCATGCATTCTTCTGTGACCGGATACCATTTCATATTCTTCATTATCATCCATTCGAAGCAGTACCGGTGTCAGTACTCCATTGATCCTTACACTTTCAACCAGATCCTGCATCTTTTCATCATCCAGCACCTTGAACGGATGATTTTTAAACGGATGGATCTTACTGATTTCTATCTCCATTGCAGATTCTTCATTTACCACACCCAGCAGTTCATCAATGCTTGCCAGTTTAATCTTTTCGCCACTTCTATTTTTCATTTTTCAAAACCTCCTGTGTTAAGTTCTTATATGCTTCGGCAACTTTTCCTTTCGGGCAGTGCATGTAGATGCTTTTTCCCTCTGCACTGGTCTCAGCAGCTTTTACAGACATCGGGATCACATTTTCAAATACCTCGATCTGACTTCCGTAGGTTGTATGTACTCTCGATGCAATATCCCTTGCGTAATTGGTTCTGGAATCTACCATGGTCAGGAGAATGCCCTCAATCGCCAGTTTCCGGTTCAGTCTTTTCTTTACTGTAAGAATGGTCTTGATCAGCTGCTGAAGTCCTTTCACCGGCAGATATGCGGCTTGCACAGGTATCAACACAGAATCGGAAGAGACCAGTGCATTGATTGTCATCATACCAAGGCTCGGCATACAGTCAATCAGGATATAATCGTATCGGCATCGTATCGCATCGATATATTCTTTCATGATCATTTCTCTGCTCATAACATTTCCCATCGTTACTTCCAGTGCGGAAAGCTCAATATTTGCCGGGAGAAAATCTACATTTTCCTGGTGATGTAAAATCCCATCTTCCAGAGAGATTTCTTCTTCGTTGATGACATCCATCATGATCGTTGCCAATGTGATGCGAAGATCATCCGGTTCCTCATATCCAAGACTTGCGGTTAAACTTCCCTGTGGATCCGCGTCGATCAGCAACACTTTCTTTCCTTCTCTTGCCAGTCCAATACCTACATTTACGGTTGTGGTGGTCTTGCCGACTCCACCTTTCTGGTTTACTACGGATGTAACTTTACACATGATTTCTTCCTCCTTTAACTTTCCCATGATTCTTTTTTCCATAATTTTAGCAGTGCCAGTATTTCCCGTTTCATCATTGCCGGTGTATAAGAATTTGGAAAATACTTGTGTAGCTGCTCATTGGTAAATGCTACTCTGGTGATCTCACCTTTTTTAACTTCACACATGATTTCTTCCATCTTTTCCAGTGACAACTGCTTTTCTTTACTCAGTTGCCGGATCCTCTGGGCCTGTGAGAGTGACGGAATCGCCTGTGCATAATCCATTGCTTTAAGCAGTTCTCTTTGTTCATTTTCTTTCAATGCAGCAATCTCTACTGCCGAACAAAAAGAAATAATCTCATCATCCAGTTTCTGCAACATTTCCGGTATAAGCTTTGTCAGTGATATATAACGCTGCACTTGTTTTGGGCTATCACCACAATCCTCACTGATAATATCTATCGATCGTTTTCTTGGTGTTTTGTGGTCAACTTGGCTCTTTTTTCGACCACTTTTTCTTTTTAGTACGTCATTCTTCAGTTTGTAAGCAAAAGCTTTTTCGCTATAGCTGATCCGTTCTCTGTGAAGATTAGAATCCACCATACTTAAAATGGAATCATCTTCACTTAATACCCGGATAATCACCGGTACTTTACGATATCCCAGTTTCTCCGCAGCATGTTTTCTTCTGTGGCCGGATATGATCTCATAGTAGCCATCCGGTACCGGTCTGACGATCAGCGGATTTAATATTCCATACTTCTCAATGCTTTCCTGCAGAAGAAACATTTCCTTATCATCTTTCACTTGAAACGGATGCTCTTTGAACGGTCGAAGACGCTCAATCTCAATTTCTATGATTCTTTCTTCGTTTACTCCTGATTGCCTGTTTGGTTCAGTCATCTTGACTCCTTTCCTCCAGGATTCAGGAACTAAAAAATGCCTGCCTGGAACTTTTATAGATAGTAAAGTTCCAAACAGACATTGCTGTTTGACCATTAGCTGTAGCTAATAGAATTGAATACTGTTTCAGCTAATTCATGTTTGCTGGTTTGGGAGAGATTGTTTCTTTTTCCGCCTTTTCTCTGATTTACATCCCCGAATAAGGGGTGACAACGGAGCGGAACCCAAATGTTAGCTGGACTTCTTAAAACCCATGTTTGCAAACCGGTAATTTTGATTAGCTGTCAGCTAACAAAAATCGGATTGCGTTAGCTGGAAATTAATCATTTTGAATGGAATTTCATGTCACGAACGTGATTAGAAAATAACAAAAGCGTTCGCTGTCAGCTAATCCAGCTAACATTTTCGAACGCTTTGAAGCCCGTCGCCAAGAGGATTTGAACCTCCGACCCCTCGCTTAGGAGGCGAGTGCTCTATCCAGCTGAGCTATGACGACACATGCCGCAAACCCTTGATTTTACTGGGTTTCTGGGATTTTTTCCTTCGGCCATATATAAGATTATCAACTCTTTTTCGAGTTGTCAATCTACAGATTTTTTTGATTTGGTAACATTAGAACGTTCCCCAATTTGGAGAATGCTTTGTTGTCACCATTAGCATTTTTCAGAATAGATTCGAACTGAAAGTTGTTTTTCATTTTTTCCCTTTGGGGAATGCCTCGGCTTTCTCTTAGGAGGCGAGTGCTCTATCCAGCTGAGCTATGACGACACATCCTATTTGAGAGAATTTATTCTCTTTTTATTTATGCACGAGTGCATCACGTTTACTATTTTAACACTCGTGCCTTCTAAATTCAACTAAATTTATATATCCTTTTTAAAAATTAATATATCCCTGCAGCCAGATTTTTCCTTTGAATCTGCGCCCGATTTCCGGCTCACCAAGCACCTTACTCTTTGGTACGCAAATATCAAACTGCAGCTCATTTACATCTAATTTCATCTGATATACCACTTCTTTTGTAAGCACATTCTCCCGCTCACGAACTGCCAATATTTCACCCATGATTGAATACACATCACACTCTACACCATGTGGCATGAAATATGTATCTACGATTGAAAATACATCCTCTGTGATAAGTCTTCGGGATACCTTAGAATATATGTCCATATCATCCAATGTCAATGTTTCGATTGCTCCTGGGTCTCCTTGTCTGGCTGCATTTAGCAGATTTTTACGATTCCTAGAATTTTCTTGTTCCTGCTTGACCTGCACTTCGCTTTTCTTTATTGGAAATAAAATTTTTCCGTCAAGAGCAAGTCCTGAAAAGGTTACAGATGTTTGTTCTTGCGAAAGAAAACCAAGCTGTTTTTCTTTCATGTATTCCACGCCGTTCTGCACATGAAATATCAAACTGATTCCTACTTTTGAATCTTCACATATCCCTACATATGCTTCTTTTTCAATTCTTCTTTCTATCGATACTTCAGAATATGTTGTAATTCCGCTACCTTCAAAATACGGGAAATAGTAATCTGCTTCAAAACAATCTTCTCCATCTAACTCACCGCAAACTGTAATTCCCATACACTGTCCATATTCTTTTTGCAGCTCACAGTAATCTGTATCGTCTGAATACGACACAACCATCTGATGTGTACATTCCTGTTCCACCTGATTTAATAATTGCTTTAATTCTTTCTTCGACTGAATTTTTCCAAAGCCAATAGCTTTTAAATATTGATGCATCTATTTCTCCAGAAAATCCCGGATTGCTCCGGGATTTTTCTTTATCTTCTTATTATTTATGTTTTGGAACGATAACTGTATTTCCACCCATATATGGCTGTAATGCCTCTGGAATCTTCACAGAACCATCTGCCTGAAGGTTATTTTCAAGGAATGCAATCAGCATTCTTGGTGGTGCAACTACTGTATTGTTCAAAGTATGTGCAAAATATTTGCTTCCATCATTTCCTTTCACACGAATTCCAAGTCTTCTAGCCTGTGCATCGCCAAGGTTTGAGCAGCTTCCTACTTCGAAGTATTTCTTCTGTCTTGGAGACCATGCTTCAACATCCACAGATTTTACTTTCAAGTCTGCTAAGTCTCCAGAGCAGCACTCTAATGTACGTACTGGAATATCCATGCTTCTGAAGAGATCTACTGTGTTCTGCCACAATTTATCATACCATTCTTTGCTGTCTTCTGGTTTGCAGACAACGATCATTTCCTGTTTTTCAAACTGGTGAATACGATATACTCCACGTTCTTCAATACCATGTGCTCCTTTTTCTTTACGGAAGCAAGGTGAGTAACTTGTCAATGTCTGTGGAAGCTGATCTTCTGTAAGTTGTGTATCGATAAATTTACCAATCATAGAATGCTCACTTGTTCCGATCAGATATAAATCTTCACCTTCGATTTTGTACATCATTGCATCCATCTCTGCAAAACTCATAACACCTGTAACTACGTTACTTCTGATCATAAATGGTGGTACGCAATATGTGAATCCACGGTTGATCATAAAGTCTCTTGCATAAGAGATTACTGCTGAGTGAAGTCTTGCGATATCTCCCATCAGATAATAGAATCCGTTTCCTGCAACTTTTCTTGCACTGTCAAGATCAAGACCATCAAAACTTTCCATAATCTCTGCGTGATATGGAATTTCAAAATCTGGAACAACTGGCTCACCATAACGTTCTACTTCCACATTTTCGCTGTCATCTTTACCAATCGGTACAGATGGATCGATGATATTTGGAATTGTCATCATATCTTTTTTCAGTTTTTCTTCTACTTCCTTCTCTTCTTTTGAAAGAGCCTCGATTCTATCTCCATTAGCAGCAACTTGTTTCTTTACTTCTTCTGCTTCTTCTTTTTTGCCCTGTGCCATCAATGCACCGATCTGTTTAGAAATTTTATTTTTTTCAGCTCTCAGAGCTTCTACTTCCTGTTTAATTTCACGGTTTCTTGCATCTAACTCTAACACTTCATCTACCAATGGTAATTTTGCATCCTGGAATTTGTTACGAATATTCTGTTTTACAACCTCCGGATTTGATCTCACAAATTTAATATCTAACATCTCATCTTCCTCCTCTTACTCTGTTTTGAGATTTTATACATTTTAATTATTTTGGACAATTATGCCCTTTTTGCTGTTTTCTTAAAATCTACATCTTTTATATCATATACTTCTTGGAAAATTGCACGCTCCAAAGATTCTTTTTCTTCTTCACCTAATTCCACATAGCTCTTTCCGTTTATTATTTCTTTAATATAAGTATAACAACCTTCACGACTATGCATTGCATTTAATAGCCATCCACTGTTTTGATCATTTAACATAGTAAGTACAAAACTTAAATTCCCTCCCATTTCGTTAAATGCATCATAACGGACAATTCCAACTTTTTGGTATGTCTTTTGCACTTGTTTTCTAAGATTTCTGACTTCCTCTTTGTTTTCTTTTGCAATTTTCTCTACTTCATCTAATAAACTAAATTTTTCAAAGAAACTCTCTTCGAGATTCTTTCCGTCTTTTCCTTTCAAAAATGTTGTATAGGCTGCTTTTAATCGATTATACTTCATATTGATATTGATTAAAAGTATAAACAGAACTACCTGCACTAAAAACAACGCTATAATCAAATACATCGGATCTATTTTCATATTTGACAAAATCCACCTTTCACTATCTATATATCTTCTTTTTACATTTATACATTATGGATTGTCATCATCAAATCATATATTCTCTCAAGTTCTTCTTCCGAATAATATTCAATTTCTATTTTTCCTTTTCCATTTGCTTTCGCATTGATATTTACTTTTGTACCCATAATGGATTTCATTTTTTCAGCAATATCATTATATATAAACTGATGTTCCGAAGTTGTCTTTTTTACCTCTTTTTTAGGATTCTTTAAAGACTTAACAAGTTTCTCTGTTTCTCGAACACTCAGTTTCTCATCGAAAATCTTTGTAGCAAGTAAATATTGTTGTTCTTCATCTTCAATTGCAAGAAGTGCACGAGCGTGTCCTGTACTGATCATATCATCTATAATCATTTGTTTTACTTTATCTGATAATTTCAAAAGTCGCATAGAATTCGTTACTGCTGTACGACTCTTTGACACTCTTTCTGCCACTTCATCTTGTTTTAAATGAAATTCCTCCAACAAACGTTTAAATGCCATTGCTTCTTCTATAGGATTTAAATTTTCACGTTGAATATTTTCAATCAATGATATTTCAACTATTTCCTGATCTGTATAAGATTTGATTAAAACCGGCACCTCTTTTAATCCCGCCAGTTTTGCAGCTCTCCATCTTCTTTCACCTGCAATGATTTCGTAATAATCTTTCTTTTTCTGAACTAATAATGGCTGTAAAACACCAAATTGTTTGATTGAATCTGCAAGTTCTAATAATGCATCTTCATCGAATTCTTTTCTTGGCTGATCACGATTCGGCTCGACCTGATTAATCTTTAATAATATTTCACTAGCTTTCGGGTCTTCTTTTATTTTTTTAGCCGGAGATACTTTTACTTCACTATTATTCTTTTTCGTTTCCGGTTTTGTCAGCTTATCGCTTTTATTTGGAATCAAACTGTCCAGTCCTTTTCCAAGTCCATTTCTCTTTACCGCCATCAGTCGTCTTCCTCCCCTTTGTTGATTACTTCTTCGGCCAGTAACATATAACTTTCTGCACCTGTAGATTTTGGATCATACAGGTTAATTGGCATACCATAACTAGGAGCCTCTGCCAGTCTGATATTTCTTGGGATAATTGTTTTATATATCGTTTGATCCAAATTATCCTTTACATTTTCTACAACCTGCAGCGAAAGATTTGTACGTGCATCATACATTGTAAAGACTACTCCTTCAATTTTCAAAGAAGGATTTAATCTTTCTTGAACAAGTTCGATTGTATGAATTAATTGGCTTAATCCTTCCAATGCATAATACTCACATTGAATTGGAACCAAAACTGAATCCGCTGTAGTCATTGCATTAATTGTAAGCATACTCAATGCCGGTGGACAATCAATAATAACATAATCGTAATTATCTCTTACTCTTGCCACTTCGTCTCGAATAATAAACTCCTTATTATCAACACCGATTAATTCAATTTCTGCTGCCGACAGATTTATATTAGAAGGAAGTACATCTAAGTTTTCAATTACATTTTTACAAATACAATCTTCTATTTTTGCATTACCTATGATTAAATCATACGCATTATATTCCACTTCATCCTTATCTACGCCAAGTCCACTCGACATATTTCCCTGTGGGTCGAGGTCAATTGACAAAACTTTTTTTCCAAAACTTGCAAGACAAGATGATAAATTAATTGCCGTTGTTGTTTTTCCAACTCCGCCCTTTTGGTTTGCAATAGCGATAATTCTACTCATTTTTGTACTCCTTTCGCGTTACTTCCATATTATATCACCAAACCAAAAGAGATTCTACTGCAAATCTTTTTTTCTCTAAAATGTTTCACGTGAAACATTATTTTATTGTTCTGTTGTGAAGTTTCACAAAAATGTTTCACGTGAAACATTTTGCAATTTATTAATTTAGTTTTTTCATCTGGAAAAGGTTTTATCCATTCTCATTTTGTAGTATAATAGATATGATTTTACAACTGTAAATTCAAAAAGTAAAAATCCAAATACACTATTTCAAAATGTCAGGAGGTTGATTTTTTTGAGTTTTAAAAAGAAATTTTTAACTTTATCTGCAATAACAGCTGGTACATTAAGTGCACTTCATATATTTAATCGATTCATATATCATATTTCTACTATAGATAATATTCTTGCCAAGAATGGTGAGAATTATTACGATTGGACTTACGGCCGCATTTTTTATACAAAAGAAGGCTCCGGTTCTCCGATTTTGTTAGTTCATGATTTAAATGTCTGTAGTTCTTCTTACGAATGGAATAAGATAAAAAATGATCTTGCAAAGACAAATACTGTATACACTATTGATTTGCTTGGTTGCGGATTGTCTGAAAAGCCAAATTTGACTTATACAAATTATTTGTATGTACAGTTACTGACAGATTTTATTAAAAATGTCATTGGCGAAAAAACAGATATTATATCCACCGGTCATTCCGCATCTATCGCATTGATGACTTGTGCAAATGATGATACTGTTATTGATCGTATTTTATTGATTAATCCTGAGAGTATTATTGATGCTTCAAAAACACCAAAGCATTATAATAAAGTGTTAAAATATATTCTCTGCACTCCTATAATCGGAACGTTTATTTACAATTTATTAGTAAGTAAAGATCGTATTGAAGAGAATTTTATGACTGATTATTTCTATGATCATTGTAAATTCAAGAAGAGGGATTTAGCCGCATATGTAGAAGCATCTCAGTCTGAGAAATCTCACGGAAGATATTTATACGCTAATATTTGTTCTAATTTTACAAATGCAAATGTATTAAACTGTCTGTCAAAAATTGACAATAGTATCTTTATTATTGTAGGAAATGGCAATCCAGAATATAGTCTTGCAGCAAGCCAGTATCAAAATCAATTACCTGCAATTGAAATTTGTGAGATTGATAAGACAAAATATCTGCCACAGCTTGAAGCTCCAACAGATGTATTAGAAAACATTAAGATTTATTTTGATTTAACCGCATAAACTATTTAAGGACAGAGTTAATGGCTTTTTCTGAATGAAAAAGCCATTAACTCTGTCCCTTTTGGTTTAACTCAGTGGTTCTTTAGATGGTAATCCTGCTTTTCTCGGATATTTTTTCTTTGTCATTTCCAATTTATCAATCTCCACAAAAGATCTTCCGATCTCTGTTCCAGGCAATTGGAATTTAACAACATCTCTTACGTTTCCGCCTAATATTTTAACAGCCTTCTTCGCCTGTTTTAATTCGTCTTCTATCTCTCCGCTTTTATATGGAATAAATGCTCCGCCTACTTTTACATATGGAATACAGTACTCACTCAATGTAGAGAGATTTGCAACCGCTCTCGACACGCAAAGATCAAACTGTTCTCTATATTCTGCTTTTTTTGCATAGTCCTCGGCCCTTCCATGAAGTGTCTCTATATCTTTCAACCCCAGTTCTTCTATTACTGTATTTAAGAATTTCACTCTTTTTTGCAATGAATCTAACAATACAACCTTCAAATGTGGAAATGCAATTTTCAATGGCAATCCTGGAAATCCTGCCCCTGTTCCTATATCTATCACTGTATTTACATTCTGAATATCAATCGCTTTTACAATTGCCAGACTATCTACGAAATGCTTTTCATTTACTTCATCATATTCTGTAATTCCGGTGAGATTCATCACCTTATTCCACTCTACAAGTAATTCATAATATCTATGAAATTGCTCTTTTTGCACTTCGTTCAGCTGGATATTAAGTTGTTGCAATTGTTGTTCAAACTTATTCTCCATTTATATGCCTCTTACTTTCTTTCACTTTAACACGTTAATTTATTAAATTCACTTTACTTTCTTTCCAAATATACAAGCAATACAGACACATCTGCAGGAGATACTCCTGAAATTCGGGACGCCTGACCGATGGAGGACGGACGCATTTCATTCAATTTCTGTTTTGCCTCAATACGAAGACTCTGAATCTCATCATAATTAATATCTTCCGGTATAAGCTTGCTCTCAAGTTTCTTAAACTGCTCTACCTGACGCTGTTGACGTTTAATATATCCATCATATTTAATATTAATATTAACCTGCTCTACAACATCATAGTCCAATTCTGGTCTGTTTGGATCTACCGGTGCAAGAGCTTCATAATTCAGTTCTGGTCTTCGAATCAATTCTGCCATCGTTGTTCCAGAAGTCAGCGGCGTACTTTCATGCTGTTTCAATAAATTTTGTACAGCTTCTGAAGTTCCTAAATTAATATGTTCAACACGCTCTATTTCTTTCTGGATGAGTTCTTCTTTTCTAAGCAGTTTCTGGTATCTTTCTTCTGAAATCAAACCAATCTCATAGCCTTTTTTAGTCAATCTTAAATCTGCATTATCCTGACGCAATAACAAACGATATTCGGCTCTTGACGTCATCATTCGATATGGTTCATGACTTTCTTTTGTTACCAGATCATCAATCAAAACGCCTATATAACCTTCTGAACGGTCAATCACAATACCTTCTTTTCCCTGCAATTTTCTTGCCGCATTAATGCCCGCAATCAACCCCTGTGCTGCTGCTTCTTCATATCCGGAACTTCCGTTAAACTGTCCGCCACTAAAAAGCCCCTCTACGGCTTTGAATTCCAGCGTATTTTTCAATTGTCTGGCATCGATGCAGTCATACTCGATTGCGTATGCATTTCGCACGATTTTGGCGTTTTCAAGGCCTGGAACACTTCTATACATTGCATACTGTACATCTTCCGGTAATGAACTTGACATTCCACCGACATACATCTCATTTGTCTCCAGTCCTTCCGGTTCAATAAAGACCTGATGACGGTTTTTATCTGCGAATTTGACAACCTTATCTTCAATGGATGGGCAATATCTCGGTCCTGTTCCTTCAATCATTCCTGAATACAGTGGAGAACGGCTCAAATTATTTCTTATAATCTCATGTGTCTTCTCATTTGTATAAGTCAGCCAGCAGGAAACCTGATCTATCTGAACGTCTTCCGGGTTTGTTGTAAAGGAAAATGGTACTACTCTCTCATCGCCTTTCTGCTCTTCCATCTTACTGAAATCAATTGTTCTTTTATCAATTCTCGCAGGAGTTCCTGTCTTAAAACGATACATTTTGATACCCAGCGACTTCAAACTATCTGTCAGGTAATTTGCAGGCTGGAGTCCATTTGGTCCTGTCTGTGTACTTACTTCTCCATAAATACATCTTGCTTTCAAATATGTTCCTGTACATAATACAACCGCACGACAACGATAAATAGCACCGGAATAGGTCTGTACTCCTGTTATCTTTCCATCCTCTGTCAAAATATCTGTCACTTCCATCTGACGGATATCTAAGTTTTCCTGATTCTGTAATACCATTCTCATTGTTCTACTGTAATTTGCTTTGTCAGCTTGCGCTCTAAGCGAATGTACTGCCGGCCCTTTTGATTGATTCAACATTTTAGACTGAATAAATGTCTTATCAATTACCTTTCCCATCTCACCGCCAAGTGCATCTAGTTCTCGCACCAGATGTCCCTTTGAGCTTCCACCGATATTAGGATTACAAGGCATCATTGCAATACTGTCGACACTCACCGTAAACATCACTGTTTTGAATCCTAAACGAGCCGTCGCAAGTGCTGCTTCACAACCTGCATGTCCTGCTCCGACAACCGCAACATCATAATAATCTTTATTTTCCCATACAGAATTTACTGAATATTTCATTGACCAAATCTTCTCCTATCGTTTCTCCTGTAATACTTCCAAGTGCCTCATATGCATCCATCAGATCGATGGAATAAAAATCTTCCGGCATTCCCATCTCAATGCTTTCTTTCACCTTTTTTAATGAATTATATGCATCCTGAAGTGCCGATTTTTGTCTCATATTTGTAATATATACTTCATCGTTAAATGAAATCTCACCTTGCAAAAACATCTTTTTTAACAGATTTTCAAAATCTCTGATTCCCTGTTCTTCCTTCGCAGATATTTCAATCATCGGAATATTTTTGCACGCCCCGCCAATTTCTTTATGAAGCTGTTGTTCAAGATTTTCCTTTGAAATGAGTACGTTCAGGTCCATTTTATTTAATAAGATGACCGCCTTTTTACCTGCAATGATTTTCATGATTTCTATATCATTTTCATCAAGTTCACGTGATGCATCTACAACATAGATAATTAAATCTGCCTGCTCTGCATATTCTTTTGCTTTATCTACACCGATTTTTTCTACCTTATCTTCCGTCTCACGTATTCCTGCTGTATCGATCACATTTAAATTCAGCCCCTGAATCTGAATCTGTTCCTCAAGCACATCTCGCGTTGTACCTTCTATATCTGTTACAATTGCACGTTCTCTTCCTGAAAGAACATTTAAAAGAGACGATTTTCCGGCATTTGGCTTTCCGAGAATAACTGTCTGAATTCCTTCTTTCATGATTCTTCCATTTTCCGAAGAATCAATCAAATCTTTTAATTCTTCCGACAATGTTTCCACAACGCCTTCCAACTGCTCCCCATAACCATCAACACTAATATGTTCGGGGTCGTCCAATGCGGTTTCAATAAATGCCGTATGATAAATAATCTGCTTTCGAATCTCTTCTATCTTTTTCTTTACACTGCCCTTTAACTGGCTCATAGAACTCTTCAGTGCATATTCATTTTTTGCAGTAATCACATCAATCACTGCTTCTGCCTGAGAAAGATCCATCTTTCCATTTAAGAAAGCTCTCTTTGTAAATTCTCCGGGCTCTGCCGGTCTTGCCCCATTTCGAAGTACTGTATCTAATACTCTTTTTACCACATAAACGCCGCCATGACAATTAATTTCAACAGTATCTTCACCGGTAAATGTTCTTGGCGCCCGCATAATACTGACAAGCACTTCATCTATCGTCTCTTTTCCATCCACTATATACCCATAATGTATGGTGTGTGACTGCACTTTTGACAACACTTCTTTTCCCTTATATATTTTATCTATTACCTGAAATGCTTCTTCTCCACTAATTCGGACAATCCCGATTCCTGAATTCGACATTCCTGTAGAAATCGCCGCAATCGTCTCTTTACTATACATCGCAATTCTCCTCTTAAACAAAAGGAACGATTCACACTTCACGAAATTATTCCGTGAAGCGTAAACCGTCCTCTATCACCTACATCACTATTTTTTCAATGTGACAACTACTTTTCTATAAGGTTCTTCCCCTTCACTATGTGTTGTTACATAAGGATCATTCTGGAGTGCAGAATGAATAATTCTTCTCTCATAAGGATTCATTGGCTCTAATGCTACAGGTCTTCTATTTCTCTTTACCTTATGTGCAATATTTTTTGCAAGGTGTTTCAAAGTTTCTTCTCTTCTTGCACGATAGTTTTCTGTATCAAGCTTTACTCTTACATAACCGCTCTGATGCTTATTTGCAACACGATTTGCAAGATATTGCAGAGAATCCAGTGTCTGACCACGTTTTCCAATCAAAATACCCATATTCGGGCCGGACATATTGATACTAAGAGATCCATCTTCATCAATATCCAATGCAATCTCCACTTCCATACCCATGGCTTTTAATGTGTCTTTCAAAAATGTCGAAACAGCTTCTTTTGTTTCATCTGTTACTTCAGCCAGTTCTACTTCTCTTTTTACTGGAGCATCATTTTTGATTTCTTCTTTTTTCTCTACTTTTTCTGTAGTCTGTTTTGGCTTTTCATCATGTTCGATCTCAGCCTTTACTTCTTCAACAATTTTCTCTTCTGCTTTCACTTCTTCTGCTGCTACTTGCTGAATCTCTTTTTTAACTTCCTCTACAATTTCAGTTTCCTGCTTCTCTTCCACTTTTCTTCTAGCTTCGATCACAGCCTGTTTCATCCCGATTCCTAAAAATCCGGCACTTCCTTTTTCAATTACCTCATACTCAAGTTTATCACTTGTAATTCCGAGCTGAATGGATGCCTCTGTAATTGCATCTTCAACTGTTTTTGCTGAAACTCTGATACTACCGTTCATCCCGAATCCATCCTTTCTCCAACAATCCGAAATCACTCATTCCCTTCGAAATTGCGATTCGTCTACCCTATCCTATTTCTCATTCTTGTTATCGCCAGAATTATTGCCATTAAATCTGCTTACCATATTGGCTTTTGAAGCAAGACTTCCTGCTTTCGCATTTTTATTATAGCTGGCAGCCTTCTCCAATTTTTCCTGTCTTTCTTTTTCTGACATAGTAGAAGTTTTCTTATGCTCTACATTCTTTGTACTTGTAGTTGCCATCTTATTTAATTCTTTAGCAGATGTACCCTTTTTCTCACGTTTTTTTGCAGCTTTTTCCTGATTTTCTTTGATCATATCATCCAAAGATTTTGTCTGTAAATATTTGTTGATTGCTACCTGCTGTACACATCTTACAACTGCACTGACTGCCCAGTACAAACCAAGACCTGCAGGAAGTGTAAATCCAAGAAATACTGAGAACAATGGCATTGTATAAGTCATTGTCTTCATAGATGCTGCCATCTGATTATTCTCATCCATTGCTGGCTGTGGCTGGAGTTTAACACTGATAAACTGTGCAAGACCTGCCATGATTGGAATGATTACAGCAAGAATAATTCCAACAATTGAAAATGGATGTAATGAATTTGTAAGCATTGTCATTGGTGTCTCACCAATATTAATTCCAAGGAAATTGTTCAAATGTCCCATTGTCTTTGTAGTAGCATCTACTACAGTTTCAATAGAAGGCATCTTATCTACCAATAAATTCCATGTAGAATCCTGGAATTTATACAATACCTGAACCAATGTGTCGGCTTTTGAATAATCATATGCAGTTGCACTCATTAATACCGGTTTTGCAGCTCCGATTGTCTCCATAATTTTCTGGAATCCATCTACCTGCATAATCTGGTCTACGACCGGCATATATGCTGCTTTTACACCATCAACATATTTTGGAATATTCTGAATGACAGGATACAACGCAAATAAAATTGGCATCTGGATCAACATCGGAAGACATCCACCTGTTGGGGATACACCGTATTTTTCATAAACAATCTGTAATTCTTCCTGTTGTTTCAACATGGAAGCCTGATCTTTTTTATTTGCATACTTTTTCTGAATTTTCTGAATTTCAGGGTTCATTACCGCTGACATCTTTGACCACTTCTGCTGTTTTACAGTAAGTGGAATCATCAGCGTATAAATAATAATTGTAAATATAATAATACAAACACCGATATTCTGTACTCCGAATACGCCATCCATAATATTATAGATTCCATTCATCAATTTTCCAAGCAACCATGCTATCTGATGAATGATTGGCCAGTCACCATAACCGGCAGCCAATACTCCGTACATATCTTTTCCTCCTTAAGGTACTGGATCATATCCACCTTTTGCAAATGGATTGCAACGCAAAATTCTCCATGCAGTTAGCAGTCCACCTTTTAATACACCATACTTCTCAATGGCTTCAATTCCATATTGAGAACACGTAGGAGTATAAATGCAATGATATCTCATCTTCATAGGTGAAAGATATTTTTGATAGAATCGAATCATACTGATACAAATCTTCTTCATCTGCGTCACATTCCTCTTATTTTTTCCACTGTTTAACTACAATTTTCTTAGTATTCTAAACAGTCTTATATATTTTATGAAGCTTTCCCAAATGGATGAGTGCACTTTCCATTTCTTTATACGTGACATCTTTTGCACTCTGTCTTGCTATTACCACTAAATCATATCCTCTTTGGAAACATTCTTCTTGAAGTCGATAGCTCTCTCTTATCAATCTTGTAAGGTGATGTCTTACAACACTGTTCCCTACTTTTTTACTTACAGAAATTCCAATTCTGTTTTTCTCTGTCTGATTTTCCATAATATATAGAACCAGATACTTATTTGCATAAGATTTTCCCTGTCGATAAACAGTCTGAAAATCTTTATTCTTTTTCAAAGATTCGGAAAATTTCATAATTATTTCCTTTTCGAATTAAAGTCCTCATACGTTTCCACGTATCTCTTCTAAAAATTCAAGTCGAACGTCTATTACTCACCACCTGAAGAGGTTGGAGTCTTCTCGACTGAGATAAATCTGTATAGAAGAAAAGGCCACAAAATTGCGGCCTAAGCTGATAACTGTTTTCTTCCTTTTGCTCTTCTGGCAGCTAATACTTTTCTTCCGCCTGCTGTGCTCATTCTTGCTCTGAATCCATGAACCTTAGATCTAGATCTTTTCTTTGGCTGAAATGTCATTTTCATTCTGAATACACCTCCCTTTGTGTGATATAGTTCTTCAGGAATCTCTTAAGTATTCCTGACAATATCAAGTTCATCACTATAATATAGTATATAGTTTCTACAGTTTCAGTTCTTTCTTATATATAAATCCAGAAAGACACTGCTCTTAATTATATTCAAAAAACTGCTCTAAGTCAAGCAAATCCTGCCATATTTCTCGCTTTCTTCTAAATATTCTTCATTTTTTTTGTTATTCACATTTGTGGAAAACTCATTTTTTACATAGTTCTGCTACTTCAAGTGAATACTCGCCCCTATATCTTGTGTTTTAGAATCAGTTATCCACGATTTTTCACAAAGTTATCCACATGGGGTGAATAACTTTGTGAATTTCTGTGAAAAACCTGTGTATAACTGCAAAATAACTTGTTGAAAAATATTTTTTTCACAAAAAAAGTCTTATTTTTCAACTTTTTTCACGTGTTGAAAGTGTTCATAAGAGTTATTCACATCTTTTTTCATTGCTTATGTGGATATTTTGATGTACACTATAAAAGTAAAAGTCTCTCTAACGAACAGATTTGGAGATATTATATGGATTAGGAGTACGATTGATGAACACCGTAGAAAAAAATTGGGAGCAGATCCTAAATAAGATGAAATTAGAGTACTGTTCATCGAATATTTCATACAATACGTGGATTGCACCACTTACTGTTTATGAAGTTACCGATGATACGGTATACATTCTTGTGAAATTAAAAGCAAGTCTGGAACACATTGAAGATAAATATCTTCTTCCTTTTAAGGTATGTATTGCAGAAGTGACCGGTACGGAATATGAGGTCTCTTTTGTAACTGAAGACAGTGTTATTATTAAGAAAAAGAAAGAAACAACAACAAAAAAACAACAGTCGAACGCTATTTTCGAGAATGCTAATCTAAATCCTCGCTATACTTTCGATACATTTGTTGTAGGAAGCAACAATAATTTTGCACATGCAGCTTCCCTTGCAGTAGCGGAATCACCTGGAGAAATCTATAATCCTCTCTTCTTATATGGAGGTGTTGGACTTGGAAAAACCCATTTGATGCACTCTATTGCACATTTTATATTAGAAAATGATCCATCAAAAAAGGTTCTTTACGTAACAAGTGAAACTTTTACGAACGAACTGATTGATGCTTTGAAAGTCGGTAAAAACGGAAATGAACTGGCAATGACCACGTTTCGCGAAAAATATAGGAATAATGACGTACTTTTAATCGATGATATCCAGTTTATTATAGGAAAGGAAAGTACGCAGGAAGAATTTTTCCACACATTTAACCATCTGCATGTAGCAGGAAAACAGATTATTATCTCCAGTGATAAGCCACCAAAAGACATTGAAACTTTGGAGGCTCGTTTGCGTACCCGTTTTGAATGGGGACTAATCGCAGATATTTCGTCTCCTGACTACGAAACCAGAATGGCGATTCTTCGCAAGAAAGAGGAATTGGACGGATTAGAGCGTTATCATATTCCGGATGATGTTATGCAATATATTGCCAATAACGTAAAATCCAATATTCGAGAACTGGAAGGTTCTTTAAATAAACTGATTGCTCTGGCTAATCTTGAGAAAAAAGAAATCGATATTCCTCTTGCAGCTGAAGCTCTTAAAGATATCGTATCTCCTGATAATAATAGAGAAATCACACCTGAATTGATCATTGATGTTGTTTCCGAGCACTTTAATGTACCGGTAACAGAAATCAAAGGTAAAAAACGAAACGCTGAAATTGTACTTCCACGTCAGATTGTCATGTACCTCTGCCGTTGTATGACAGATACGCCATTGAAAGCAATCGGCGCTATCCTTGGAGGGAAAGATCATGCTTCTATTAGCCATGGAGTTAAAAAAATAGAACACGATATTACTACCGATGAAGCGTTAAATAATACTATCAATATTATAAAAAAGAAGATAAATCCCGTATAAATGTGAATAACTATGTTAAAACTCTGTGGATAAGCAGTGGAAAGCTTCATTTCTGTGGATAACGCAAAATTTTTATCCCCATTTACTTTCCACCTTATCCCATGGAATTCAACATAGTTATCAAAGTGGCTCAGCCCTTGTGTTTCAAGGCTTGCGGGTAGTTATCCACTTTTCCACAGCCCCTACGACGATTACGGCGGAAAAGTTTTCTTTTTAAATATATAAATACACACGCTGAAAGTTTTATCCACACTTTCACGAAAGGAGATCTCGACATGAAAATTATATGCAGTAAATCAAATCTCGTTAAAGGAGTTGGTATTGTATCTAAAGCAGTTCCTTCAAAAACAACAATGCCTATTCTTGAATGTATTCTGATTGATGCATCCATGAATGTTATTAAATTAACAGCTAATGATATGGAACTTGGAATCGAAACACGTATTGAAGGTGAGATTCTTGAACATGGAATTATAGCTTTGAATGCTAAGATTTTTTCAGAAATTGTTCGAAAACTTCCAGACAACGATGTAGTGATTGAAGTTGGTGCTGATAATCAGACATTAATCACTTGTGAAAAAGCAAAGTTTACGATTGCAGCTCAATCAGGTGAAGATTTTTCTTATTTACCGGCAATTGAAAAAGAGGATTCCATCACAATTTCTGAATTTACACTGAAAGAAGTAATCCGTCAGACCATTTTTTCTATCGCTGACAATGATACAAACAAGATGATGAGTGGTGAACTTTTTGAAATCCATGATAATTTATTAAAAGTTGTATCACTTGATGGTCATAGAATTTCCATTCGCAATATCGAATTGAAAAATTCTTATGGTTCTCGAAAAGTAATTGTTCCTGGGAAGACTCTTCAGGAAATAAGCAAAATTATTGGGGGCGAATCCGAGGCTGAAGTTGAAATTTCATTTACTCAAAATCATGTCGTCTTTGAATTTGGCAATACTTTGGTTGTATCGAGACTGATCGAAGGAGAATATTTCAGAATTGATCAGATGTTATCCAGTGATTATGAAACAAAAGTGACTGTAAATAAACGTGAACTTTTAGATTGTATCGACCGTGCAACTTTGTTGATAAAAGAAGGTGATAAAAAACCAATTATTATCAACATTGCGGATGGTTCAATGGAACTAAAAATCAAATCGCAGATTGGATCAATGGATGAAGAAATCATTATCTCGAAAGAGGGAAGAGATCTTTTGATCGGATTTAATCCTAAATTTTTGATCGATGCACTTCGTGTTATTGAGGATGAACAGGTTGATTTATATTTCATGAATGCAAAAGCACCTTGTTTTATCAAGGATGAACAGCAATCATATATTTATTTGATCCTGCCGGTTAACTTTAACGCTGTCGCATAAAAAATTAAAATGCATAAATATGCATAATATGCAGAATGCAAATTGTCAGATAATTCTAAAACGACAAAGTGTGTTTAAAAAGTGAACTATTAACGGAATTGCATGAAAGGAATAGAGATGGAACATATAAAAATCAGACAAAATGAAGAATTTATTAAACTTGGTCAGGCATTAAAGGCTGTTGGAGCAGTTGAGTCCGGCGTAGAAGCAAAAGAAGTGATCCAAGAAGGGCTTGTTTTAGTGAATGGCGAGATTGATACCAGAAGAGGACGCAAGTTATACGAGGGAGATTTAGTCGAATTTGATGGTATTCAAATAAAAATTGAAAAATAATGCAAAAGCGTGTAGAATAATTACGTACCTATACGCTTGGAACGTTAGGAAAAAATTATGATAATTAAGTCGTTAAAGCTTAAAAATTATAGAAACTACGAATTGTTGAATATGGCGTTTGATTCCAGAACCAATATTTTGTATGGGGATAATGCCCAGGGAAAGACCAATATCCTAGAGGCATTGTATTTATCCGGAACAACAAAGTCTCATCGTGGGACAAAAGACCGGGATATGATCCGGTTTGGTGAGGAAGAATCTCACATTGAGACTATTGTTGAAAAAAATGGAGTGGATTTTCAAATCGACATGCATTTGAAAAAAAACAGTCCAAAGGGAATTGCAGTCAATAAAATACCAATCCGAAAAGCCAGTGAATTATTTGGCTTGATTCATTTTGTCTTTTTTTCACCGGAAGATTTGAATATTATCAAAGAGGGACCGGCTGGAAGAAGACGTTTTGTTGACTTGGAATTATCTCAGTTGGACAGGGTATACCTGAACAATCTGGCGAATTATAACCGGGCAGTTAATCAACGGAATTCCTTGCTCAAGGAAATTGCTTATCAGGAGCATCTGATCGATACATTGGATATATGGGATATGCAATTAGTTGAATATGGAACGAAAGTAATCGAAGCAAGGAAAAGATTTATAGAACAGGTGAATGATATTATTTCTGACATTCACTACAAGTTGACGGGTGGAAAAGAAACGCTTGTTTTGTCCTATGAATCTTCTATTGGGGACATGTCTTTTGAGGAGGCTGTAAAGAAAAACCGAAATCGGGATATTAAGTTTAAAAGCACTTCTGCGGGACCACATCGTGATGATGTGTGTTTTCGTACAGATGGGATTGATATTCGCAAATTTGGTTCTCAAGGGCAGCAAAGAACAGCCGCATTATCTTTGAAATTGTCAGAGATTGAGCTGGTGCGTATGCTGATCAAAGATACGCCGATTTTATTATTGGATGATGTGTTGTCTGAACTTGACAAACATAGGCAAAACTATTTATTGGATAGTATCCACGATATACAGACTGTCATTACCTGTACAGGGCTGGATGAGTTTGTAAATCACAGGTTTTCTATAAACAAAATATTCCATGTAGAGCATGGAACTGTAGCAAAAGAAAATTAGGAGGTTTTTAGATGGGTGCAACAGGTACAGAATTTGACGCTGAATATGGAGCGGATCAAATCCAGATTTTGGAAGGATTAGAAGCGGTTCGAAAAAGACCGGGTATGTACATCGGCAGCACCTCGGGGAGAGGACTTCATCATCTGGTATATGAGATTGTCGACAACTCTGTTGATGAGGCACTGGCAGGATATTGTGATATAATCACAGTTACGATCAACAAAGAAAACTCTATTACGGTTGTTGATAATGGTCGAGGTATTCCGGTTGGAATCAACCATAAGACAGGACTTCCGGCAGTAGAAGTTGTATTTACAGTCCTTCATGCCGGCGGTAAATTCGGTGGAGGAGGATACAAGGTATCCGGAGGTCTGCATGGAGTAGGTGCATCTGTTGTAAATGCACTTTCAGAATGGCTTGAAGTAGAAATTTATCACGAAGGAAAGATTTATAAACAGAGATATGAGCGTGGTAAAGTTATTTATAAATTAAAAGTGATCGGAGAATGTGACCCGGAATTATCAGGAACAAAAGTTACATTTTTGCCTGATAAAGAGATATTCGAGGAGACAATATTTGACTATGACACATTAAAACAGCGTTTCCGCGAGATGGCATTTTTGACAAAAGGACTGAAGATCATTCTTCGTGACGAACGTGAAGAGGAATTGGTTGAGCGGACATTCCATTACGAAGGCGGTATCAAGGAATTTGTTACTTACCTGAACAAAAGTAAGACACCGTTGTACGACCAGATCATTTATTGCGAAGGCATGAAAGATAATGTGTATGTAGAAGTTGCAATGCAGCACAATGATTCGTATAGCGATAATACGTATGGATTTGTTAATAACATTACAACGCCGGAAGGTGGAACCCATGTGGTTGGATTCCGTAATGCATTGACAAAGACATTCAATGATTATGCAAGAAAGAATAAGCTGCTTAAAGACAGCGAACCGAATCTGACAGGTGAGGATATCCGAGAGGGTCTTACAGCCATTATCAGTGTTAAGATTGAGGACCCTCAGTTTGAAGGACAGACAAAACAGAAATTAGGAAATAGCGAGGCAAGGGGGGCGGTAGATAATATCGTTAGTACTCAGCTTGGTATTTTCCTTGAGCAGAATCCGGCTGTCGGTAAAATGACAGTTGAGAAGTCTGTAATGGCACAGCGTGCAAGAGAAGCTGCCAGAAAGGCAAGGGACCTGACAAGAAGAAAATCCGCGTTGGAAGGTATGTCACTTCCTGGAAAGCTGGCTGACTGTTCGGATAAAGATCCGGTTAATTGTGAAATTTACATCGTCGAGGGAGATTCCGCCGGCGGTTCTGCAAAGACGGCAAGAGATCGTGCAACGCAGGCTATTTTGCCACTGCGAGGCAAGATTCTGAACGTAGAGAAAGCACGTCTGGATAAAATTTATGCAAATGCAGAGATCAAAGCGATGATCACAGCATTTGGAACAGGTATCCATGATGATTTTGATATTAGCAAACTGCGTTATCACAAAATTATTATCATGACCGATGCCGATGTGGATGGTGCCCATATTAGTACACTGTTGTTGACATTCCTGTATCGTTTTATGCCGGAACTGATCAAACAGGGATATGTATATCTGGCACAGCCTCCGTTGTATAAGCTGGAAAAAAATAAAAAAGTCTGGTATGCATACAGCGATGAAGAATTGAATGATATTTTGGCTGAAGTAGGACGAGATGGAAATAATAAGATCCAGCGATACAAAGGTCTTGGAGAGATGGATGCAGAGCAGCTGTGGGATACAACAATGGATCCTGAGCATCGTGTACTGCTTAGAGTTACAATGGATGATGAGACGTCATCAGAACTTGATTTGACGTTTACAACCCTGATGGGTGATAAGGTTGAACCGAGACGTGAGTTCATTGAAGAAAATGCAAAATTCGTCAAAAACTTAGATATCTAACAGAAGGAGATAAACGATGGAAGATAATATTTTTGATAAAGTTCATGAAGTCGATTTGAAAAAGACGATGGAAACATCTTATATCGACTATGCCATGAGCGTTATTGCCGCACGTGCGCTTCCGGATGTAAGAGATGGATTAAAACCGGTACAGAGAAGAATTCTGTATTCTATGATAGAATTGAATAATGGTCCGGATAAGCCGCATCGTAAATGTGCACGTATCGTCGGAGATACGATGGGAAAATATCACCCACATGGTGATAGTTCAATTTATGGTGCCTTGGTAAACCTTGCTCAGGAATGGTCTACCAGATATCCTCTGGTAGATGGTCACGGAAACTTCGGTTCAGTAGATGGTGATGGTGCTGCTGCCATGCGATACACAGAAGCTCGTTTGAGTAGGATTTCCATGGAGATGACAGCGGATATCAACAAAGATACTGTTGATTTCGTGCCGAACTTTGATGAGACAGAGAAAGAGCCAACTGTACTGCCATCAAGATTTCCAAATCTTTTGGTTAACGGAACATCAGGTATTGCAGTAGGTATGGCAACAAATATACCACCACACAATCTTCGTGAGGTTATCAGTGCTGTAGTAAGAATCATTGATGACCAGATTGAAGATCGTCCGGAGACAACGCTGGAAGAGATTCTCGAGATTGTAAAAGGTCCTGACTTCCCGACAGGAGCAGAAATTCTGGGAACAAAAGGAATCGAGGAATCTTATCGCACAGGACGTGGAAAGATTCGTGTACGTGCAATTTCTAATATTGAGCCAATGCAGAATGGAAAGAATCGTATTGTTGTAACAGAACTTCCATTCATGGTAAATAAAGCAAGATTAATTGAAAAAATCGCAGAGCTGGTAAGAGATAAAAAAATTGATGGAATTACAGATTTGAGTGATCAGTCAAGCAGAGAAGGTATGAGAATCTGTATTGAACTGCGTCGTGATGTAAATCCGAACATTATTTTGAATCAGTTATATAAACATACGCAGCTACAGGATACATTTGGTGTAATTATGCTTGCGTTGGTCAATAATCAGCCAAAAGTAATGAATCTGCTTGAGATGCTTAATTATTATCTGCAGCATCAAGAAGAGGTTGTTACAAGAAGAACCAAATATGATCTGAATAAAGCAGAAGAACGTGCGCATATTTTAGCGGGATTATTGATCGCCTTAGATAACATCGATGAAGTGATACGTATTATCCGTGCGTCTAAAAATGTGCAGGAAGCAAAAGCAGAATTAATAGAAAAATTTGAACTGACAGAAGTACAGGCACAGGCTATCGTAGATATGCGTCTGAGAGCTCTGACAGGTTTGGAACGCGAAAAGATTGAAAATGAATACGCAGAATTGATGAAAAAGATTGAGGAATACAGAGCTATTTTGGCAGACCGTAAACTTCTTCTTGGCGTTATCAAAAAAGAGATTCTTGTGATTTCTGAAAAATATGGTGATGATCGAAGAACACAGATTGGCTATGATGAATATGATATCTCGATGGAAGATATGATTCCAAGACAGGATGTCGTTATTACAATGACAAAATTGGGATACATCAAACGTATGACAATCGACACATTCAAGAGTCAGAATCGTGGAGGAAAAGGAATCAAGGGTATGCAGAAACTGGATGATGATTATATCCAGGAATTATTCATGACCTCTACACACGATTATATTATGTTCTTCACAAATACAGGACGTGTATATCGTCTGAAAGGATATGAAATCCCGGAAGCTTCCAGAACATCAAGAGGTACAGCAATCATTAATATGCTGCAGCTGATGCCGGAAGAAAAGATTACAGCAATGATCCCAATTAAGGCATATGATGATAATCTGTGCTTATTTATGGCAACAGAGCAGGGTCTTGTTAAGAAGACACCACTTAGAGAATATGTCAATGTGCGCAAGAAAGGTCTTGCTGCAATCACGTTGCGTGATGACGATCAGTTGATCGAAGTAAAAATTACAGACAATGAAAAAGATATTATTCTTGTAACCAAATATGGTCAGTGTATCCGCTTTGACGAGAAAGATGTCCGTACTACAGGAAGAACTTCTATGGGGGTACGCGGTATTAATCTCAGTGATGGTGATGTAGTGATCGGTATGCAGGTAGACACACAGGGAGATTGTCTGTTGATCGTATCTGAAAAAGGTATGGGTAAGCGTACGGCTATGGGCGAATTTACTGCACAAAACCGTGGCGGTAAAGGTGTAAAATGTTACAAGATCACAGAAAAAACAGGTAATGTAGTTGGTATGAAGGCTGTAAATGAAGACGATGAAATTATGATGATCAACAGCGATGGAATTATCATCCGTATGGCTTGTGATACAATTTCTAAGTATGGCAGAATTACATCCGGTGTGAAACTTATTAACCTGAAAGAAAATGAGACTGTAGTAAGCATTGCGAAAGTACGCAGAACATCTGCGGAAATTGATGGTGAAGAAGTGGAGATTTCTGAAGAAGAATCACAACAGGAAGAAGAAAATTAAAAAATGTATTGACAAATCAAAAGATTTGTACTAAATTGTGTGTATATTCATAAACCGTTGAGAAAGAGGAGTAAGCTTTTCATCAACATTTCAGAGAGCAGCAGGTGGTGGGATTGCTGTATGAAGAGAATTGCTGAATGGACTTTCGAGGGCAGCCTGAAATGTAATCTACAGAGTAGGCGTTGTCGGGAACCAAACCCGTTATCAATGAGGAGCGTATGACAGTACGTGGAAAGTGGACGATTCGTCAATTTGAGTGGTACCGCGATAATAATACATGATATTATTAGCGTCTCAAGCATAAGGCTTGGGGCGCTTTTCTTTATTTCATGAAGAATGAACCCTCAATCTTTCCTAAAATGTCAAGATTAAAAATCAAATCAAAAGGAGAGAACAAATTATGAAAAAGAAAGTATTAGCAGTTGTATTGGGAATGAACATGGTAGTAGCAATGATGACAGGATGTGGAGCATCAAAAGAAACTTCTGATAGTGCAAACAGTGATGAAAAGACATATACAATCGGAATCAGCCAGTTTGCTGAACATGGTTCGTTAGATAACTGTCGTGAAGGCTTTATTGAGGGCTTAAAGGAAGAGGGACTTGAAGAAGGAAAAAATTTAAAAATTGTAACAAATAACGCAGATGCAGATACAGGAACAGCAGCTCAGATCGCAGATCAGTTCGTAGCTGATAAAGTTGATATGATTTGTGCAATCGCAACACCAAGTGCACAGGCAGCATACAACGCAGCAATGGAAACGGATATCCCGGTTGTATACACAGCAGTTACAAATCCGGTTGCAGCAGAACTTGCAAATGATGATAAATCTCCAGTTGGAAATGTAACAGGAACAAGTGATGAACTGCCGGTTGAAGCACAGCTTAAGATGATTAGAGAAATCTTGCCGGATGCAAAAACAATCGGTATTCTCTACACAACAAGCGAAGCAAACTCTGTATACAGTATTGAACAATATGAAAAACTGGCTGACAAATATGGATTCAAAATTGAAAAAACAGGTATCACAAATACATCAGAAATTCAGCTTGCAGCATCTGATCTGCTCGGAAAAGTAGATTGTCTTACAAACCTGACAGATAATACAGTTGTAAGTGCACTTCCTACAGTTCTGGGATTGGCAAACGAAAAGGGAATCCCGGTATTTGGAAGCGAAATCGAGCAGGTTAAGCTTGGATGCCTGGCTGCAGAAGGAATCGAGTATACACAGCTTGGAAAAGACACAGGTAAAATGGCAGCAAAAATCTTAAAAGGCGAAGCAAGTGCATCTGAAATGGATTATGAACTGATCACAGAAAGCAGCCTTTATGTAAATGAAAAAGTAGCAGAAAATCTTGGAATCACAGTACCGGATACAATGAAAGAGCGTGCTGTAGAATCATTCACAGAGATTACAGAAAATTAAAAAAAGAAAAAGTTCCTGTTCAAAAAATGTGAGCAGGAACGATTTTTAAAGTTGTAAGGTAGAGAGGTTGACAGATATGGATTTTTTAATCAGTGTATTAGAACAAGGTATGATTTATGGAATCATGGCACTTGGAGTATATATCACATATAAAATTCTGGATTTTCCAGATTTAGGAGTAGACGGAACATTTCCAATGGGCGCGGCTGTTACGGCAGCATTATTGAAAGTTGGTGTCAATCCATATCTGACATTGATTATCGCATTTGCAGCAGGAATCGTTGCCGGAATATGTACAGGATTGATTCATGTAAAGTTTAAGGTAAGAGATTTGTTATCAGGTATCATTATGATGACAGGATTATATACAATTAATTTGTATATTGCAGGAACAAACAATGTGCCATTATTTTCCTGCAATACAATTTTCAGAAATGAAATGACAAAAAAACTGTTCGGAAACCAGGTTCCGGCATGGATGGATATTGTAATTATTTTGGTTCTTGTATTAATCTGTAAAATATTAATGGACTTGTACATGAAAACACAGTCAGGATATTTGCTTCGTGCGGTTGGCGATAATGATGTAATTGTAACATCTCTTGCCAAAGATAAGGGAAATGTAAAGATTCTTGGGCTTGCAATCTCAAATGGACTTGTTGCTTTGAGTGGATGTGTATTTGCACAGCAATCAAAAGTTTTTGATATTTCAATGGGAACAGGTGCACTTGTCATAGGTCTTGCAAGTGTTATCATTGGAATGAGTTTCTTTAAGAAAATGTCATTTGTAAAAGCAACAACAGCAGTTATCATAGGTTCTATATTTTATAAATTATGTGTTGCACTTGCTCTCAAATTTGCAGGAGCAACAGCAACAAAATTAGTTACAGCAATTCTGTTCCTTGTGATTTTAGTTGTTAGTGTAGACAGAAAGAAGAAGGTGAAAGTCAATGCTTGAGTTAAAAAATATTCATAAATTTTATAATCATGGAACAATCAATGAAATGTGTTTGTTTGAAAATTTCAACTTAACAATTGATGATGGCCAATTTGTTTCTGTGGTGGGAAGTAATGGCTCCGGAAAAACATCTATGCTGAATTTAATTTGTGGAAGCATTCCTCTTGATTCAGGAAGTATTATCATTGACGGAAAAGATATTGCAAAAGAGAAGGAATTTAAGAGAAATCAATATATTGGCCGAGTATTTCAGAATACGGCAATGGGAACATGTCCAAGTATGACCATTGCAGAGAATATGGCACTTGCAGATAATAAGGGTAAGATATATGGTCTTCGTATGGGAAAAAATAAAGCAAGACTGGATTTTTATCGCGAGCAGCTTAGTCAGTTAGGTCTTGGCCTTGAAGACAAGATGGATGTTAAAGTAGGTGTATTGTCGGGCGGACAGCGTCAGGCAATGGCACTTTTAATGGCAACCCTCACACCAATCCGTTTTTTGATCTTAGATGAGCACACTGCGGCATTAGATCCTAAAACAGCAGATTTGATTATGGAATTGACTGATAAGGTTGTGAAAGAGAAGCATTTGACAACAATTATGGTAACACACAATCTTCGATATGCAGTAGAGTATGGCGACAGACTGCTGATGTTACATCAGGGAAAAGCAGTTATGGATTACTCCGGAGAAGAAAAAAAGAAAATACAAATTGAGGATATTCTTGGAAAATTCAATGAAATCAGTATTGAATGTGGAAATTAAGAATAACGAGGGTGAGGATACGGGTGTGTACTCATCCTTTTTTCTTGCGAAGTGTATCAATGTGGTAGTATGATAGTAAAAGAAAAATACAAAAGCAAAGTGATTGGAGGAGCTATGGTGCGTACAATAAATGTAAATGAAATCACGAAAAATATAAAGGAAATGTGTATTGAAGCAAATCATTATCTGTCACCGGATATGGATAAAGCAATGAAACAGGCGGAGCAAACAGAAAAATCTCCACTTGGAAAACAAATCTTAGGGCAGTTACAGGAAAACCTAAAAATAGCAGCAGAGGATATGATTCCGATTTGTCAGGACACAGGAATGGCAGTTATATTTTTAGAAATTGGCCAGGATGTACATTTTGAAGGAGGTTTGCTTGAAGATGCAGTCAATGAAGGTGTACGACAGGGTTATGTAGATGGATACTTGAGAAAATCTGTTGTGAAAGATCCATTGATCCGTGAAAATACAAAAGACAATACACCGGCAATTCTGCATACAAAAATCGTTGCCGGCAATAAGGTAAAAATAAAAGTCGCACCAAAAGGATTTGGAAGTGAGAATATGAGCCGAGTGTTCATGCTGAAACCGGCAGAAGGAATTGAAGGAGTGAAAGAGGCAATTCTTACAGCTGTGAAAGATGCTGGACCAAATGCATGCCCGCCAATGGTAGTTGGTGTTGGTATCGGTGGCACATTTGAAAAATGTGCATTGATGGCAAAAGAAGCACTGACTCGTGAAGTAGGAACACATTCAGATATTCCATATGTTAAAGAGATGGAAGAAGAAGTGTTGGAGAAAATTAATGGCCTGGGAATCGGACCAGGAGGACTTGGTGGTACAACGACAGCATTGGCTGTTAATATCAATACATATCCGACTCATATAGCAGGACTTCCGGTCGGGGTAAATATTTGTTGTCACGTAAACAGACATGCAATCCGGGAAATTTAATATTTTCATAGATAAAGAGAAAGGATATAAAAATGGATAAACATATAACAGCTCCGATTACAAAAGAAGTAGCAAGAACATTAAAAGCAGGAGATTATGTATACATAACAGGAACAATCTATACTGCACGTGATGCTGCACACAAAAGAATGTATGAAATCCTTGAAAAGGGTGAAGACTTACCAATAGATATTAAAGAACAGATAATCTATTATATGGGACCGTCTCCAGCAAGAGAAGGCAGACCAATTGGTTCAGCGGGTCCGACAACAGCAAGCCGTATGGACAAGTATGCACCGCAGCTATTAGATCTTGGACAAGGTGCAATGATAGGAAAAGGAAAACGTTCACAAGCTGTAATTGATGCAATTGTGAGAAATGATGCAGTATACTTTGCAGCAGTTGGAGGAGCAGGAGCATTATTATCAAAATGTATTACGAGTTCAGAAGTTGTTGCGTATGAAGATCTTGGAACAGAGGCTATTCGTAAATTAACAGTAGAAAATTTCCCTGTTATAGTAGTAATTGACAGCGAGGGTAATAATCTTTATGAAACAGCTATTAAACAGTATTGTGTTGAAAAATAGACAAAAATAAAATTAATGCAAAAATGAAGTAAAAAAATTTGAAAAAGACGTTGACAAGTGCAGGATTCTCTTATATAATAAATTCTGCGCTGTTGCGTTGAACTAAATAATCCTATTGGTATATAGGTGTTATTCAGTACTAGGAGAAATACTCAAGAGGCTGAAGAGGCGCCCCTGCTAAGGGTGTAGGTCGGGTGACCGGCGCGAGGGTTCAAATCCCTCTTTCTCCGTTTGATGCAAGACAATGCATCGAAAGAATATCAAACTTGAAAACATTAAAAAAGTTGTTGACAAGAGATGAAAAACATGATATTCTATTTTAGCTGTCGCAAACAAGACATCGAGAGAGTGACTTGAAGCGAAACAGAAAAAAATAAAAAAGTTGTTGACAAACGACAAAAGATGTGATAATCTATTAAAGCTGTCGCAAACGACAACAAAACAAAGAACATTGATAACTAAACAATAGACAACAGATCCTTGAAAATTTCTTTAAGAGAAAATTTTTTAAGAACGGTTTATAGCAAACCAAAACAACAGTAAAAGGATAGATTAGCTAGAGTTAATCTTGACTAGAACAAACACTTTTAACGAGAGTTTGATCCTGGCTCAGGATGAACGCTGGCGGCGTGCTTAACACATGCAAGTCGAGCGAAGCACTTTACTTGGATTTCTTCGGAATGACGAGTATTGTGACTGAGCGGCGGACGGGTGAGTAACGCGTGGGTAACCTGCCTCATACAGGGGGATAACAGTTAGAAATGACTGCTAATACCGCATAAGACCACAGCACCGCATGGTGCAGAGGTAAAAACTCCGGTGGTATGAGATGGACCCGCGTCTGATTAGCTGGTTGGTGGGGTAACGGCCTACCAAGGCGACGATCAGTAGCCGGCCTGAGAGGGCGACCGGCCACATTGGGACT